>JAJCYF010000062.1 GCA_029263035.1 Actinomycetes bacterium
CTTGAGTCCCGCCAAGCCTGAAGACCTGTTCTTCTCGGGCGAACACGACCCCGACGAGCTGACCCCGGAACAAGCCGCGCTCTGCCGCGAGGCCTGGGAGCTCCACGCCGGGGAATGCTTGCCACTCGACCGCGTCGCCGACCACTTCCGCGATCGCGGCTTCAACGTCTCCGTCCCCGCACTCTCCAAGGCGCTCGCCAACTACGCCAGCCACTCCCGACAGGACCCCACCTACGGGATGCAGCTCAAGGTCCGCCAGGACCAACTGAACGCGCTCCTGCGGCTCTCAGTCGAGCAGGCGAAGGCGATCAAGGATGAGGTCGAGGCCAACGACGGGAAGGGTCTCAAGCAGGTGGAGATCTGCCACGGGGAGGGGGACCGCGACGGGTACACGAAGGTGAAGTACCTGCGGCCCGACTCGTCGCTGAACATGCACATCAAGACCGCTTCGGACATCATCAAGACGCTGGCGATGCTGGACGGGTTGATGTCGAAGGACAACGAGGCGGACCGCCCCGATGCCATCGTGATTCAGATGGAGGGGTTCCTACCGGACTAGCGCTTCTTCTTCGTGATGCGGGCGTCGCACTCGAGGATGGCTTGCCGGATGGCGGCGGAGTCGAATCGCAGCTTGTAGTGATTGCGAAGCCGCTGCAGCGCAGCGGCCTCGACGCTATCGAGCAGCACCGTGTAGTTCTGGCGCGGGTCATCCGACGGGGGGCGTGGCAAAGATCAGTCCTTCCAGTTCCTGGTCGCTCGGGATAATACCCCTTGAAAAACCGGAAGTCCACGGGGAAAATCAGGCTCCAGGGGCTCGGGGTCGTGGTTGACCTTCATCGCCATGGCGGGCAACCCGAGCCCCTACTCAACCCAGGAAGGTGGATGCGTTGAATCGCTGGTACCCCGTCATCGGCTGGACGCTCGTCGGAGTGTCGCTGACCCTGCTCCTCTGGAGCAACTACACAGTTCGCCGCGAGTACGACCTGCTCCGCTCTAAATACAAGTACGTCCGCGACGCCGCGGCCCGGCACGTCGCCCACGAACGCAGCCTGCCCGTCGAGCAGCGCAGCGAACTCGCACAACGCGTCCACGAGACCTGGGTGGCTCGGGTGGTGGAAAAGTGATGACTCACTTCCGACACTGCTGCCGGGCCTGACGCCATTGCCAGGCCCGCTTCCCACCGAACCCGAGGACGACCAGAGCCAAGATGCTCAACGCCACCACCAGCCACGGGTCCGTCGTCGTCGGAACCTCCACGCCCCCGGGCAACCGGATCGCTTCAATGGGCTCGACGTCCCGCGGCAACACCATGGGCTCGTCCACTGGCGCGTCATGCTCGGAGCCGTCGTCGCGTACGATGAGGATCTCCTGCGGGGTGAGCTGGAACTCGAAGCCCACCCAGACGACCCACTCATCTCCCTCGTCCCCGACGACGGAGTTCGGGGCCGGGTCCACCCCACCAACCTCGAACGCCCGCGAAACACCGATCCGGGCCGTCGTCCCCGAACAACCGACCAGAACCAACAGGAGGACCCAGCGCATGACTCACCCCATCCAGGAAGCGCTCCAGGCGCTCGGTGACGCCCTGGAGGACCCGATCGACCCCGACAGCGCCAGAGTATACCGAGACCAGCTCTCAGGCGCCCTGGCGGCCCACTTCGACCGCCTGGGGAGTCGGCCACTCCTGGCCCTGACGACCGTGCTGACGATCCTGGACGGGCTCGAGCCGGACGACCGCCGGGCCGTCCTGGGGTTCCTGGCAGGGATCGGGGTATCCTCGGGGGTATGAGCACCGTCGCCGCCATCTTCGTCGACCCCAAGGGCTGCTACGCCGGGCTCCCAGGCGTAGAGCTCTGGGATGAGGCCCGAGACGCACGCAACTACCCTGGGCCACACCCCGTCGTCGCTCACCCGCCATGCTCCCGCTGGTGCCGGCTCGCGGGCCTGGTCGAAGCTCGCTGGGGCCACAAGCGGGGAGAGGACGGCGGGTGCTTCGAGTCCGCCCTGGAGTCCGTGAGGCGGTGGGGAGGCGTCCTCGAGCATCCCGCATACACTGACGCCTGGGCCCGCTACGGGCTCCCCGACCCCGGATACACCGGCTGGCAATCCACCATCTGCAGTGGCTGGGTCACCTACGTCGAGCAGGGCCGATACGGCCACCCGGCGAAGAAGGCAACATGGCTCTATGCGCACGGCATCGGAGACCCACCACCACTCCGCTGGGGGATAGGCCACACCGGAACACATCTTGTGTCGTGGTCCACAATCAACGTCTCCAAAGACGATATCCGACCCCGCGTCGGGAAGCGGGCCGCCGCGGCGACCCCGATCGAGTTCCGCGATGTCCTTCTCGAAATCGCCAGGAGCGCCACACCATGAGCACCCTCACCATCGACGCCAACCAACTCCTCGACGTCCAGGGCCGGCCCGTCGGACTCACACCCTCACAAAAACGACTCATCGGCTCCACCGCACCCTTCGTCACCTTCCAGGGCGGATTCGGGTCCGGGAAGACGTTCGCCGGAGCACTCAAAGGCGGGTTCTTCAACTCCATGTATCACGGCGCCGGATACGCCGGACTCATCGTCTCACCCACCTACGTCATGCTCCAGCAGGCCGTCATCCCCACACTCCGAGACGGGATCCTTCGACAACTCGGAGACCCCGAGCGCGGCCAATCGCTCTGGGACCTGTCCAAGTACCACAAGCAGGACCAAGAACTCATTCTCCCCAACGGACACCTAATCTACTTCCGGTCCGCCGACAAGCCTGAACGCATCCGCGGAACGAACCTCGCCTGGATGTGGGTCGACGAAGCCCAGGAAGTGAAGAACTTTCCCGAGCTCTGGATCTCCGGGATGTCCCGGCTCCGCAAAGCCCGCAACGACCACACCCAAATGATCGTCACCGGCACCCCCGAGCGAAAGGACGACGTCTATCGCCGCTGGGTCGAGGGACCCGACGAGGACGACCCCGAGGCCCGCGAGAAGTGGAGGCGTGACTTCGAGGTCATCCGCGCCTCCAGCCGCGAGAACCCCGGGCTCCCCCCCGAGTTCATCGAGAACATCCTGGCCACTGTGCCGCCGCAACTCATCCCCGCGTACCTGGACGGGCAGCACATCGACGACGCCCTGGGGCTCTGCTACTACAACTTCCGGCGGAAGACGAACGTCAACCCAGCGGCCATCTACGACCGGACACTCGACCTCCACATCTCCTGGGACTTCGGCGTCGACCCGATGGCGATGAGCATCCACCAGGTTCGCGGCGGGAGCCACCTGGTCACCATCGACGAGATCGGGCTCAGGAACGCGAACACGCCCGCCGTGTGCCTGGAGTTCATCCGGCGGTACGGCCGGCAGGGCGAGAACCACACCCGTGGCATCACAATCTACGGCGACGCCAGCGACAAGGTCGGCATCTCCAACTACGACGAGATCGAGGACTACCTGCGGCACCACTTCGTCGGCAAGATCAAGCGCAAGGTCCCCAACTCCAACCCGATGCACGCCCGGCGCATCAAGAGCGTCAACGCGCTGTTCCGGAACGCCCAGGGCGTCGTTCGGTACTGGATCCATCCGAAGTGCAAAGGGCTCCTGCGGGACCTGGAGAATCAGGCGTTCGCCAAGGGCACGCGGTCGACCACGAGCGTCGTCTCAAAAGACAAGAAGCAGAAGATGGACGACGGAACGACGCTGGGGCACTACTCCGACACGCTCGACTACATCGTCGATTGGCTGTTCCCGTTCCGGCGCCAACAGGCGTCGGCGTACATCCGCAACCAGCGGTCGACGATGACCGCGCATTTCTGAGATGAGACACATGAAGAAGAGCAACAAGCACCGGACCTACATCAAGAGCCTCAACCGGCTCATCGATGCGCTCCGCAACCTTGGATTTGAAAACCAAGACTTCGTGACCAACTCATCAGGTGTCTGGGTAAGTGAGGCAGGAGGATTTCGGGTCATGGGGTCCCACTCACATGAAGGGAGCTACACAACGAGTATCGACCTGAGGACCGACACAGGGCATCTCTACGTGTGCGCAACCCAGTCGTACGAGCACGAAGTGAAGGATGTGGAGAACAAATGAGCGACAACCACAACCCAATCGATGACGTGGACCCCGAGATCGCCGCCAAGCGCGAATACGAGGAGGTTATGGACCACCAGAAGGAGGCGCTCGAGGACCTCGAGGAGGCCGCCGACGGGTGGACCGACCAGGGCGTCGACGTCCCCGTCGACGCTCAGGGGCTGCCAATCTTGGGCGCCAAACCCGACCGGCGGTCCCGCGGTGAACTCGACGGGTGGACGTCCCACGGCGCCATGTGGTCGAACCCCAAGCGACACATGGGGTGGGTCCGGACCCGGACCGACATCCCTGAGCGCGAAGACGCGCTCATCGTCTCGCTGAAGCGCCAGCCCTGGGACCCGATCAAGTGGATGGAGCTGGCCAACTTCTACCGGGAGGCCGACGACCACGGGCGGGCCGAGATCGCGCTCATGTCCTGCCGGCTGATCAACCCGGTAGACCTGGACCTCCGGGACAAGTGGCTCCTGGAGTTCCAGTGGAACCGGGACACAGCCATGACGGACAGCGAGATGTACCGGGAGGCGAACATCTACAACCAGGGGATCATCGACGCGTGCAACAAGCCGATGGGGGACCGCATCGACGACCTGCAGAACAACATCTTCAACCTGGAGCGGGACGAGATCTTCCGGGTGGAGCGACAACCCGAGATCGACGTGCGTGAGGGCGGAGATGGGGAGGTGATCTGATGGCGACGCACCAGGGCGAGGGGTGGCTGCAGAGCCAGCGGCCCGGCGACACACTGGAGATTGAGGGCATCGAGTGGGAGGTCGTGACGGCCCGGTGGACGCCCGACGGGATCCGCGTGACGCTGACGCTCGAGCGGCTCGACGTCCCGGACGAGGAGCAGCAGGAGGTCTTCGAGGCGGTCCCGGTCGCGCCGAAGGACGTGAAGGGATCCCGGAAACCCAAGGAAGGAGAGCACCCAGTATCGCGCCATTTTAAGGCAAGATTCAAACCGGATGGGTAGGATTCGGCTGGCGAAACTTGCCGGAAGGCATTTCGTCTGGAAATGGCGACGTGCTCAGTGGTTATCGCTGGTGCGAATTCCGGCATGTCTCGTCCGCCAGAGGGGGCCCCGGGGCATCGCACCACGAAATAAGGACGCTAGGAGTCGTAAGTCCGCACGGTAACTCATATCGACCCCGTTTTCGCAGATTTGGGAAAAGTGGTCACAAGCGGTACCCCATAGGGGAGGTTTTTCTAACCGCGATTCCGGCAGGTCCGTCAAAAAACACGAACAATACCCTAACAAAGTCCTAAACCAGTACGAGCGCGCGTGCTCTCAAAACATCGAGTTACGTTTGAGGTCCATTTTTCGGCTTAATTCGAGGGTCGAACGGGGAGATCGCCGTTTTTCGCTCGGGACATGCCGGAATTCATTCCGAGCGTAAAGACGCACCACGCCGACGGTTCCAACCCAAACCGCTTCCGGCAAGTTTCGACGCCCCATCTGAGCTGATCCCCGATCGGCCGGCTCTAGGCCGCACATCCCGGCCCTGCTCTGTTTTGGCTCATGGAAATCCAGGGAGCTCCTGAGCATCTGGCCGGCATCTGCGCATTCCCCCTGTACATTCGATGCCTCCCCCTGGACAATCACCGCCGGGAGGTGGCATCCCATGCCAGAGCCGTCGCTCTCGGACATCCTGAACTCGAAACACCCGCTCCACGAGCACCGCTTTGAGACGCTCTTCGAGGCGGACCAAGTGCTCCACCAGCGCATCCGTGGCGACCACGCCCAGCGGTACCTCCCCAAAGGCCAGGACGAGACGACCCGCGATTACGACCGCCGGGTTCAGTTCGCCCGCTTCAAGGGCGAGCTAGCGCCCCTGGTGGCCCGCCTGGTGGGCGCAGTGACCGCTCGCCCCCCGTCCCGCCGCTCAGGCGACGACGACGACGACAGCGCCTTTCAGGCCGCCTACGAGGGGCTGCTCGAGAACTCGGACGGCGCCGGTCATTCCCTGGACCAGTTCATGGCCCGCCGGCTGTACGACTCCCTGGGGCTCGGGGCCGGTCCATTCCTGGTCGACCGGCCCGTGGTCGTCACCGACCCAGAGACGGGCGATCAGGGCGTCATGGAGGTCACATCGGAGGGTTTCGAGCTCGTGAAGACGTTCCGCCCACTCCGGGACGACGAGGTCCGCCTGGTGCCGCTCAAGCCCTACCAGATCACGGACTGGGATGTGGACGTGTCGGGGGAGCTCAATTGGGTGCGGATCGTCGAGCACACCCGGCGGTCGCGGATGCCGGGCATGGCCCAGAAGATCATCTGTTACCGCGAGTATGACCGGACCGCCTGGCGGCTCTTCGAGAAGCCTGACGGCAACAGCGACGTCCCACCTGTGCTCATCGCCCATGCTGAGCATGGGCTGGGGAAGGTGCCGTTAGTCCTGACCCCCTACGAACTCGACGGGCCCATGGACTTCTGCACGCCGTTTATCGCGGCGGTCCAGTACGAGGTGGATCACTTCCGGGCCGATGCGGACCTGCAATACTCGTCGTGGATGCATGCCCACCCGACGTTGAAGATGAAGAAAGCCGACGGCGAGGACGCGCGGTACTCGCTCGGCCCTCACTCCGTCATCAACCTCGACCCGAACATGAACGAGGACGCCGACTTCCTGACGCTCGACTCAGCGATGCTCGAGCAGCTCCGGAAGAACAAGTCGGAGGCCCGAGATGGCATGCGCCGCCTGGCGGGCGTGGACCTGGTGTCGGGTGGCGAGACGGGCTCCCAGACGATGTCGGGCCGGTCGCGGGCCATCTCGTTCTCGGTCAGCGAGCAGCGGATCTTGGTGAATCTGTCGAAGGTCGCGGAGCGAGCGGAAGAGGATCTCTTCGAGCTCGTGGACCGGTTCCGGAACACAGGGGTGAACCCTGCGCCGTCGGAGCGCGTGACGGATGTCTCGGTCTCTTACCCACGGTCGTTCATGACTGAGGTGGAGGAGTTGATCGAGCGGTGGTTGTCCACGCGGCACGAGATCAACTCGGAGACGTATGACCGCGAGTTCCAGAAGAAGATCGCGGCGATGTGCCTGGGGAACATCCCGGCGGAGATCCAGGACCGGATCAACCACGAGATCGAGACGAACCCGCTGGTGGGTGGGGCGTCGAGCCCGATGCTCGAGGATCCAATGGACCAGGACCCGGAGCGGATTGCGAGCATCCAGGAGCTGCAGCCGCTGCGGCTGAACGACGTACGACGGGAGCAGGCGTAGATGGCGGATGCGACGTGGCGTCGCCGGGCGTGGCGTTGGGTGTGCCGGGGGGTGTTGGATCCGCAGGCGGTCCTGGACGCGGCGCGCGAGTCGGTGGGGTCTGAGGATCTCGACTGGATTGAGGATCGCAATGGTCGGGTGGCGGTCGACGGATTGGCGGCGGGTGGCCGCTGGATGTTGTATTGCCGCGCGGGTCAGGAGCGGACGTTCGTCGAGTTGTCGTGGGTGGGGCCGCGCCCGGAGTCGGGGTCGGGTTTCGGGCACGAGTCGTCGACGCTGGGGGGTCGATTGAGAGATATGGGGGTGAGCCGGTTTGTGGTGGATGACGACGACATAGACATCCACTAGACCACCTTTCGGGGCTGCTCGCACCAGCCCCACCACCTTCCCGGTGCCGGGCATCCCTCGCAGGGTGCCCGGCATTTTTTGTACGCTGAGATTGACAGATGCCGGAATATGCCGGACCCTTTCGGTACTGGCGCGCGGGCGAGTGATCACCTGGCGCCCAGGCACTGTGCATCGGTTGCACAGGTACGGCGACTCCGGAATGTCGGCTCTCACGAGGAACCGGGCTTTCCCAGGGGAAGCGCCCCTGGCCCATCGGAGGGATCTCCCTTTGACGGCACGGCAAGTTTCAGGCTTGGCGGAACGGAACGTTTACCACTGGCACCCCAGTGACCGACTCGTCCTTCGTTCGCCCGACGGCGACGACGGATCAGATGAGCCAGCGTATGCGACGAAGAAGGATGTTGGGAAGATGAGCGATTTCCTCGCTTCGCAACTCAAGGCCTTCGAGTCAACGCTGTCAAAGATGTCGAAGGCTCAAGCCTCCTCGGCGCACAGTCGTGAAGAACTCGATGAGTTGATCGACAAGTTGCTCGCCGAGGACCCGAAGCCTGTGGCGTCGTCCGACCCGTCACCTGCCGAAGACCCGAGCGAAGATCGCAAAGACCACGGCCTTCTGGCCAAGCTCGAGAAGTTGACCAAGGACCAGGAGAAGTTGCAGGCCAAGCTAGACGAAGCCGAGAAGCGGGAGTCCGAGAAGGAAACCCGGATCATCGAGCAGCGTCGCGAGCATGCAGCGATCACCCGGCTCAAGGACATGGGCGCCAAGAACCCAACGCACGCCTACAAGCTTTTCAAGGATCAGATCATCAACGATGACGACATCGGTGATGCGGTCCCTGTGAAGACGGAGGCGGGCGACGATGTGGTGTCCCTCGAGGAGTTCATCCCGATGTTCGCGGAAGAGAATGAGTACCTGTTCGGTGCTCAACCTCAGTCGGGTCGGGGTGGGAGTGGTGCTGGCGAAGGCGGTCCGGGCGTGCCCAAAGGCAAAAAGAAGCCCGACGATCTGCGCTCTCCTCGCGAAGGTGGAATGAGCATGGCGGAGTACGCCAAGCTCTCGCCGGAGGAGAAGGAGCAGTACAAGCAGGTCGTCGAGCAGTGAAGAAAGGTCAGCCCAATGGCTGAACTTCGAACTGTCTACCCGCCCGAGATTTGGGCGCGCGAGTCGGTCATGGTGCTCAAGAACACGCACGTCGCTGCGAACTTGGTGCACCGTGACTTCCAGCCCCTCGTCGCTGAGTTCGGCGATGTGGTGAACACCCGCAGTCGGACTCGGGGAACGATCGGTACCGTCTCCCATACGGCGACGGGATCGATCTCATTTGAGCGGGCCGCGGCGACGAACATCGCGGTGACGCTCTCGAACCACAACTACACGGCGTTCGAGATTCTCGACCGGGACCAGTCGACGTCGATGCACGACCTCATCGCGGAGTACATCGAGCCGTTCACGATCCCGATCGCGCAGAACGTCGACGACACGCTCCTCGGGACGTCGTACCTGACGGCGTTCTCGGGTGCGGGCGCCATCGCCCAGATCCCTGCCACCGCGACGCTGGCGATCGGTGACTTCGCTCGGGTTCGGGGACAGCTGCGCCAGCAGCAGTGCCCGCTCTCGGGGTCCGGTAACGACGTCTCGATTGTGCTCGGCCTGGAGCACGAGGAAGAGGCGCTGCAGATCACGCAGTTGATCACCGCTGAGACCTACGGCGTGAATCCTCCGGCGGTGCAGACGGGCTTCATCCGTCGCATCTACGGCATGAACGTCTACGCGGATCAGGGTGTACCGGCGGGCACGTCCTCGCTGTCTGGCCAGTCGGTGGCGTTCCACCGTCGGGCGGTGACCATGATCAGCCGACCCCTGGCGCGCCCGGCGTCGGAGTTCGGTGTCCGGTCCTCGGTCATGGAGCTCGATGGTGTGGCCATGCGGTTCATGCAGTCGTACAGCCACAGCGGCGTCACGTACAACTGCTCGTTCGACCACCTGTGGGGGGCGCAGCTCCTCGACCGGAACCTCGCGTGCATCTTGACGGACAACGTCCGCGCATGACGAGGGTTTCTCCGAAGAGGGACGTGGCTCACTTGGGGCCCCGTCCCTCTTTTTATGACTCCAGGCCGGCTGTCAAGCTCGAGCCGCTCATCACGGCGAGGGATCTCCACAAGGATCACGATCCGCGGATGGCGGTCATTGTGGGGTCTGGCCCGAGCCTGAAGGGGTTCGACTTCACGTCGCTGGATCGGCCGTGGATTTACTCGTTCGCGATCAACCAGGAGATGTGGCGGAACCGCGAGTCGTACACTCCGAGCGCGTGGATCTTCTACGACTCGGGTGTGGCGGACGCCCATCGCAAGGACGTGGTCCCGGACGGTGTCGACATCTTTTCTCGTGGTGCGATCCTGCAGCATCTGGTCTCGAAGGCTGAGTGGCCCAGGAACCCGTTCCCGGAGTGGGCGCATCGGGTTCGTGGTTTCGATGTCGGTCACCCTTGGAAACACAACCAGGGGTGTCTGTATATGTCGAAGACCACGGCGACGGCGGCGCTGACGCAGGCGGTGTTGATGGGGTTCAAACACATCGCGCTGCTGGGTGTGGACTGCTTCACGAAGAACGACCTGTACTACTACGATGGTGGGTTGCCGAGTGCGCGAAAGGCGCGGTCGGCGCGCCGGTTGGATTCGGAGCGGTACATGGAAGATCGTCACATTCGGATGATCACGGACTTCACGCATGTGGCGCAGGAGCTTCGAAAGATGGGTTGGCCGGGGCGGGTGTATCAGTGCTCGCTCGAGAGTCCGTGCGCACCGTTCGGGGTGGATTGTCAGGTGCCATGGGGAGCAGCGGTCCACAGCTACGGTCGTTGAGGCGATCGTACGAGTCGGGTCTGGGGTGGCGCCGTTTTTGGCCCATCCGTTTCACGCCGGAGGAAGAGGGTCATCCGTACGCTGGGGAGCGTCCGGTGGCGGAGGTGTGTGCGATGACGGGCTGGGGTGGAGCGGTGCTTTATCGGTGGGAGGACGCGGGCTGGTCGAGGTTGCGGCAGGCGAGTCGGCGGCTGGGGACGCGTGGGCTCTTGTGGGTAGAGATGCCGTTATCGGCTCGCGATGGGTCGTCGTGGCTGGCGTCCAGGCAGCGATTGTTCCTAGGGATGGTGGAGGACCGGCCGGTGGTTCTGTGGGTGGACGTGACCCGCGAGAAGGGGCTTTGCTGGTCTCCCCGTTGGATTTGGGACGATGAGGGTCCCCACGATGCGGTGCTGATGCTTCGGGACCGGCTGCCGATTTCCTGAGAAATTGCCTGAAATACCCCTGGACTTTCCGGCTGGCGTGGGTAGTGTCGTGATTGTCAAGCGGCTGGGGTGTTCCTGGTCGCGCTCCTCCCGCCGCTGTGATTCTGGGGGTGTAGTTCTCCTCCATGGGTTGCCTGGCAAGCGGCGGGGGGTTTTCAGACTCAAGTCGGCCCGATGACAGGGTGCGAAACGCTCAACAAGGAGCGGTTTCCCTGGGGTGGCTGACGGAACTGGGAAGGACTCTGTGGTGGAGTCGAAGAAGTACGTGATCACGGGCACGAGCTGTTTGCTCATGCACAACATCCAGCTGGCGGATCCGCGGAATCAGTTCTCGAAGGATCTGAAGGCGATCTCGGGCAAGCGGAAGAAGACAGAGGAGGACTACCTGGCGATGTCGAAGATCGAGTTCTTCGGGGGGCTGTATCTCGACGTCGAGGGTCGTCCGTGCCTGACGGCGGACATGGTGCTGGCGGGGATGATCGCGGGTGCGAAGAAGTTCAAGCTGGGTCGTCAGTTCCAGTCGTCGCTGTTCATCGACCGGGAGTCGTTCCCGCTGAGTTTCCTGGGTCCGAAGGACATGAAGAAGCGGTGGGATGATCCGGCGTGCATCGACTACCGGGCGGTGGCGGTGACGGGGAAGCGGATCATGCGGACGCGTCCGAAGTTCGATGGGTGGTCGGCGACGATCGAGCTGAGCTGGGATGGCGATGTGCTGAACGAGTCGGACGTGGACCAGGCGCTGGAGGCGTGGGGTCGTCTGTGTGGTGCGGGCGATTATCGTCCGCGGTTCGGTCGGTTCGTGGGTGAAGCGGCGTAAGCTAAAAGCTGCTTCCTCAGCTTGCTGCCGGGGGTGTTATGGCCACCCCCGGCGGCTTTGAAATCTCGGCGGGGCAAGGCGCGGCGGGGCAAGGCGCGGCGGGGCTTGGAATCGTTTGCCTGAGGAAGATGCGAAGGAATCACGGCGTGGCCAGGCGCGGCGGGGCCTGGCTAGGCGGGGCGCGGCCGGGACAGGCGCGGCTTGGCGCGGATTGGCTGGGTGTGGCAGGGAATCGTCTGTCTTGAGGAAGATGCGAAGGAATCAAGGCGCGGCATGGCCCGGCGGGGTTGGGCACGGCCCGGCATGGCCTGGCTAGGCTTGGAATCGTTCTGAGGAAGATGCGAAGGAATCATGGCAGGGCTAGGCAGGGCGTGGTTTGGCACGGCCCGGATTGGCTAGGCTTGGAATCGTACTCTCAACATTCACCGGGAAGGTGAACACACATGGCGGAAGACCCGAAGATTCACCCCATCGACTTCGCAGGTCTCAAATACGGCGACATCATCACGGTCCAGGAGATGGAGGAGATATTCTCCATCCGTGAAGGCTCGAAGGCGTTCGAGTTCGCACGGCTCGGGCTCGCCAGCGACATCCGCAAGAAGACCGACCTCATCGCCGTGCAACGCAAGGGCGACATCGCCATCCTGACCCCCTCAGAAGCGGTCGGGTACCTCGAGCGCCAAGAGACACGGATCCGCAAGGCGCTGTTTTTCTGGGGTCAGAAGGCGAGCGAGGTTCCGATTCAGTATCTCGACGGCGCGGAGGTTCGTCGGCTGGATCACTTCAAGCAGCGCAACGAGCGGTTGATCTTGGCGGAGGCGAAGATCCGCAAGAGCCTGCTGAATGGCCCGCACCCGAAACGCGAGCTGCGCGAGGGTCTCGGGGAGCGGTAGGAGACGACCCTGGCTGGGATTGGCGAGGTGGTCGGCACGGCAAGGATTGGAGTGGCTGGGAATCGTTTGTCTGAGGAAGACGCGAAGGAATCATGGCGCGGCGGGGCAGGGCGAGGCCCGGCTAGGCGAGGCCCGGCTTGGCAAGGCTTGGAATCGACACCTGAGGAAGATGCAAAGGAATTTGGGCCCGGTTTGGTCGGGCCGGGACTGGCAGGGCAGAGCTAGGTTTGGCTCGGCGTGGCATGGAATCGTCTCTGAGGAAGATGCGAAGAATCGGGCATGGCTGGGACCGGCCGGGCTGGCCCGGGCACGGCGGGGTCTGGCAAGGTTTGGAATCGACACTGAATGAACTCAACGTACACGACTCACGAGGCCGCCACCCAGCTCGGCGTCCATCCCCGGACGCTCCGCTCATGGTGCGCTAACGGCATCTGCGGATACCGATACTCCGACCGCGGAGCCTGGCTCCTGGACGAAAAGGACCTCGAGCTCGCCCGCAAGTACCGCGACCGAAGGGAACGCGCCCGATGACCGACCCCATCAACGGCATCGCGTCGCTCATCGACTCGTGCGCAGGCCTCTCATGCGCCATCATCGGGACCGGGACCTCGCTCGAAGGCTTCGACTTCGCCGAACTCGAGAAGCTCGACGACGGCTTCGTGCCCACCATCGGCATGAACGAAGCCGTCAAGCTCTGCGTCCCCACGTACGCCGTAGTCTGCGACCCGCGGGCCTGGCGCAAGGCGTGGATGCACTACGACCCGAGGACGACGCTGATCATGGGCCGCCGGTGTTGGAAGATCACCCAGCACGAGAGCCCCATGGAGCCGCGCACGGGGCGGACGGCGCTGGCCATGGTCCAGAACCACCCGCGCGTCCACGTCGCGACGTACACGCACGAGCCGGACCCGCTGCAGATTGAGAATCAGCTCTTCTGGCACGGGGCGATCCTGACGGCGGCGCTGTCGCTGGCCTGTGCACTGGGGTGCCGTAAGGCGTACCTGTATGGGGTGGACTTCTACCGGACGGCGGACCGCGCCTACGCCCATAACCTCAGCCTGAAATCCCCGGAGGATTTGATTGAGACGGAGCGATTGGGGCTGTATCGTACGCCGTCGTTCGACTCGATGCGGAACTACGTGCGACAGAATCTGGAGAAGTGGGAAGGTTTGGAGGTGGTGAACATGAGCCGGTACTCGCAGCTGGGTTGTTTCCCGGTGGACCGTGAGCGGGGGTTGCCGCGTGTCTAAGAGAATCGCCGAGGCGACGCCGGAGCAGTGGGCGGAGGTGGAGCGAATTCGTCAGTCTTGGATTGATCGTCAGGTGGAGCCGATACCGCACACTCGCGCGGTGGATGCTTGTCGACGGATCTGGGCTCGGATGGATCTTCCGCCCCCGGTGGTTGTGCAAGCTCCATCGCCGTTCGCGATGGCTCTTTGGTCTGCTCTGGTTGATCGCATGGATGCGGGGGAGCAGCTCAAGGACCAGCTCAAGGACCAGCTCCGGGACCAGCTCCGGGACCAGCTCGGGGATCAGCTCCGGGACCAGCTCTGGGGCCAGCTCGGGGGCCAGATCGGGGGCCAGCTCGGGGATCCGCTCAGGGACCCGCTCTGGGAGCAGCTCAGGGACCAGCTCTGGGAGCAGCTTCGGGAGCAGCTTCGGGACCAGCTCCGGGGCCAGCTCAAGGAGCAGCTCTGGGGCCAGCTCGCAAGCCAGCTCTGGGAGCAGCTCCGGGACCAGCTCGGGGAGCAGCTCGGGGTCCAGCTCAAGAACGCTTCCTATTCCTACTGGCACATGGCCTGGGCGGGGTGGATGGAGGGTGGCCTGGCCGTCGGAGCCAATCTCGACCATGAGATGTATCAAGACTATCGGCTGTGGTGCCTGAGTTGCCCCATGGTAATTGCGCGGCGGGGGCTCGTGGTGACCTGCCAGAATCCAACGGCCATCCATTGGGGCGATGGGGGTCTCCACAACGAGCAAGGGCCAGCCTGCGAGTTCTCTGACGGGTGGAAGCTCTGGGCGGTCGATGGTGTCCGTGTGGACGAACAGATCGCCCTCCGCCCCGAGACTCAGACCATCGAGCAGATCCATGCCGAAGAGAATGAAGAGGTCCGGCGGGTTCGCATCGACCGGTTCGGGTGGTCCCGCTACCTGGAAGAGTCGGAGTCGACGGTCCTTGATTGCGGGCGGAACGACATCGAGAACACATACGAGATCCTGGCAGATACGCCGGTCGGTCAGCGACTCATTACGCACTGCCCATCGACGGGGCGGCGGTACGCACTCGGCATCCCTGGGGATCCAGTCACGACGCGTGACGAGGCCCAGCAACGACTCTGGGGAGACCGCCAGGTGGGCGGCCAACCCATAACGATCATCGGAAGGACTTGAAGGTGGAAACCATCCAGCAAGCGAACGAAGCTCTCCGCACCCGGTCTCACGAGTGCATCGACAACGGGGCCGCTGTGGACGTTCCGGCAATGCAGCCCGGTACGTGCTGGGCTCAGGGCGACGTCGGAGTGTTGCGACTGGCCGAGCTCCCGGCGAAATCGAAGAAGACCGAGTGGCCGATGAACGGCCAGGTGGCTCCCGGGAACACGAAGGGGTCTCGCCACATCGTCCCCGACGAGTTCCGTGGGGCTGTTCAGTTCTACCGGGTGTCCGACGGGGACGATCTGTCTGACCTGGCGGTCGAGGCGAAGGAGCCGTGGACGCTGACGCACCCGGAGCACGGGGACTGCACGTTCCAGGCGGGGACCTACCGCCTGGTCCACCAGCAGAACGAGCAGCGGGAGCGGGTGAGGGACTGATGAGGGTCGCGCCGCGGCGATGCAGGAACTGTCGGATGGTGAAGCGGCACACGCAGGCGACCGTGAACCATGTGCTGCATTGCCTCCTGACGTTCGTGTTCATTGGTCTGTGGTTCCCGGTGTGGATGTTTCTGTGGTGGGTTTCGACGTTCAACGCGTGGCGGTGCAACGACTGCGGGGTGAAGAACAAATGACCCTGTGCCCCTACTGCCAGGAGCCGCTGGACCTGACGCCCCACTTCGACGACCTGCGGGCGGTGGGGCACGACGACGCGACGTTCGACAAGGAGTGCGATGTCTGTCACTCGGTGTCCACGGTGAGTATCGTGGTCGAGTGGAAATCAACCGCTGAAAGGAAACCATGCCCCTCTTCGAAGTAGCCGTGTGGCTGGAGCCCAAGGACAAGACGCCTGGAGAAATCATCCGTATCGAGCGGTACATCGCCAAGGACGCGGACGCCGCCAAGCGCTGCGCCCTGTACGACGTGGCGTCGCTCGACAGCATGAGCAAGGAAAGGCTGGAGGCCGCGGAGGTGGCCGTGCGTCCCTTTTGTTGAGACGCCCATCACCTACCCCATCCCTGCGTCGCGGGAGTGGAGCTTCACCGTGGGGCATGACATCAGCAACATCGGATACGTCCCGACGACGACCCTCTACTGCAGTGGTGGCGTCAGCGAGTGCCACGCGACCATCGTCAACTGCGACCCACCGGAACAGGAGTAACCATGTTCGAGCAGAACTTCGAGGCGCCGCGCGAGCCGGTGACCTTCGACCTCAACCCGTCCATCACCAGCGAGCTCGCCCGCGAGCATGAGAACCACTACTCGAACCTCTCGTGGGAAGAGTTCGTCGAGATGGTCCTGGCCACCGGAATCGTTCAGATCCAGGCGACGCGCATGCGCCAGGAGGCCATCAATGACCCGAGCCACCGTGCCCGGCGCTCCCAGGCCAGAGCGGACCGCGCTGCCAACGTCGGTCAGGTACGGTCGGGGCACGGACGGATCCCCGAGCACGGCCGATGATCGACATCTCGATTCTCACCCCGAGCCGCGGGCGACCAACAGGGCTCCAGCGGCACATGGATTCGTTTCTCGACAACGCGGTGGTGCCAGGGCGCATCGAGGTCCTGGCCTATGTGGACGACGACGACCCGGCGCTGGAGACGTACCGGAAGATGCCGGGCGTCCAGGTCGGGCCGCCGCAATCGGTGTCGGTCTCGTGGAACGACTTGGCGGCGCGAGCGACGGGCCAGTACCTGATGATGGGGAACGACGACTTAGTGATGCGCTCGATGGGCTGGGATAGCATGTTCCTGGAGGCTGCTCTCCCAGCGGACGGCATCTTCGTGGCGTGGTTCTCGGACGGGATCAATGACGGGCGGCACTGCGCGTTCCCGATCGTGTCGCGGGAGTGGTATCAGGCGTTGGGGAGTTTCTCGCCGGGGATCTTCGAGTTCTTCTACAATGACACCTGGGTCTTCGACGTCGGGAAGATGGTGGACCGGCTGTTGTACATGGACGACGTGAAGATGGCGCACATCCATCATTCGGTGACACGCAAGAAGGACGAGACGACGGTGCGTAACCGGAACCGTGGCCAGCATGGCCGGGACACGAAGCTGTACCGTGAGACGGTCGGTGTGCGAGAGCAGTGGGCTGAGAAGCTCCGGAAGGTGATGGGATGAAGAAGGTACCGACGATCTTCGTGCGAAGCGCCGAGAAGCGGCACCTGGTCACCGACGAGGTGAACCCGGTGTGCGCGTGGGTGTTCAAGGGCGAAGGCGTTGCGACGCGGAAGCTCGACGGCATGTGCTGCAAGGTCGAAGGCGGCCGTCTGTTCAAGCGCCGCGAGGTGAAGAAGGGCAGGGCGGCGCCCCCGGGGTTCATTCTCGAGGAAGAGGACCCGAACACGGGGAAGTCGTTCGGGTGGGTCCTGGCTGACCTGGACTCGAAGGAGGACCAGTACTTCCGCGAGGCGTTCGAGGACGGCCCGTACGCCGATGGGACCTACGAACTCATCGGACCCAAGGTCCAGGGCGGAGCGGAGGGGCCGGGCGACCGCCACGTGCTCGTTCGGCACAGTCCGGAGAATCTCGGGTTCAGCAGTCAGCCGCCCCGCCACTTCTTCGGGCTCGCCGAGTGGTTGTCGGGGCAAGACATTGAGGGCATCGTCTGGCACCACCCGGATGGCCGGATGGCGAAGATCAAGAAGCGAGACTTCGGGCTTGGGAGATCTGCATGAAGGTTGGCATCGTGGGGCTCGGGAAGCTCGGCTTCCCCGTCGCCGTGGCCATGGCGCTCAGGGGGCATGAGGTCCGTGGCTACGACATCGACCCGGACCGCATGAAGCACGAGGTCGGCCCCTGGCGCGAGGCGGGTCCCGACGGCGTCGATCCCATCGATGCTGTGGTCGAGGAGACGCGCGGGAAGATTCGGTTCTGCGATATGCGGGAGCTGGTCCGCGAGTCGGATCTGGTGTTCTTCGCCGTGCAGACCCCGTCGGACCCGCGCTGGGACGGCGCGCGCCCCATCGACGGGATCGGCGCGGACTTCAGCTACGCGTGGCTCGAGCAGTCGGTGAAGACTGCGGCGGAGTGCGTGGACGGCCCGGCGACGTTCGTGGTGATCTCGACGGTCCTGCCGGGGACTATGCGGAACCGCATCGCCCCGCTGGTCCCGGACGGCGTGTCGCTCCTGTACAACCCGTATTTCATCGCGATGGGGACGGTGATCCGCGACTTCCTGCACCCGGAGTTCCAGCTGGTGGGGTACGGCGATGAGTTGCCGCCTGCCACTCTGGATCTGCGTTCTTTGTACTCGACGACCAGCCCGAGCGCTCCGGTGATCTACGGGTCGTGGGAGACGATCGAGACCGCGAAGATGGCGTACAACACGTTCATCGGCCTCAAGATCATCTTCGCGAACAACGTCATGGAGATGTGCGACAAGATTCCGCACGCCGACTGCGACGCTGTGTCGCGGATTCTCGAGTCCGCGACGGACCGGCTCATCTCGCCCAAGTATCTCCGTGGTGGCATGGGAGATGGCGGCGCCTGTCACCCAAGAGATCAGGCTGCGTTGTCGTGGCTGGCGGGGAATCTGGGCGTTCCGAACGTGTTCCGGGATGTGATCCGGGTTCGCGAGGAGCAGGCGTTCGCGCTCGTCGTTCGGATGCTCTCGGCGTCTGAGCGAACGGGTCTTCCGATGGCGATCCTGGGTACGGCGTTCAAGGCGGGGACGAACATCGAGTTCGGGTCGTGCGCGCTGCTGTGCTGGGAGCTGCTTGGCGGCCAGGACAAGTGGGCGAAGCGGTGGGACCCGTACATGGGTCGCAACGACGAGGGTGTGTTCGACGGACCGCATGTGTACCTGATCGGTTGCAACCATGCGGAGGTGATCGAGAAGGCGCAAGAGCTGCCGGTGGGGTCGGTGGTGATCGACCCGTGGCGCCAGGTGGGTGAGTGTCGCGGGGTGGAAGTGCATCGGATTGGCGAGGCGGGACGGGGAAGTTGACCACCACCGCAGCCATCTACCGGTGCCTCTACGGCGAGGACTACGTCCGCCAATCGATCGCGTCGATTCTGCCCCACGTCGACCGTGTGCTCTTCTGTCTCCACGACCAGCCCTGGGGGGAGGTCCATCAGGTCAAGTACCGGGACGCCACAATCGAGTTCCCGGCCCGGTTCGACCGGATCCTCGAGCTCGCCCGCGAAGCGGCCGGGGACAAGTTCCTGCGCGTCCACCACTACCAGCCCCGTCCCCACGGGGAGTTCGGGGCGCTCATCGACCGGTTCGCGTGGCGTACCTTCGATCGGGTGGTTCTGATGGAGCCGGACCAGGTCTTCCTGCCCGACCAGGCGGCGCGGTTCTTCGCCGAGCCCACGGGTGAGCTGCCCGTCTGCGCCTCTCAGGTCGAGCTGTGGCGGCCCCCGCACGTCCATGAGTGGTATCGGGTCCCTGAGCGCCGCATGCGCCACGGGCCCGTCCTGTGGGATCTGGGGGCGCAAGACAGCGTCCCGGACGCGGGCACGGCTGCGGGGACGGGTGGGAGCTGGATCACGTCTGAGGCTGTCTGCCACAACTTCGGGTTCGCGGTGTCCCGGCGGACGATGTTCTGGAAGCACATGGTGGCCATTGCGATGGCCCGCTCGATCGGCGACTCGAACCCTGACCCGGAGTGGTACGAGAAGAAGTGGCTCAGGTGGCAGCCCGACACAGAAGACTTGGAGATATCCATGAAGCACTCGCACACCATTCCGCGGGTCGATCGGTACGAAGGCGCGGTGCCGCTGTGACGTGGGAGCGGCTTCCCGTCGATGACGTCGGATACTTCAGCCCGAAGATCCTGGACGAGATGGATGACAACGAAGTCCGTGTCTGGGCAGAGGCCTTCGAGTCGCGTCGGTACGGTGGGTGGCGGAACGTCGACAACCGTTGGCGCGAGTGCCTGGGGCTGGACTCCACCCGAGACAAGACGGTCCTGGACTATGGGTGCGGGTTCGGTATCGAGTCGCTCCAGTTCGCTCGGAACGGGTGCGATGTCATTTGTGGCGACATCAACCCGGAGAGCGTCGGTGCGGCGGTCCGGGTCCTGAGTGCGTTCGGGCACGAGCCCAGGTCTGCCATGATTCGGGAGGACGCTCCGTTCTTCCCCGATACGCCGCTCGAGTACGACGTCTTCTACTCGAATGGGGTGCTCCACCATACGCCGTTCATCTCTGACATCCTTCGGGCGTCGCTTCGGGGGCTTCGCGGGGATGGAGAGATCCGTCTCATGCTCTACAGTGACCGGGCGTGGGTGGCGAAGGTGGGCGGGCCGCTGCCGGGGATCGACAAAGATGTGAGGTCCCACCCGAAGTTCAGGCGGTTCGTTCGGGCGATGGACGGGCCGCACAGCACGTACGCGGACTGGTACTCCCCCGAGAAGGTTGGAGCTCGGTTGCCGTTCCTGAGGGTGATCTCTTACGACTACATTGCGAAGGGTGGAATCTATTGCGCGTTAATCCTGGCCCCGCGATGAGCGAGTACGCGGGGTGGTGGCTCAACCGTCAGTCTGGCGGATGGTCGAAGTCGGTCAACACCAAGGTCATTGGTCGGCGCTTCCCGGCTGACCTTGAGGCGTTCGAGGGCTGGGCTCCGATGGAGTCGGTCGCCGTTGGAGACGAGATTCTCTCGGTTGGCATCGATCGTCCTGGCGCGGTGATCCCGATCGTGCGTGGCGAGAGCCGCGTGGATTCGCTCTGCGCCGTCTGCACCCGCAACGACTTGCCGGCATACGTCGCGATGGAGAGGGATTTCCTATACACATGGGGTGCCCTCCCGTGGACGAGCGGTCATGTGGGTGGTGTCGCCCCTGCTGCTGAGTGGTCGATCGCCCGGGGTCGAAATCAATCGCTAGCGGCGGCCCCGGTGACGTCGCACGTTCTCATCTGTGACATCGACACGCGGTCGACGCCGGAGCAGATCCAGGCCGCGGTTGATCACTACAACGGGTCGCCGTTCATGATCGGTGGCATCGAGCATCGAGCGGGCGGGAGCCACTGGCGGTACATGATGATGCCGCGCGCCTTGGCGGATTCGTTCCTGTTCGATGAGGAGTTCTCTGGGATCTTCTGCGAGGATGGAGAGTGGATCAGCCGGATGGCGATAGCTGGCTACGTGTTCGACACTGTGGAGACGGGATGGCGCCCCCCGGGTCATCCAAGGAATCGAGGGATTTACATGCGGCATCTCGATCGAAACAAGAAGCTGATCTGCGAGAAGGTCATGGGTCGGATCGAGGGTCTGCCGTGCGTGTAGATGACTGGACTGGTCGATCGAATGCTGGGAAGGGCGCTCGTGAGCTTTCGGACGACGACGGGATCATGGCTCGCATTGCCCAGATGGTCGGCGATCGCGACGTCTGGGATATCGGGTGTGGACGTGGCCGCCTGGTGCAGTTCATCCCGATCGAGCAGTACTACGGGGTCGACGCAGACTCGAAGGCTATCGATCGGGCTCGCGAGAACTTTGGAGACTACCGGTTCGCCGTCGCTGATGTGCGGGTGGAAGTCGTCCGGACGGGGCCGCTGGTTGTCTTGTCGAACGTCCTCATGCACAACCCGGACGATGATTGCCGGGCGATCCTCTCTAATCTTCCGCTTGCCCGGCGGGCTCTGGTCGCTGAGACCATGGACCCTCAGTTCCGAGATCTAGATGGCGCGATCCCCTGCTACAACCGTTCGGTTGAGGAGCTCGATGAGATATTTGCTGGGTGGGAGCGTGTCGTCTACGAAGAGATGGAGTCAAAGTACCTGACTGAGAAAGAAGGCGCGCCCGTCATGACGCACATCGCGGGATGGGAGAGGCCATCGTGAAGAAGACCGACCAGGAGCATCGGTTCACGTCGACCGGCATCAAGTTCTGGCAGCACATGGATGCGATGGAGTCCTACCGCCAGGGCTCTGGCCGGACCGTGATCTCGACCCACATCGCCCCGGAAGGGGCATGCAACCTCACCTGCCCGTACTGCAGCGTTACCCACAGGGAGACCCACAACCGCATCGACCTGGATGTGATCTTCGACTACGTGGACAAGCTCCGGACGCGCGGCCTGAAGGCGGTGATCCTGACGGGTGGCGGCGAGCCCACAGCGTACAAGGACTTCAACCGCCTGGCGTGGGGTCTCCTGGGGCGTGGTCTCAAGGTGGCGCTGATCACGAACGGCACGCTGTCGAAGCGCGTCGACTCGGGCCTGTGGCGTCGGTTCTCGTGGGTCCGGGTCTCGATGAACTTCTTCGACGGGTGGGAGGGCCGGATCCAGCTCCCGACGCAGCATCTTGTTGGGGTGACAGTGGGGTGTTCGGTGGTCTACACGGAGCAGCACGAACAGGAGCCTGGCGACTGGGTGAATCGGTTCCGCTCGATCAGCAAGATCGCGGACCGGCTGGGCGCCAGCTACGTTCGGGTGCTCCCCAACTGCCTGCTCCCCCAGAACGAGCTGGCGGCGAGCCACAAGGCGCTGGATTATCAGCTGCGTCAGGTTGAAGACCCCCGGTTTTTCAGGCAAGATAAGCATCATCGGGCGCCGTCGTGTGGGACGTGCCACCAGAGCTACTTCCGGCCGTACCTGTCGGAGGAGTGCATGGCGGGGAGCGACCAGCCGGGCGCGGTGTACCCGTGCGACTCAGTGGTGCTGAACGACGCGGTGGCGAAGTTCGTTGAGCGCTACCAGCTCTGTGCGCCGTGGGACATCCTGGATTACATGGATGGGAAGATCGAGCAGCGGTTCGACCCGCGGGTGGACTGCACGGGGTGTGTGTTCACGGACAACGTGGAGATGCTGGACGAGTGGAAGGCGACGGGCCGAGTCCCGGATCTTCCGGACGTGGAAGGTGTGCGTCATGGAGAGTTCGTCTAGGGACGTAGTGACGATCGGTCGGTACGGGCACTTCCCGACGCTGGAGGCGTTCCAGGCGTCGGGCGTCGTGGCGGTGATGGTGGTGATCTTGGACAAGGGAAGGGACCGGTCGTGATCCCTGTCATCCTCGAGTCTCCGTGCCGCCGGACCCGCGACTACACCGAGGACCAGGCGCGCCGGTATCTCCGGGAATGCATCTGGGATTGTCTCCTGCGCGGTGAGTCTCCGTACGCTTCCCACCAGATGCTGACCACGGTTCTCAATGACGACGTTGACGACCAGCGCGCCAAGGGCATCGACGCTGGGTACGCGTGGTGGGGCGGCGCTGAGTATGTCGTCATGTACGAAGACCTGGGGCGGTCCGAGGGGATGCAGGCGGCGCTGGACCATGCCCGGTTGGTAGGCAAGCAGGTTTTCTACAGGAGCATCCGATGACCACCACGACCACGCAGTTCGGCCGCGACTACTTCGAGAACGGGCCGGCGACGGGCGCGTCGCTGTACGAAGGCTACCAGTGGCTCCCGGAGCGCACGCTCCAGTACGTCCACCGCTGGGCGCGGTGGGTGAAGGCGTTTGGAACCGAGTCGGTCCTGGACTTCGGGTGCGCCAAGGGGTTCTACGTCCGTGCGCTCCGCATCCTGGACTTCCAGGCGTTCGGGTACGACACGAGCGAATACGCGCTGTCCGCCGCCCCCAGCGACGTCGCGGAGTTCCTGTTCTCGGAGTATCCGCACAACCAGGGCTTCCGGTACTGCCACGCGAAGGACGTGCTCGAACACGTCTCCTACGAAGACATCCACGCCATCGCGGCATTGCTCAAGACGAACTGCGTCGAGCTCTCGGTGGTCGTTCCGCTGGGCGAGGACGGGGCCTACTACATCCCGGAGATGGAAAAGGACCCGACACACATCATCCGTGAGCCGCTGGGGTGGTGGGTGGAGATGTTCCGGGAGAGTGGTTGGAACTGCTGCATTGAGGCGAAAGAGAACCTGCCGGGACTGAAGGACCACTGGGGTCACTATCCCAGCGGGCACGGATTCATTCGGATGGAGGTGTGAGATGCATTCCTACGACCAGACGGGCTATGGGACGATGGTGCCGTCGGTAGGCTTGAGTTCGCTCGTCGTTGGCGGAATCTCGGGCTTCATTGTTGGGTTCGCGGTGGCGTGGCTGGTGTTCGGTTGATCCGGTACGTCTGCGACGGCTGTGGGGAGGAGCGTGACTACGAGAAGAACATGGCTCCGGCGACGCATCCGGCGGGATGGGAGCGGGTGCGCTACTACTTGGTGTGCAAGCACTGCACGGACAGGATCTGCCGGAACCTCAAGGAGTCGAGGGAACGGGTGAAGCTGACTGACATCGCACGGAAGAAGGTGGAATGAAGATCCTCTGGTACAACTCGACGCCGCTGGCCGGGATGCCGTGGCGTACGGCGAAGGTCATGGACCGGTTCCTGCGCCCCCAGGGCGGCTGGGCTCGCTGCCTGACTCAGAAGGCCGGATATGGCGGCGGCCGTGTCTTCCCCACCGACCTGACTCCCAACACCCCGGAAGCCCACCAGGCCGCCCAGGAGGCCGACCTGGCGATCGTTGGCGCCTACTTCAAGGGGTCGATCCCCGGGAACCCCGACCTTCCCTACGTCCGTCACTACTCGACCGAGCACTTTCGCTGGGCCGATCCATCCCCGGAGCCCGGCAGCGCCACGGTCGTCGGCCAGTACCAGCACTCGGTCTGCGCCCCCCAGCTCGACCCGCTCCCGAACTGTATGCCCATCGACGACCCGATGTTCATGCCCGAACCCAAGCCGCAGGACCGGGTTCGGATCGTCTACGCCCCGTCGAGCCGCATGGGCGAGGACGTCTCCGGGCCCCGGGGTTGGGCGCGGAAGTCCTACGCCCCGGTGACTAAGGCGCTGGAACACATAGGCTTACGCTCTGAGCGGAACGAGTACCCGCTGCCGGTGGAGATCTTCGTCCTGGAGAACGTGCCCTACGAGGAGGTGATGGCGGCCAAGCGGACGGCGCACATCTGCATCGACGAGTGCTCGACCGGCTCCTACCACTCCTCGGGGCTCGAGGGCTTGGCCTGCGGGTGCGCGACGCTCTGCTGGCTGTCGTCGAACGTCCAGGAGACGCTCCGGACCATGCTCGCCGACGGCGCCATGGAGGAGGGGGTTCCGTTCGAGCTTTCGACGAAAAGCAAGATTGAGTCGGCTCTAGAGACGCTCGTCTCGAATCCGGGTATTCTGGAGGCCCGTGGGAGGTGGGCCCGGAATTGGATGGAAACATGGTACTCGGAAGCCTGGCAGGCCTCGACTTGGATCGGGTGGCATCAAAGATACCTGGAGAGGTGCGCGGCGAATTCGAGCCGTACCTAGCCAGGCTGAAAGCTCTCGTCCTGGCCAACGACCTGCCTGGCGTCATCGATCTCATGGCTGAAGTCACGGAGAAGGCCCCACCCGGGGACCTCGACTTCATGGGTGAAATCGCTGCACTCGGTCGAAAGGTAAAGGAACATGGGCATCCGTAACGGCGGCCACATCGTCTCGCTCGGCGAACCCAAGCAGGAAGCTCACGTCGAGCTTTTCGATGGAGAGCCGCTCTACCACTCTCGCTGGGGAGATCTCAGCCGCTCCCAGATCCTCCGCATGGACACTCCCACCCTGATGCGGGCCGGTGAGCTGATCCGGCTCGACGACCGCATGGCGCGCCTCGACGCCTATGACGCGGACTATTGCGACGCGCACATCGTCGTCCCGGACCCGAATGACAGGTCGAAGACGTCGAACCTGGTGCTCCGCCCCGTGAACTACAAGTACTGCGAGCGGAACCACAACGTCATCACCCAGCTCGGTCTGAACGGCCTGGCGGACAAGATCATCGGCGGCTCCGACATCACGCTGCCCACCGGCATGAAGGTCGGCGGGGCCACCACGCCCGCGTCAACCGGCGACACCGACATCATCACGGTCATCTCGGACACCGCTGACGACTTCCAGGCGTGGTCTTCGGGGTATCCGCAGCGATCGACATCGACGGCGACCTGGCGGGCGTTCTGGGACGCGGGCGAAGCGCAGGTCAACCCGCTGAACGAGGTGGTCATGAAGTCCGCCGACGGCAGCACCGACGCCATCTCGCGGATCGTGTTCTCGAGCCCAGTCGACAAGTCGGGCGCGTCGGACACGCTGCAGATCACCATCAACTGGGCGATGACCGAAGGCGCATAGCGGCACCTCCTTCGTCGGCTCGGGGCCGTCCCGCCCCGGGCCGTTCTTCTCCGGAGAGGAGGCGCGCCCCATGCAAGTCCGTGTTGTAGAGGTCGCCGCGGTAACCGGCGGCACCCAGGCCCCGATCGTTCACGCCGATCTGACCGAGTGCCATGCGGCGATCCTGATCATGACGCTCGCGACGGCGAACGGCAGCGCGGCGAACGATGGTGTCATGTGCATCGGCGTCGCTGCGGACCAGGACAACTCGACCAGCGGCCCAGAGCAGGCCTGCTCATACTTCCGGTCGAACGACCTGGCGGACCCCACCGAAGTCACTGGCGGATCCTACGGAGCCGGGGAGGGTGTGGTTCTGGCGCTCCCGGACGCCACGAACTTGGCGTTCGACTGCGTGGGGACCGTCGACGAGTTCGTGACGTCCTCGAGCGGGGCAGGGATCCAGATCTCCTGGTCAAACCACCCTGGGGCCGCGTACCGCATCAAGGTCATCCTCTTTGGGGGCTCGGATGTGCGGGCGACGGTCAACTCGCAGACGATCACGTCGGGCTCGGCGACGGACGCGACCATCGGCTACGAGCCGCGTGCCGTGTTCTTCGTGGCCGCCGAGGGCTCGACGGCTGCTCATCTCCAGGGGAGTTTTGGGCTGAATGGCGCCATCTGCTTCGGGTGTGCGCACAACGGAGATACGCTCGTCGAGCGCTCGTCGGTCCACCTGGAGGACGGGGAGCTCGACTCGCACTTCTGTGTCTCCGGGGTCTGGGAGAACAACCCGCTCCAGTACGTGACGACGACGGCGGCCCTGTGGCGGCGTCTCAACACGAGCGCGTTCAACTCGTCGGGCTTCTCGATGGCGACGACGGACCAGCTCTCGGGCGACGATATGGCGTTCTCGTATCTGGCGCTCGAATGGGACGCCTCCCAGGAGTTCTGGCTCGGATCGATCACCAGCCCCAACACCGCGGCCCCGGTGACGCAGAACATCACCGGCCCGGGGTTCACGCCCGAGTTCTTCGGGGTGTGCATGACCAGCGTCACGGCCCTGAGTACGCTTCAGGCGACGGGGGATGCGGACGGGTTCTCGATCGGGTTCACGGACGGCGTGGCGTCGGCATCTGCTGGAATCGCTGGCCAGACGGGGGCCATCGCCGCGAACAGCGCGTCGCACGCCGCGTCGACGATGATTGCGACGCACCAGGATGCGACGGCGCTTCTGGTACAGGGCGCGTTTTCGTCGTTCACGGCGTCGGGGATCGATATCAACTGGACGACGACGGACCCGACGTCCCGCAACGGGTGGGCGTGGGCTGTTGCGGAAGAGTCGGACGCCGGAGAGTTCACGGAAACGGATAACGCGACGGTCGTGGCTACGGGCTCCATTGGGCATGGGTACGATCTGCATTTTTAAGGCGGCACCGTGGATGTTCGGATCGTTGAGGCGGCGGCAGTAACGAGCGGGGCTCAGGACCCGATCGTCCACCTGGACCTGTCTGAATGCCACGCAGCGATCGTCATCTGCTCCATCGTGACGTCGAACGGGACCCCGGTGAGCGACCGGGTCATGTCCATCGGCGTCATGGCCGACCAGAACGGCTCGACGTCGTCCCCGTCCCAATCCTGCTCGTACATCTGGTCCGACGACGGGGGGGCCGACTCAGCTTGCACGGGCGGCGGAGACGACGATGCGATCATCGCGCTCCCGTCCAGTGGAGCTGGGTTCAATGCCGTGGCTACGGCGGACTTCGTCGACACGACCAACGGGTCTGGGATCCAGCTCAGCTGGTCGAACTACCCGGCGGACAACTACCTGATTAAAGTCGTGCTCTTCGGGGGCTCGGACGTCTCGGCGCACGTCGACGTCGTCGCCGCCGTCGAGGGTGGGCTGGACGTCACTGCTCCGGGTTTCGAGCCGCGCGCCGTGTTCTTCGTCGGCAACGAGGGCTCGACGCTGGCCGAGCAGCAAGGTGGACTCGGGGTCAACGCGGCGATCTCGTTCGGGTGCGCCCATAACGGCCCGTCGTCGACCGTGACGCAAAAGTCGGCGTGCCACCTGGAGGTCGGTAGCGGGAACCCCGAGCAAGATCCAAAGACTAACGTCCAGAACGACCATGCGGTTCAGTGGTGTACGACGTTCGCGACGAGTCTGTGGCGGCACTTGGACGTCTCGGCGTTTGACTCGTCGGGGTTCACGGTCACGACGACGGACGACAACTTCGACGACCCGCCGAACACGATGTACGTCACCTATCTCGCCATCGACTTCAACGCCGAGCAAGGGTTCTGGCTGGGCGACCTGGAGACTCCGACGGCGACAGGCCCGACGACGGACTCGGAAACGGGGCCGGGGTTCACTCCGCAGATCATCGGTATTTGCGCCACCCACGCGAACACGGTTAACGTTCAGGAAGCTGACGACGGGGCGGACTCGTTCGGAATCGGCTTCACGACGTCGGACACGACGGCCAGCATCACGGTAGCGTGCGAAGACGATGCGGCGACCATGAACAGCCAGAGCCATGCGTCGTCGTCGAACCTGCTCGACATCTACACAGATGGAGACACCGTCCAGTGCAGCGCGTCGCTCTCTTCACTCGACGAGAACGGGTTCACTCTCAACTACTCCGACACGGACACGTCGGCCCGCCTCGGGTGGGTGTTCGCCATCGAGGAGAACGCCGGGGCGCAGACCCAGACGCTGAACACGACCGTCGACGCGACGGAGTCGATCGTCCAGGACCGGTCGCTGTTCGACACGGAGACCGTCGAGTCTACCGAGAGCTTTGCCCTGGGAATGGCGCAGGTCCATGACGAGACGGGCGAGGCGACCGAGTCGCTCGTGCTCGACCGGGCGATCGAGTTCTCGGAGACCGCTCAGGCGGGGACTTCCTACGAGACGACCGAGTCCGCTCAAGAGCACGAGCTGACGTTCAACGAAACCGTCGTCGTCAACGGGCTCCTGATCGAGCGTCGCTGGGACGCTGGGACGTCGGTGGTCTCGACGGAGACCATGGTTGTTGACTTGTCGATGGTCTACACGGAGGACGTCTCGGCCGACGAGGAGTTCACGACTTCGGAGTCGGGCGGCAACGAGACGCGAACATTCAACGAGACGGTCGTCGCGACGGTCTCGGACGTCCAGGATGCTGTGCTCTACTTCGACCCGGAGACGGTCGAGGTCACGGAGTCGTCGGTCAACGACTACGCGCTGGTCTTCAGCGAAACAGTGGAGGCTGGTGAGTCGCGGGTCGCAACGGAGGCGGGCGACGGCGACACGGTCGATGATTATCTAGAGAGCGCTCTCGCCAGCGAGTCGCTCTCGACGTTCCATGAGTGGGAGCGATCCTGGAACGCTTCGGTCGAGGCCGCTGAAGACCTGTCGTTCGCGTACCAGATGAACTTCTCTGAGACGGTGAGCGTCTCCGACGATCTGTTCGACCAGGCGCCGTCGTTCACGGCGACCGTGGAGGCCCAAGAGACGTCAACGATCGCCGCGACGTCGATCGAGACGAACCAGATCAACCTGGTGGGATACCCATCAACGATTTCCCTGGAAGGGAGGCCATCATGAGCTACAGGGGGAGCGCGAGGATCACGGGTGGCCAGATCGTCGTCGTTGGAACGGCCACGGCGCTGTCGGTGGATTGGCGCGAGACGGACAACCAGTCGTTCACGATATCGTCGGCGACGGTGACTCTGTACGATCGGGATGGAGTTGCGGCGTCGGCGGGCCTGACGGGCCTGGTCGCGAGCATCGGGTCGGGGGAGTTCAATGGCGAGGCCCGGACGTCGGTGTCGCTCTCCGCTGCGGAGACCGGCGCGCTGGCGGCAGGTGTCTACTACGCCCTGTGGACGCTGATCCTGAGTGATAGCCAGACGCGGATCGTTCGGCAGCGAGTGGCAATGAGGAACCCATGACAGTCAACCGGCAGATGGTCTTCGGAGATGCGCCGGTAGCGTCGTCGACGATCTCGACGACCCCGCAATCGTCCGTGACGTCCTACGAGTTCACATGGACGTTCGACACGACGTACGAAGTGGGTCAGTACATCACAGGCGACTACTTCGTCATCGACCCGGGCTCCGGCGTGAATATCACGGGCATCACACCGCAGTCGGTGGACAATGGGACGGGCCGAATCATCAACGGCTCGGTCATCAATCCGCAGCTGAACGTCGACGACTTCTACGGCTTCGGTGGCGGTCACGGGTGGGATTCAGGCCTGGCCCAGGGCGGCCAGCCGGACACGCAGGGATACCAGGCGTATGTGTCGGCCCTGAACGTCGGGTTCGGGATCTCGGGCGGGTCGCCGCTAAACTTGACCGCCGGGCAGACGCTGGTGAGTTGCGAGAGTATCGAGCCGACGGTCTCGGCGACGGCCGCGATCCTCTCGACCCCGCCGTCGCTGGTGGCGGCGGCCCCGTTGACGGTGGTGTCTGCGGCGCCGCTGGTGGGGGCGTTCCGGCCGGGGTACTACGGGACGACGAAGACGACTTACCTGGAGAGCGACATCAATCGATCGCTGCTCCAGAACCTGACTCCGGTGGGGACGCCGCCGACGTTCGAGTTCGTCTCGTCGGTCATTGGCCGCATGTCGCTCGAGCATATTCCGTACTCTCTCAGCCGGTACATCCACCCACTGAACAACATGCCGGACTACGGCCGGGAGTACGCGACGATCTTCGGCATCGGGTCGCTCTTGTTGAACTGCAACTACACGGCGTCGCAGAAGGAGGAGTTGCTCCGCGACCTGGTGCAGATTGGGATCGACCTGGACGGGGCGTACTCGCAGGGGATGTTTTGGATTCCGGCCGGTGGGCAGCACCAGGGCCGCAAGTGGCCGATCGTGATGAAGCGGGGGCTTTTCGGTGAGACGCTACCGATCGAA
>JAJCYF010000063.1 GCA_029263035.1 Actinomycetes bacterium
ACATCCAGGGTTTTTTGGCTCCTTCCTCCCCCGCCGCCCGGGAGTTCGAGCAGTCCATCGCCATCGGGGCGGTGGCGGTCCCCCTAGAGGGTCTCGGCCTGCGCCTGGACCGAAATGCGATGCAGGAACGCGGCGACTCGCTGGAGGGGGTGAGAGTCGATCTGGTCTACCGGTACGAGGGCCTTCCGGAGGACAACGCCTTTCGCATCAATATGGTCTACGACTTCGCCGAGGTCGACGATGAGTGGAGCGTGGTGACCGCCGGCCTTAAACCGGGCGCCGCGCTGCCTGTGTGGGCATCCGGGCCCATCCAGAGCCGGCAGTCCGAGCACTTCCTGGCTCTTTATCGCCCCGAGCTGGCGGACCCCGACCGGATCCTCAGGGAGGCCGAGGAGGCCCGCGCCCAGCTGGACGGCAAGATCACCTTCCCTCTGGAGGACAAGTACGTGATTCTGGTGGCCCGAAACGACGAGGAGTACCGGACCATGTCCAGCGCCACGCTGGGACCGGTGTCGGCCATCGCACAGGTCGAGACCTCCTACGAGGTGACTCCCAACTCCATTCGGGTGCTCAGCAGGCAGGTGGTGATCAACAGCGAGAAGCTGTACGAGGATGGGACGGCGCTGGAGACCCTGCGCCACGAACTGGGTCATCTGGCCGTCGCACAGTACACCCGGCCGTTCACCCCGGCGTGGGTCAGCGAGTCGGCCGCCATGTACCTCGCCGGCACCCGTCCGGTGTCCATCTGGCGCAACGGCCTGGACCGCAACCGGTTCGACGGGATCACCATCGAGCGCCTCACGCGTGCCTCCAACCTGGGAGAGCACGACTCCAGCCGGGAGGGAGCCTCTTTGGAGTACGCGTACTCGGCCGCTGCGGCCTGGTACCTGGTGGACACCTTCGGAGCGGAGAAGTACTGGGAGTTCTACCGCTCATATGCCGACGTGCCGGCGAGGGACCTGTACGAGCGACTACCCGAGACCGCCGGCATGCCCGGGGGCGAACAGGCAATCGAGGGGCTGGCCGTCACCACCACCGGGGGGTCGCTTCACCAGCTCTTCGCCCTGGACCAGGTGACGCTGGACCAGGCAATCAGAGCCTGGATGCGGGCACAGGTGGCCTGAGAGCGGGATGGGGCCGGTTAAGGCCGGGAACAACCGGGGTACAAACCGGTCCATGCGAGTAGTCCAGTCGAAGTCCCGGACCCACGATGCGGATCCGGACCGGGATGAGAACTTCCGCCGCGTGCTGGCGGAGTCCATTGCCCTGACCGAAAGAAACGCCGTCCAGTACCTGGTCGGCGGAAGCCTGGCGTCGCTTACCTGGGGCCGCCCGAGCCGCACCGGGGACGTGGACCTTCTGATCGATCCCCGGTCCGCCAAGCCCCTGCTGAAGGCGTTCGCCGAGGCGGGCTACGAAACCGAGGAGACCTTCCCCCAGTGGCTGTTCAAGGCACGCAAGGACGGGATTACCGTGGATCTGATCTTCGAGATGGCCGGACCGCTGTACCTGGAGCCCCAGATGCTCGAGCGGGGCACCGTGGTCGAGATCCTGGGGACCAGGGTCCACATGGTCAGCCCGGAGGACTTCATCGTGAGCCAGGCGATGGCATTCAAGGAGGACACCGCGGTGTACTGGTTCAATGCCCTCGGTGTGATCGCCCGGCAGGATCTGGACTGGGACTACCTCGTAGAGATGGCGCAGCGCGGGCCCCGCATGTTCCTGTCGATGCTGTTGCTGGCCCAGGCCAAGGACTTTCCGGTACCCGACTCCGCAATCCGCCGGATCTTTGCCGGTGCGTTTCCCGAGGACGAATGAGCTGTTCGGAGTACGACGCCGCCCGGCTCTCAGATGCGCTGGCGCGTGACGACCGCACCGGGGAGCTGGGCATCGAGGTCACCGTCGCCGAAGGCAAGGTCTTTTTGGGGGGCAAGGTAGCCACCCCCGACCGGCGGGAGGCGATTGCCGAGGTGGCGGGCGAGGTTCTTCCCCACTGCACCGTGGTCAACGAGGTCACGATCACGGAGCTGGCAGACCCGGATTCGGAGATACTCCCGTGATCCGGGTAGGCGCCGTCGGCGACGTCCACTTCGGCAGCGACAGCGCCGGGAGCATGCGTCCGCACTTGGAGACCATCGGTGAACACGCCGACGTTCTGCTGATAGCCGGGGACCTGACCCGTCACGGCCTGGCGGAGGAGGGCGCCGTCCTCGCCGAGGAGTTGCGAGACGTCGGTATCCCGGTTATCGCCATCCTGGGCAACCACGACTACCACTGCGACGCCCAGGACAAGATCCGCGCTCTTCTGGAGGACGCCGGAGTGACGGTGCTGGAGGGGCAGTCCACGGTCCTGCAATTCAACGGTCGCACCCTGGGGGTGGTGGGATCCAAGGGTTTCGGGGGCGGCTTCGCCGGCGCCTGTGGGAGCGACTTCGGCGAACCCCAGATGAAGGCGTTCATCCGGCACACCAAGCAGATCTCCAACCGCATCTACGAAGAGCTGTCCGGCCTGGACACCGACTTCCGGGTGGTCCTGCTGCACTACTCTCCGGTAGAGGACACGCTGGAAGGCGAACGCCTCGAGATCTACCCGTTCATGGGCAGCTACCTGCTGGCGGAGGCAATTGACTCAGCGGGGGCCGACCTAGTCCTGCACGGCCACGCCCACGCGGGCAGCGAGAAGGGGCGGACTGCCGGAAAGATCGACGTCCGCAACGTCGCCCAGCCGATGCTCGAACGCCCCTACACCGTGTACTGCCTGGGCTCCTCCTCAGATTAGGGAAACGCTCCCAAACCCATAGAATCAGAGGACGAGAGTGGGACAATTTCAGTCCCCCCGAATCCCGGCCGCCGGGGTTCGTCTGCTACCCCCAAAATCCAGGACCGCCGATGACCCACGTGATGCAACGAACCACGCCCCGGCGCGTGAAGCGCCGGCTGAGGCCCTTTCTGGTTCTCGGATTCGCCCTGGCGATCTTCCTCAACGCGGGCTCCCGCCAGGCGGTGACCGTCCACATCAACGACCGTAAGGTCACCGTGTTCGACCGGACCACCGTCGACCGAGCCATGACCAAAGCCGGGCTGTCGGTGCGGGATGGTGCGCTGTACTCGGCCGGAAGGAGCGTCCTGCTGGACGACGGGTTCAACCCCCCGGGCATCTGGGTCAACGGTGAGTCCGGCGGGCGTTCCACCGAGCTCAGGCGAAACGACACGGTCCTTGCCGAGAACGGGCCCGACGCCTGGGAGAAGGTTGAGATCGAGAAGGTGGTCATCCCATCCGGTCTTCCCGAGGTGGAGCACCGATTGTGGAACCCGGGGCAGAACGGATTGGACGAGGTGGGGAAGGGGTCTCACAGCGGCGAGTTGATCTCCCGGACCAACGTAGTTCCGATGGTCCCCGCCGCCCCCGAGGCGGCGCCGGTGGTGGCGCTCACCTTCGATGACGGCCCCGACCCCCGCTGGACCGTGCCGATCATCGAAAACCTCAAGCGGGAGGGAATCAAAGCGACCTTCTGCGTCGTCGGCAGGCAGGCCCGCAAGTTCCCCGAGCTGATCGCCCTGATCGTCGCCGAAGGCCACCTGCTCTGCGACCACAGCGAGACCCATCCGAGCGGGCTCAAGAGCCAATCCCGGTCGGAGATCGACCTGGAGGTGGGGTCCCCGGCGTTCTACCTGCGCTCCCTTTCCGGGGTGGCCCCCGGCTTCTTCCGGGCCCCGGGCGGGTCGATCAACGACACGGTGATCAGCGCCGCCACCTCGCGCAACATGCGGATGCTGGCCTGGTCCGTGGACCCCCGCGACTTTAGGGGACCTTCCCCGGCCGAGATCCAGAAGCGGGTGATGGACGAGGTCAAGCCGGGCTCGGTGATCCTGCTGCACGACGGCGGGGGCATCCGGTCCAGCACGGTGGCGGCCCTTCCCGGGCTCATCACGCAGCTACGGGCAGCCGGCTACGGCTTTCGCACTCCCTAACTAACCGGTACCTCGCTGAAGCCGACTCCGCTGCAGCCGGCGGCTTCGATGGCCTGCCGGACCCGGTCGTTCACCACTACCCGCTGGTCGCCTTCCGAGAAGATGAACAGCGGCGTGCCGTCCAGCTTGGAGGTGTCCAGCACCGGCCTGACCACGAAGTCCATCCGCGCAATCTCGGAACGGGCGGTGTCGAGCACGTTAAGGACCTTCGTAGGGTGCAGAATCCAGTACTCAAAGCCGGCGTGGGAGTCCTTGTCGGTCACCGACGCCGGCAGCCACTGGATGCCGGCACCCGCAGTCTCGCCGTCGATCGCCGCACGAAGCTTCGCCGACACCAACCTCATGCCGACGTTGCTGGGCAGGTAGTCGGTCAGCTTGCCGGAGTAGACCACCAGGGACGGAGGCTCCCAGTTCTCCACCGGTCCGGTGGCGGCCAGAATGTCGTCCAGCTCCGGGTCATCGCGCCCCAGGGCCACGCCGGCCCAGTCCTCATCCAGCATCTCAAGAAGAAAGTAGCTCACTCGCCGGCCGGCTTGTCACCGTTTTCCTGCGGCTCGGGCGGCGTGAACGAGACCGCGAAGTCCCCGAACCTGCCCAGGACCGAACGGGGTGCCTTGACCGTCAGCCGCCAGCCGTCCTCTGCGCCCGACTCCTGAATGACCTCACCGAGATCGTGCATCTGGCTGCGAATGTCACCGCGGTCGAAGGGAACGAGGTACTCGGCGACAGCCTGGGAGGCACTCAGTGCCTGCGAAACGGCTTCCAGCAGCTCGCCCAGCCCCTGCCCCCTGAGTGCGGAGATGAACAGTGCATCCGGGAACTGGTTCTTCAGCCCGGCCAGGGCGTCGGCGTCCAGCTTGTCGGCCTGGTTCATGGCCAGCAGCCGCGGAACATTGCCGGCACCGATCTGCCCGAGCACCTGGTTTACCGCCTCGATGTGGTCGTTGGGGTCCGTCTGCGAGGCATCGATCACGTGGAGCAACAGGTCGGCGTGGATGGTCTGCTCCAGCGTCGACTTGAAGGCTTCGACGAGCTGGTGGGGCAGCTTCTTGACGAAGCCGACGGTGTCGGTCAGGACCACCGGGCGGCCGTCGGGCAGCTCGAGCTTGCGGGAGACCGGGTCCAGCGTGGAGAAGAGCTTGTTCTGGACCAGCACCCCGGCATCGGTGAAGGCGTTGAGCAGGGTCGACTTGCCGGCGTTGGTGTAGCCGACCAGGCTGATCGAAGGAAGCCCGGTGCGCTCCCGCTGGCGGTTTTTGACCTGGCGGGTGCGATCGACCTCCTTCAGCTCCTCCTTGACCTTCTTCAGGCGCCGGGCGATCGCTCTGCGGTCGATCTCCAGCTTGGTCTCACCGGGGCCCCTGGTGCCCAGGCTGGGCCCGGACGCTCCCCCGCCTCCGGAACCACCGATGCGGCTCATGACCTCGCCCCAGCCGCGCAGGCGGGGGACCATGTAGTTAATCTGCGCCAGCTCGACCTGCAGCTTGCCCTCCGCGGAGTGGGCGTGCTGGGCGAAGACGTCCAGGATCAGCCCGGTACGGTCGATGATCTTCAGCGCGTCGGGCGCCAGCGGGTTGACTCCTGCCACGTCCTCCAGGTTCCTGCCCTGCGAAGGAGCCAGCTCGTCGTCGAACACGATCGCCGTGGCCTTCAGCTTGCGGGCCTGCTCAACGATCTCCATCGCCTTTCCCTTGCCGACGTAGGTCGCCGGGTCGGGGGTCGGGCGCGCCTGGATGAACCGGTCGACGATCTCCGCGCCGGCGGTTGCGGCGAGCTGTGCCAGCTCGTCCAGCGACTCGTTGCCCTCGTCCAGCTGGGCCTGGGAGCGGACGACCCCCACCAGGACCACACGTTCGGACGGAGCTTCGGTTGTGGTCATCTAGGAACCCTTCATAGCCTTCAAAACTCGCTCCATGCCCTCGTCGACCCGGTCATCCGCCAGCGTAAGGGAGAACCGGACAAAACCCTCGCCGTTGGCGCCGTAGCCGGAGCCGGGAGCCACGACCACACCCGCCTCGTCCAGCAGCAACTGGCAGAAGCTAACCGAGGTGTGCCCTTCGGGAACCGGAACCCAAACATAGATGGCGCCCTTCGGTGCCCGCACCGGGATACCGCCGTCGTTCAGGGCGCCGACCACCACGTCGCGGCGGCGCTTGTAGACCGCGATGTTCTCCTCGATGCAGTCCTGTGGCCCGTCCAGAGCGGTAATGCCCGCCCGCTGGAGGGCGTTGAAGATGCCCGAGTCGATGTTGGTCTTGACCCGCCCGATGGCCTCGATGGCCTCAGCGGAGCCGACCGCCCAGCCGATACGCCAGCCGGTCATGTTGTAGGTCTTGGAGAGCGAGCCGAACTCGACCGCGGTGTCGAGCGCACCCGGCGCCTGCAGGACGCTGGGGGCGACGTAACCGTCGTAGGTGAGCTCGACGTAGGCGGCGTCGTGGGCCAGTAGCAGGTCGTTGCGGGCGCAGAACTGCACCGCCTCGGCCAGGAACTCCGGCGTACAGACCGCCGAGGTCGGGTTGGAGGGGAAGTTCAGCCACAAAACCTTGGACGCCTGAACCGCCAGCTCGGGGATTCGATCCAGCTGGGGCACGAAGTCGTGCTCGGCAGACAGCGGCACCGAGATCGTCCCGCCGCCGGCCAGCATGGTTGCGGTCTGGTAGACCGGGTAGCCCGGGTCCTGGATCAGGACCATGTCGCCCGGGTCGACGAAAGCGGTCCCCAGGTGGGCGATGCCCTCCTTGGAGCCGATCAGCGGGAGCACCTGGGTTTTGGGGTCCAGGGTCACGCCGAACCGGCGGTCGTAGTAGCGGGCGATGGCCTCCCGCAGCTCGGGCATGCCGTAGTAGGACGGGTACTGGTGGGTAGCCGGGTCGGCCATCGCCTTCTGGCCGGCCTCCACGATGTGAGCCGGGGTCGGGCGGTCGGGGTCCCCGATGCCGAACGAGATGACGTCGACCCCCTTCGCCTTTGCGGCCGAGACCTTCTTGTCCAGCTCGGCGAACAGGTACGGGGGCAGTGCAGAGATCCTGCGGGCACTTCTCAAGCGGTCCTCCCATCAAAAACGTGAACTGCCGGGCCGGTCATGAACAGGCGGCCGTCCGGCTCTCTCTCGATAAACAGATCCCCTCCCCGGGTGCGCACCGTGGCCTTGCGCAGGCCGCTGGCGACCAGGCAGGCGCTGGACCCGGTCCCCGAGGACTGGGTCACCCCGACCCCCCGCTCCCAGAAGCGGGCGTGGATGATGTCGCCCTCGACCCTGGCGAACTCGACGTTCGTGCGGTTGGGGAATGCCGGGTCGTTCTCAACCAGCGGGCCGAGCTCGGTGACCGGCGCCGCGTCGATGTCGTCGACGAAGGTCGTGGCGTGCGGATTTCCGGTGGTCGTGCGCTTCCAGGTCCGTCCGTGAAGTGTGATGTCGGGCTCTTCGACCGGGATTCCCATGTCGGCCCGGACCGAGGTGACGACCCCGTCGTTCACCGTCAGATCCAGGACCTTGATCTGGCCGGCGGCCTCAACGGTGACCGTAGTGTCCTTGTGGTGGCCGTTGTCGTAGAGGAACTTGCCGACGCAGCGCAGGCCGTTGCCGGAGACCTCGGCAATCCCTCCGTCGGCGTTGTAGAGCAAAAAGGAGAAGTCGGCCAGCTCCGACGGGCCGATAACGATCACGCCGTCGCCCCCGACGCCCAGATTCCGGTCGCACATCGCAACCGCGGTCGGAGCGTCCATCTGCTGCGCGTACACCAGGATGAAGTCGTTGCCCAGGCCGTGATACTTCGAAAACTCAATCGTCAACTTGTTTGTCCACCTCGCCGTTGGTCAGGTATGCGGCCGCCGCATCCGGGTCCTCGAACCATTTGATCCGGGGGTCGGCCCGGAACCACCGCAGCTGCCTGCGCGCAAACTGCCGGGTCCGCAGCTTCGTTTCTTCAACGGCCTGGTCCAGAGTGAGCCGGCCGTTCAGGTAGTCGAGGATTTGAGCATATCCGAGCGCCTGGGCGGAGGTGGTCGACAGCGTGACGCCGGCCTCCTTGAGGGCCCGGACCTCCTCCACCCAGCCCCGGGCGACGAGGGCATCCACCCGGGCATCGATACGTTCGCTCAGATCCTCCAGAGAAAGAGTCAGCCCGGCAGCACGGAGGTCGTAGACCGCCTCGTGCTCGTCCCACCCGGTCCGGTAGGAGGAGAACGGTCGCCCGGTGATGTCGATGACCTCCAGCGCCCGGATCGTCCGGCGTACGTTGGCCGGGTGCATGCGCCCGGCCGCTTCCGGGTCGAGGCTCTCCAGGCGGCGGAACATCTCAGAGCCGCCGAACTCGTAGGCCTCCGCCTCCAGGCGGGAGCGGACTGCGGCGTCGGTCGGCGGGAACTCCAGGGGATCCACGATCGCCCGGAAGTACAGGCCCGAACCGCCGACCAGAAGGGGAACCCTGCCGCGGTTGAGGATGTCGTCGACGCATTCTCTGCCGGCCTGTTGGTACTGGGCGACGGTGGGGATCTCGCCGGGGTCGTTGATGTCGAGCAGGTGGTGGAGCACCGCCTCCCGGTCTTCGGCGGAGGGCTTGTCGGTACCGATGTCCATGCCCCGGTAGATCGCCGCGGAGTCGACCGAGACGATCTCCCCGCCGATCTGCCGCGCCAGCCGCATCGCCAGGGTGCTCTTTCCCGCGGCGGTGGGACCCACGATGGCGAGAACCTCGGGCGGCCGGCTGCTAGACGAGCCGTCCCTCCATGTGACTGGGCGAGGCACCGGTGATCTCCAGGGTCCGGAACTCCCCCTGGCCGGGGATCGCCGGCGCATCCGCTACGGCGGAGGAAACTCCGATCGAGGCGTTCAGGCGTCCAAGGCCGGTGCCGGCCGCCGGCGCAACCCCTGCGCCCACCAACTCCCTATCGGTGAAATGCACAAGCTTGTTCGTGCGGGTGCGGCCGGTCAGCTTGTCGGGATTCTTCTTCGATGGGCCCTCCACCAGCACCTCGACCATCTCGCCGACGTGGGCTTCGTTGCGCTCCAGCGAGATCCGGTGCTGGGCTTCGGCCAGGCGGTTGAAGCGCTCGGTGACCACCTCAGGGGGGATCTGGTCCTGCATGGTCGCCGCCACGGTTCCCGGCCGGGGCGAGTACTGGAAGGTGAACGCCGAGTCGAACCGGACCTCCTCCACCAGGCTGAGGGTCTGCGCAAAGTCTTCCTCGGTCTCGCCCGGAAAGCCGACGATGATGTCCGTCGTCAGCGCCAGGCCGGGAATGATCTCGCGGGCCATCGCCACCTTGTCCAGAAATTTCTCCCTTGAGTAGGACCGCTTCATGAGCTTCAGCACCCGCGAGGAGCCGGACTGCAGGGGCAGGTGCAGGTGCTCGCAGACCACCGATGACTCGGCCATCGCACGGGCGACCGGCTCCCGGAAGTCCTTGGGGTGGGGCGAGGTGTAGCGGACTCGTTTTAGTCCCTCGATGCCGTCAAGCGCCAGCAACAGGTCGGCGAACTTCGGCGTCGAGTAGATGTCGCGGCCGTAGGAGTTCACGTTCTGGCCCAGCAGGGTGACCTCGATCACCCCGTCGGCACACAGATCTTTGACCTCTCCCAGGATGTCGCCTATCCGGCGGGAGTCCTCGTGGCCCCTTACCGAGGGCACTATGCAGAATGTGCAGGCGTTGTTGCAGCCGTACTGGATGGCCACCCAGGCGTGAAACCGGTTGTCCCGCCGGGCCGGGAGGGCGGAGGGGAAGACGTTCAGGGTCTCGGAGAACTCGACCACCGGGATGCCCTGCTCCTCCACCCGCTGGAGCAGTGCCGGAAGGGCCTCGATGTTGCGGGTACCCATGACGACGTCAACCCACGGGGCCTTGCGGACGATGGTCTCCCGGTCCTTCTCGGCCAGGCATCCGCCGACAACCACCTTGAGGTCCGGGTTGACGTCCTTGACCGCCTTGATGTGCCCGAGGTTGCCGTACAGCCGGTTGTCGGCGTTCTCCCGGATCGCGCAGGTGTTGAAAACGGCGACATCCGCCAGGTCCGGGGTGGCCACCTTGCGGTAGCCCTGCACCTCAAGGAGGCCGGCCAGGCGCTCCGAGTCGTGCTCGTTCATCTGGCAGCCGAAGGTGCGGATCCAGTAGGTCTTCGATTTGTTCACGGACCAAGGGTATCGCGCAAAAGAAAGGGACCGCCCGCAGGCGGTCCCAATCCCTTGTTGCAGCGTCTCTACTTGGCAAACTCGATTGCCCGGTGCTCCCGGATGACCATGACCTTGATCTGGCCCGGGTATTGCAGCTCCTCCTCGATCTTCTTGGCGATATCCCGGGCGAGCACTTCGGCCTGAAGGTCGTCGATCCGGTTCGGGTTCACCATGACCCGGACCTCACGGCCGGCCTGCAT
>JAJCYF010000064.1 GCA_029263035.1 Actinomycetes bacterium
GAGTGAGCTGATGCTCGCGTGCGAGTTGCAGGACACCGAGCGCCTGGACGAGGCCATGAGCTATCTGACCGAGCCGGGAGCTTTCCGCTGGTTCTGGGCCGCCCGGATCTACGGCACCGCCATAAGGGGCGATCTTGCCGACGCCCGGCGGCTGCTGGCTGAGGTGGTTTCCGGCAACTTCCAGTCGGTGAACACCGACTTCGGGATCCTATGGATGGTGCAGCTTTCCAGCGAGGTGTGCCGCATGCTGGGCGACACCGCCATCGCGGCGGTCCTCTACGACATGGCCAGCCCGTTCGGCGCCCGGCTCAGTACTCCGGGCTATCTGGTAAGCACCGGGGGGTGCGGTCACCACCACCTGGGGGTCCTAGCCACCGTGCTCAAGCGGTACAACGACGCCCGCTACCACCTCGACGCGGCGCTGGAGATCCACGAAAAGGCCGGGTTCGGGTACCTGGCAACCCGGACCCGCCTCGAAAAGGCCCGTTTTCACCTCGCACGCAGCGAGCCCGCCGATATCGAAGCGGCACGGCGCCTGATTGCGCAGGTGGTTGAAGCAGCTACCCGGGGCGGCTTCAAGCAGACGCTGGAGTCGGCTCTTGAGATTCAAGAACACCTGGCCGATCCAGCCTCCGCCTCCCAGACAGCCGCCGAGGTCCAAAAGGGGCCCGTCACCCCGGGACCGGCAACCGTCGACGGAACGGTGACGATCCTGTTCACCGACATCGAGGGGTCCACTGCGCTGAACGAGGCTCTGGGCGATCAGCAGTGGCTCGACCTGCTGGCCGCGCACGACCGGATCGTCCGGCAGGAGGTGGCGAAGGCGGGCGGCACGGTGGTCAAGTCCCGGGGGGACGGCTTCATGCTGGCGTTCCCCAGCGCCCGCCAGGCCCTGTCGGCGGCCATCGAGTCACAGCGGGCACTGGCGTCACACAACGCCGGGTTCCCGGAGCCGTCCCCGATCCGGATCCGGATCGGAGTTCACACCGGTGAGGTCGTCAGGCAGAGCGGAGACTTCTTCGGGCGCCACGTCAGCTACGCGTCTCGAATTGCCGACCGGGCAAGAGGCGGCGAAATTCTGGTCAGCGAGCTGACCAAGGCCCTGGTTCAGGGCTCGCCCGAGTTTCGGTTCGGTCCACCTCAACAGGCCGAGCTCAAAGGTTTCTCGGGCAGCCACACCACCTTCAACCTGGCGTGGAGCGACCCGCAGTAGGTCAGTCGGCCAGACGCCGCGCAAGAACCGCGAGCATTCCCAGAGCTATCCGGGGCTCCGCTTCGAGCAGCTTGCCGAACTCCTCCCGGCTGATCGCCAGCAGCAGGGCGTCGGTCCGGGCTCTCACCCGGGCGGTGCGGGGGGTGTCGGTGAGCAGGGCGAGCTCCCCGAAGAACTGGCCGGGCCCGAGCTCAAACTCGCGCCCGACGCGCTCGACCACAACGGTCCCCTCCTCCACCACGAACAGTCCGGATCCGGCGGTTTTCGGCTGGACCAGCACCTGCCCGGCGGAGGCTTGCAGCTCCCCGGCTATACGGACGATCCCTTCCCGGGCGGCCGGGCCGAGGCCGGCAAAAAGGGGGATGTTGCGGAGCGCTTCCGCGCGTTCTGCGTCGGTGGGCATGGAGGCTTTATATCAGACGGTTGCCGGTAGAATCTTGCGGGATCTAGGAGCCTCATGGAACCTCAACGCAGCCTCGTTCAGATGCTCGGAAGCCTTGCGCTGTTCTCCGACCTGACGCACCCGGAACTGGAAGCCGCCGCCCACACCTTTTCGGAGGAATGGTTCGCCAAGGACCAGCGAATCCTCCGCCAGGGATTCACCGGCAGCGGCTTCTACATCATCGTCGACGGCGAGGCGATGGTGCGGATCGACGGTCGGGACGTCACCCGGCTCGGGCGGGGGGACTTCTTCGGTGAGATCTCGATCCTGCTGGGAGAGCCGCCTACCGCCGACGTGGTCGCGCTCGATCCGCTGCAGTGCCTGGTCCTCGCCGGCCCGGCGACCCAGACGTTCCTGGAGAGCAATCCCAAAGTGATGTATCGCCTGCTGCAGGCCGAAGCCATGAGGTTGAAGAATACGCTCCGGTGGCAGAACTAAAGCCCTTTCCCCCCGGCGACTACCCCTGCATTGTCGTCGGCAGCGGCCCGGGAGGGCTGCAGACCAGCTACTGCCTTTCCCGTCTGGGGGTGGCGCACGCCGCGATCTCCGCCGACGAGGAGCCGGGAGGGATGTTCCGGCGCTACCCGTTCTTTCAGCGGCTGATCTCCTGGACCAAGCCGTATGCGCCGGCGTTGCCGGGTACCCGGGCCTACGAGTGGTACGACTGGAACAGCCTGCTGGGCGCCGAGCCGGCTCACTCCGCTTTGGTGCGTGAGTTCATGGACGGGTCGTCCTACTTCCCGGCCCGCTCGGAGATGGAGTCCGGACTGCGGGCGTTTGCCGAGCGGGGCGGGGTCAAAATCCGCTACGGGTGCCGGTGGACCTCCACCGCTCGCACCGGCGAAGGCTTTGAGGTCACCACTACCGACGGCGTCTACTCCTGCCGGGTCCTGATCATGGCGATCGGCACCACCACTCCATGGAAACCCCCCGGGGCCGGACTGGACGACGTGCCCCACTACGTCGACACCAGGCCGCTCGGCGACTACCGCGACCGGACGGTTTTTGTCATCGGCAAGCGCAACTCGGGCTTCGAGCTGGCGGATGCTCTGCTGCCGGTGGCCCGCCGGGTGATCCTCGCC
>JAJCYF010000065.1 GCA_029263035.1 Actinomycetes bacterium
TCGACGATCAAAGTCTAGGAGTCAGGAAGTCCTGCTCCGGTCATAGTCCCAGCCGAACCAGAAGAACCAGCACGACGCACCCTACGGGCAGCCGAGAAACTGATCCCGGATTCCCGAAGACTTAGGCTAAATGTCATACCCCCTCTCTATCGTTCTTTAAGTCAGAGAAACCAAGCGGCTCAAGCGGGTTTGACCGGGCGGTGTGAAGTTGACTTTCGGAAGGAGCTGGAGCATGGAGCGGTTCGAATTTACGGGTTCCGAGCGGGGGAGCGAGCAGCACTCCGCCGGCGAGGTCCTTGAGTGGGGAAGTCGCCTGGCATCGGAGTTGGACCCGCGGCTGGCCGACGTCTGGTCCTGCGTATTCAGCATCGAGTCCGAGCCAACGCTCGAGCAGCTTGGCTGGTTTCTTCGGATGGCGTACCTGAATGGGTACGAGGACGGAATTACCGAGACCACCCGGGGCAAGCTGCTCCAGGAACTCGGCATGACGGCACCCGGGCACAACAACACGCAATCGGAAGGAAAGCGCCAGTGATCATCGACTGCAAGCAATGTGAGATGTACCAGAGCACCCATTGCCAGGACTGCTTCGTGATGGCGGTGCTGACCCGGCCCCAGGATGAGCCGCTGATCATTGAAGCGGATCAGGAGCCGGCTATCACCAGGCTTCAGCAAGCCGGCCTGGCCCCGGTTCTAAGGTTCCGGCAGAAGGCCGGTTGACGCCGATTTATGGAGTAATGGCGCTCAACGGCCCGCCCGGTTGGGGTAATTCGGGGTCCATAGGTCCAAATCCTTTATTCTTCGGAGTTCAAAGGGCTTGGAGAATATGGTCAGACTGCATCTGGTTGGATTCACAACCGACTTGAAGAACCTCATCTTTGCCGACGAGCGCGGCGCGACCAGCGGGAGCTACGTGGTCAGCGTCGACTCAAGGCTGCGCCACACCTTGGAGGAGGTTGCCCGCCTCGATGAGGACATCGACCAGTACGAGTCCGAGGAGGCAGGGGAGCTGGAAGAGCCCGAACCCGCTCCGCGGGTGGTCTCCAAGCTCAGCCCCAAGGAGATCCAGAGCCTGCTCCGGCAGGGCAAGACCGAGGAGCAGGTGGCCCGGCTGGCCGGAACCGAGGTCGACTGGATCCGCCGCTTCTCCTTCGCAATCCTTGCCGAACGCCGCGACGTGATAGATGCCGTCCGCGCCGCAACTCTCTCAAAACCCCGCCTCGGCCCCTCCGGTATGCCCATCGGCGATGCGGTTGAGGAAAACCTGGGCGCCAAGCGCCTCCGCATGGGAGCGGATGCCATCGAGGACGCGTGGAAAGCAATGCGCAAAAACGGCCGCTGGCAGGTCAGCTTCGAGTACGAGTCCCGCGGACAGAAGCGCCTGGCCCGCTACTCCTTCGACCCAAACACACGGCAGGTCGAACCTCTTAACGACATAGCGCTGGAACTGGGCTGGCGTGCGGACTCCAGATCAAAGGGAGCGGCCGCCCGGCCGCCGGCCGGTGGTAAGAGATCGACGGCCGGAACCCGTGCCACTCCCCGGACGCCGGCAAAGCCGGCGGCCAAGCCGGCGGCACCGGCCAAATCCCCCGGCCGTTCCGGCGGCGGCAGGGCCGGGCAGGAGCGTCCGGTATCGGCCGGCACGCGCCCCAAGTCCTCAGCGCCGGCGACCCGGCGGAGCACCATCGCCGCTCGTTCACGGGAGGAGAACCGCCAGGACCAACCGGTGCCTCGGCGGCGCCTGGTTTCACCTTCCGAGGAGATTGAGCAGGTAAAGCCGCCGGCGTCCAAACAGGAGGCGGACGACACCGCCGACGAGTTCATCATTCAGCGTCCCCGCAATCCGGAGCGATCCAACCCGGACTCTCCGAAATACGGTTCGCTGCCGCAGGTCTGGCGCCCCACCCGTCGAAACTAAGTCAAAAAGCTTCGCTTTAGCCGCACTAATTTGAGACTTGTTTCAAGATGGGTCACATAAGTCCCGAAATTTCGGGTATGTTAGGTGACTACCAATTCGGGAATTCTTGATGCGTCAGCCACCGAGTTCCCACCCCAAAAGAGCGCCCAGGCTTAGCCGGCCGCTCCCATAATGTTGGCTCAAGCTAATTTTGGCTCAAGGAGGAGTAGCCCATGACGACGCGCATCGCTATTAACGGTTTCGGACGTATCGGCAGGCAGGTTCTGAGACAGATAGCGATGGGCGAACCCGACCTGGAAGTCGTGGCAATCAACTCCTCCCGCACCACCCCTCAGGCCGCCGAGCACATGTTCAAATATGACTCGGTTTTCGGTCGCTACCAGGGCAAGGTATCCAGCGACAAGCAGGACCTTATCGTCGACGGCCGGCACATCCGGGTGACGGATCAGCGTGACCCGTTGCTGTGCCCGTGGCACGCGTTCGAGGTGGACATCGTTGTGGAGGCTACGGGCCACTTCAACCACCGCGAGGCCGCTGCCAAACACCTCAAGGCCGGCGCCGGCAAGGTGGTTCTGACCGCTCCGGGCCAGTACGAGGACTGCACCCTGGTCATGGGAGTCAACGACGAGATCTACGACCACGACCGCCACTGGATCATCTCCGCCGCCTCCTGCACCACCAACTGCCTGGCGCCCATGCTGAAGGTGCTGCACAAAGAGTTCGTCGTCGAGGGTGCCCTAATGACCACCATTCATGCCTTCACCCGCGACCAGCAGCTTCTCGACGGCACCCACAGCGATCCCCGCCGCGCCCGCGCCGCCACTCTCAACATGACCCCCACCAAGACCGGTGCCGCCAAGGCTATCGACAAGGTGATGCCGGAGCTGTCCGGCCGCATCGTGGGCATTGCGGTCCGGGTGCCGGTCCCGGACGTTTCCCTCGTCGACCTGAGCGTCACCCTGGGCCGGATGACGACTACCCAGGAGATCAATGAAGCCTTCCGTGAGTACGCAGTGGGCCCGATGGCCCGGGTGCTCGACGTAACCGACGAACCGCTGGTCTCCAGCGACTTCCACGGTGACCAGCACTCGACCGTCATGGATCTGGCATCCACCCGCCGGGGCCCCGGCACCCAGGCCAAGGTCCTGGCCTGGTACGACAACGAGGCCGGCGACTCGGCCCGGGTGGTCGACATCTGCAAGCTCATCGCCCACCACAACGATCAGAACAAGGCAAAGGAAGCGGGAGTGGCCGCCAACGGCGCCGAAGCTCTCCCCGCCGGCGTCAAGGGCGAAGCCGCAAAGGTGGCCGCCGGAGCGTAAAGGAAGATTTAATGGGCCGCCCCGATACTGGCCCGAGATCTTCCTATAGACGGCAACGGTCTTGTCGGCGGCGGCGGTCCAGCTGAAGTGATCGACCGCCCGTTGCCGTCCCGCTTCGCCCATTCTGCCGGCCAGGCCTGGGTCGTCCAGCAGCCGGGTGATCCGGTCTGCCAGCGCCAGGGCGAATGACTCGGGATCGTCGGGCTCGCCGGTGACCGGGTCGGTGGTCCCCAGCGGTACGAGGAA
>JAJCYF010000066.1 GCA_029263035.1 Actinomycetes bacterium
CGGACGTCCTATTCGGTGTTGGGCGTGGGCAGGTGCCACTGGTCGTTGCCGATTCTCTCGACGTTGGCCAGCAGCCCTTCGACGGCAATGCGGTGGGTATGTACGAGGTCGTTTTCCATCAAACCAATCCTCCCGTCGTCATGGACACACTTAGTGTCCGCCGGGTTGTATCGGTTACAGGTCAGCGCTCTCCGAGCTTTATGTACTCCCGGGGGCCGGGGCCGATGTACTCCGAGTCCGGGCGGATCAGCCGGTTGTTCTTGAGCTGCTCGATGACGTGCGCGGTCCAGCCGGAGATCCGGGAGGCGGCGAAGATCGGCGTGAACAGGCGCTTGGGGATCCCCAGGTAGTGGTAGACCGCCGCAGCGTAGAAGTCCACGTTCGGGAACAGCCCTTTTTCGGAGTTCACGACCTCGAAGATCGCCTCAGAGATCTCAAACCACTTGGTGTCGCCCTTTCGGGTCCCCAGCTCCCGCGCCAGCTCGCGCAGGATGGTGGCCCGGGGGTCCTCCTCCTTGTAGACCCGGTGGCCGAAGCCCATGATCTTCTCTTTGCGAGCCAGGCGTCCTTTGATCTCTTCGGCGACTGCATCGACCGATCCGATCTTGAGGATCATCTCGAACACCTGCTCGTTCGCCCCGCCGTGAAGCGGACCCTTCAGGGTGGCGATGGCCGAGGTCATCGCGGAGTGGATGTCACTTAGCGTCCCGGCGGTGACCCGGGCGGCAAAGGTGGAGGCGTTCATGGTGTGGTCGGCGTGCATCACCAGGCACTGGTCCATGATCCGGGCATCCTCGTCCGAGGGGTAATCACCGGACAGGACGTAGAGCAGGTTGGCGGCGTGCCCCAGCTTGGGGTCGGGCTCCACCGGCCACTTGCCTCCGCGCAGCCTCTCGTGGCCCGCCATCATCTGGGGCAGGCGGGAGATCAGCCGGATGGCCTTGCGCTGGTTGGCGGCGTGGTCGGTCGACAGCACCCAGCCGTCGGGGTCGTAGGCCGAGGCGGCCGAGACCAGGGTTCGCAGCATCGACATCGGCGACGTCGTGGAGGAGAGCGTGACCATCAGCTGCTTGGTGAAGTCGTGCAGGTCGCGCTCGGAGCTGAGCTGCTGGGTGATCTGCTCCAGCTGGGTGGCGTTGGGAAGCTCCCGGTTGTGCAGGAGGTAGATGACCTCCTCGAAGGTGCTGTTGTTGACCAGATCGGTCACGTTGTATCCCGCGTACATCAGTCTGCTGTTCTCGACATCGATGTCCGATATCGCCGTCTGAGCTGCTACAACACCTTCAAGACCTTTTTGATTCAAACTCTCACCCCCTGGAACGGCAGCGGTAGTGCAGCCCGCCAGTTATTAGCACCCCTGCGATTGATTTTGGACCGCCTCCGAGTGAGGCTCCGGTTGACTGCAGAACGACCCCTTAGCGGGGACCTGCCCAAGGTCATATCCTACAAGCAATCGTCTGGCGGTCACCTGACCGGCTTTTCGGCTCAACCGGAGCCGGGCCGGAGTAGCCCGTTCGGCCGGCTCGGAAATCCCACGGGAGGCGAGCCGGACACCCCGGCCGCCATGTCCAGTCTTTCGTTGTAAAGGAGAAACCCATATGGCTCATCGCGTCACGTTTATACCGGGCGACGGCGTCGGCCCCGAGCTCTCCGAGGCTACCCGCCGGGTTCTGGAGGCCACCGGGGTGGCGTTCGACTGGGACGTCCAGCACGCCGGTGCCGACGTCGTTGAGGAGCACGGCACCCCCCTGCCGCAGCAGGTGCTGGACTCCATCCGGGCCAACAAGGTTGCCATCAAGGGTCCGATCACCACGCCCGTGGGCACCGGCTTTCGCTCGGTCAACGTGGAGCTGCGCAAGCAACTCGACCTGTTCGCCTGTCTTCGGCCCTGCAAGACCTACCCCGGGGTGCGCTCCCGCTACGACGGCATCGACCTGGTGATCTTCAGGGAGAACCACGAGGACCTCTACGCCGGGATCGAGTTTGAGCTCGGATCCCCCGAGGCGGTCGGGCTGATCGACTACATCAAGGGCGTCTCCGGGCGGGAGATCCGGCCGGACTCGGGTATCTCGATCAAGCCCATCTCGGTATACGGCACCACCCGGATCGTCAAAGCCGCCTTCGAGTACGCCCGGGCCAACGGGCGCAAAAAGGTCACGGCGGTCCACAAGTCCAACATCATGAAGTTCTCCGACGGGCTGTTCCTCAAGACCGCCCGAGAGGTGGCGGAAACCTACCCGGATATCGAGTTCGAGGACCGGATCGTCGACAACATGTGTATGCAGCTGGTGGCCTACCCCGGCGACTACGACGTGCTGGTACTGCCCAACCTGTACGGCGACATCGTCAGCGACCTGTGCGCCGGCCTGGTCGGCGGGCTGGGCGTTGCTCCGGGCGCCAACCTGGGCGAGGACCTGGCGGTCTTCGAGCCCACCCACGGCTCGGCACCCAAGTACACCGGGATGAACAAGATGAACCCGATGGCGCTGATGCTGTCCGGGGTGCTGATGCTCAGGCACCTGGGGGAGAAGGAGGCGGCCGACCGCATGGAAGCCGCGATTGCCGCCGTCATCCAGGAGGGCACCCACGTCACCAGGGACATGCTGAAGTCCCGCGCCGACCCGAATGCAGTGGGGACCTCGCAGGTCGCCGACGCGGTAATAGCGAAGCTGTAGCGGGCGTCGGGCAGTACGGCGGCAGGTCCGCCCGGTGCGCGCGGGTCCCGCGGCGCAATAGAGTTACCAAATTGTTTAGGGAGGATTTGTCGGCATGGCGAAAATCACGGTAGTCGGAGCAGGTTTTGTCGGGCGCACCACCGCGCTGCGGATAGCGGAGAGCAATCTGGCGGACGTGTGCCTGCTGGATGTGATCGAGGGGTGGCCGCAGGGCCTGGCCCTGGACGTCCGCCACTCGGCGCCGGTGCAGGGGATCGAGGTGGACGTGGTCGGGACCAACGATTACGCCGACTCGGCGGGATCCGACGTCGTGGTCATCACCGCCGGGCTGCCACGGGGGCCGGGGATGAGCCGGATGGACCTGCTGGAGAAGAACGCCGCCATTGTCGGCAGTGTCTGCGATCAGGTCAAAGAAAGCTCGCCCGGAGCCGTGGTGATCAACGTCACCAACCCGCTGGACGAGATGACCTTCCTGGCCGCCGAGCGCACCGGTTTTCCCCGCAACCGGGTGATGGGTATGGCCGGCATCCTGGATTCCGCCCGCCTGGCCGCCAACATCGCCGAGGAGCTGGGAGTCTCCCCGCTTTCGGTCAAGGCCATGACCCTGGGGTCACACGGCGAGCAGATGGTCCCGCTGCCCCGCCAGGCGACCGTCGACGGCAAGCCTTTGACCGACCTGGTCGACGCCGAGACCCTTGAACGCATGTTCGTCCGCACCCGGGCGGGGGGCTCGGAGATAGTCGGGCTGTTGAAGAAGGGCAGCGCCTTCTACGCTCCGTCGGCGGCGGTGGCCCAGATGTGTTCGGCCATCCTCTCCGGTTCCGGTGAGGTCCTGCCGGTGTGCGCCTGGGTCTCCGGCGAGTACGGCATCGACGACGTCTACCTCGGGGTGCCGGCAAAGCTGGGCCGCGACGGGGTGGAGGAGATCGTCGAGCTGGAGTTGAACGAGCAGGAAAAGGCTCAGCTCACCGAGGCCGCCGACGCCATCCGCACCCGCTGCGCCGACCTGGCGTCGATCTCCTAACTCCGGTGAAAGACCCCGCGCTGGTCATCGTGAACGGGCTGCTGAAGTCCGCCGACGATCTGGGGCTTAACGCCACCGAGCGGTACGGCAAGGACGCCCACTACCAGGCGACCCTCTGGAAGACCGCCGATACCGCAGTGGCGGCGCTGGGTATCGAGCAGGTTGAAGACGCCGGCACCGGCTTTCCGTTGTTTCGCCTGAAGGGCGTGGAAGAGCCAGAGGCTCAGTCCGGCGATTAGCCGCCGCCCGGAACCCCGGTAGGTGCTCGACCCGCTGACGCTGTTCCTCGCCGCCCTGGCGGGCGCTGCGGGGTCCGTGGTTCAGGGTTCGGTCGGGTTCGGTTTCTCACTGATCGCCGCTCCGCTGCTTGCCCTAATCCACCCGGGTCTGGTTCCGGGTGCCGCCACAATCTCGTCGACGGCGTTGAACCTGATGACGCTGTACCGCACCCGGGGAGGACCCACCGACTGGAGGGGGGTGCGCTGGGCGGGCGCCGGTCTGGTGCCGGGGACCGTGGCGGCGGGAGCGCTGCTGGCGGTGATGTCGGCGCACGATGTGGCGGTCACCGTGGGAGTTCTCGTACTGGTTGCGGTCCTGCTGAGCCTGGCCGGCCTCAACGTGAGAAAGACCGCCCCGTCGCTGCTGGCCGTCGGGGTGGTTTCGGGGTTCATGGGGACCGCAGCCACGGTGGGAGGGCCGCCGATGGCTATGGCCTACCAGCGTGACCCGGGTCCGGTGATCCGGGCCACGCTCAACCGGTTCTTCCTGGCCGGCACCGTCCTGACGGTGGCCGTGTTGATACCGGCGGGAAGGCTCGGCGTGGACCACCTCTGGGCCGGGCTGGCCACCGTGCCCGGCGTGGCGGTGGGCTTTGGGCTGTCCGGCAGGCTTCACCGCCACATCGACCGGGGCCGGGCACGTCCCGCGGTCTTGGCGGTTGCAGCTTTGTCCTCGATGGCGGTGCTGATCCGGGAGTTGCTCTGAGGTAGGGGTTCTAACCGGCGGTTGGTCTCTTGCGCTCAACCATCGCCTTGATCCGCTCCTCAAGCCCGTCCAGCCGCTTCTGAATCTGTGACCGGCGCTCGGCGACCACGGCGTCGATCACGGTCTGAGGTGCTACGTCATTTTCTTCCGCCACCTCGGCAATGCTTTTGCCCGATTTCAAGGCGGTCCGCAGTTCCTCGGTGCTGATTCCGATCGCCCCGGCAGCGGCCTTCAGGCCCGCCCCCCTGCCGGCTCCGCGTCCGGCCTTCCCCCGCATCCCGGAGGGGCGGGTGCCCTCCACGAACGTCTTGATTGTCTCCGGGAGCTTTCCGGCAATCGTGTCGGCCCGCTCCTGCGTGATCCGTCCGTTGTCGACGGCAGTCTTCAGCCGGCTCCCGGCTTGGGCAACGATCGCGTCGATCACCGTCTGGGTTGGGACTCCCTTTTCTTCGGCCACGTCGGCGATGCTCCTACCGGACTCAAGAGCGGACCGAAGATCTTCCTTGCCGATCCCGAGAGCTCCGGCGGCAACCTCCAGGCCTGCACCCCGGGCGGCGATTCCGGGCCTGCGGGCCTTCGCGGTCTTCTCGGCCTCGTCGGTCTCGGCGGCAATTCCCGAGGCGGGAAGGATCAACGCGGCGACCAGCGCGCCTGTCAGGGCTGCGACGGCCAGAAGCCAGGCAGGCTTGCGGCCCCTTTGGACTCTTCGGGAACCTTCGGATGGAGTGTCCGGGCTCTTTTTGTGCATAACGCTATCCACGGAGGCAGTCTCCTCTCGCCGGTAAAACTTCGACCGGGGCAATGCTGCCACGGGAGTTTCAGAGGACCCGCAGATCAGCCTGTGAATTCGATGAGAGTTTGTGCACGCAGCTTCCTGAGCCCTCAGCCGGACTGCAGCAAACTCGCGATCTCGAACACCAGGTCCAACGACTGGCGGGCGTTCAGCCGGGGGTCGCAGTGGGTCTGGTAGCTGTTGCGGTCCTGCAGGTGATCCTCCAGGACCTCCTCGACTCCGCCCAGGCACTCGGTCACCGCATCGGGGGTCAGCTCCAGATGCACGCCGCCGGGGACGGTGCCCTCCTGCTGGTGTACGGCGAAGAACCCCTTGATCTCGGTGAGTATCTGGTCGAACCGGCGGGTCTTCACGCCGGTTTGGGTGGAGAAGGTGTTTCCGTGCATCGGGTCGCACACCCAGACCACCGGGATGCCCGACTTCTTGACCGCCTGGACCATCGGGGGCAGCTTCTCCTCAACCAGGCCCGAGCCCAGCCGGGGGATGACCGTGAGACGGCCCGGCTCCCTGTTGACGTTAAGGCGTTCGCACAGCTCCACCAGTTCCTCGGGTGAGGTGCCCGGGCCGACCTTTACGCCGATCGGGTTGTTGATTCCGGAGAGAAACTCAATGTGGGCGCCGTCGACCTGACGGGTGCGCTCGCCGGCCCACAGCATGTGGGCGGAGCAGTCGTACCAGTCGCCCGTCAGGCTGTCCTGCCGGGTCAAAGCCTCCTCGAAGCCCAGGATCAGCGCCTCGTGGGAGGTGTAGAAGTCCACCTGGTGCAGGTGCGAGTCGTTGCGCAGGTCGATGCCGCAGGCCTCCATGAACCTCAGCGCCATCGAGATCTGGCGGACGATGGCCTCGTACTGCTGGCCCTGGCGGCTGGAGGCGACGAACTCCTGGTTCCACACGTGCATCTGCCCGATGTCGGCGAAGCCCCCTTTGGTGAAGGCGCGGATGAGGTTGAGCGTCGCCGACGCCTGGTGGTAGGCCCTGATGAGCCGGTTGGGGTCGGGACGGCGGGACTCGGCATCGAACTCGGGGCCGTTGACCGAGTGGCCGCGGAAACTCGGCAGCGACAGACCGTCGATCATCTCGTTGGGCGAGGACCGAGGCTTGGCGAACTGCCCGGCGATGCGTCCGACCTTGATCACCGGAAGCCCGCCGGCGTAGGTCAGCACCACGGCCATCTGGAGGATGACTTTTAGCTGGTCCCGGATAAGGTCGGGGGAGAAGGAGTTGAACGACTCGGCGCAGTCGCCCGCCTGCAGGACGAAGGCATTGCCCTCGCCTGCCTGGGCCAGCGCATCGGTCAGCGCCCGGGCCTCGCCGGCGAATACCAGCGGTAGCATGCGGCGGATCTCCGCGAGCGCCAGCTCCAGGTCTGCGTCAGACCAATCGGGCTGTTGGGCGGCGGTCTTGTTGCGCCAGGAAGAGGGGGACCACGTTGATTGCATTGGCATATGTTCGCGTGATTCAGACGTTCTTGCCGTTTTCAGGCGGATCGGGCCGCTATTTGGACTTTCTAACTGCCACGGCCGTCGTCGGTCACTCCGTCCGGCGGGCCCAGCTTGGGTTTGGGGTCCAGGCGGCTGAGGCCGTTCCACGCCAGGTTCACCAGGTGGGCGGCGACCTTGTCCTTGCTCGGCCGCTCCGCCTCCAGCCACCACTGGCCGACCAGCGCCACCATGCCCACCAGGGCGTGGGAGTACAGCACAGCCATCTTGGGGTCGAAGTCCAGATTCTTGAACTCGTTCGCCACGATGTGCTCCACCTGGGAGGCGATGTCGCTGAGCAGGCTGGCGAAGTTGCCCGATGAGCTGGCCACCGGCGAGTCCCGGACCAGGATCCGAAAGCCTTCCGGCTTGTCCTCGATGTAGGTGAGCAGGGCCACCGCCGCCTGCTCCAGCATCGCCCTGGGGTGGGTGGCCACCAGGGCGTTGGTGACCCGCTCCAGCAGCTGCTGCATCTCGCGGTCGACAACCACCGCGTACAGACCCTCTTTACCGCCGAAGTGTTCGTAGACCACCGGCTTGGACACCTTGGCCCGCTGGGCGATCTCCTCGATGGAGGTGGCCTCGAATCCCCGCTCGGCGAACAGTTCCCGGCCGACGTTGAGAAGTTGCTCGCGCCGTTGGTGTCCGGTCATGCGAGCACGCGGCGCAGAGGCCGCAGTGCTCAATTGGCTGCCAAACGGCATCGCAAGCGCAAGTTAAGCGCGCTTGGCCGCCATCTGCTGCGGGGTGGGCTTCTTGACGTTGCGAGCGAGACCGAACATCTTCAGGCCCGAGATGAACCAGGCGCTGGGGTCGAAGTCGAACTTGCGCAGGCCGTGCTTGTAGGAGGTGGGGAAGGCGTGGTGGGTGTTGTGCCACCCCTCGCCGAAGCTCAGCAGTGCCATGGCCCAGTTGTTCGTAGACAGATCCTTGCTCTTGAACGGGCGGGTTCCGTAGAAGTGGCAGATGGAGTTGATGCTCCAGGTTACGTGGTGGAGGAAGAAGATGCGGGCCAGTCCGCCCCAGACGAAGGCAGTGAGGCCGCCCATCCAGGATCGGGTGATGACCAGGCCGATCACGCCGGGGAGCAGGAAGGAGGTCAGGGCGAGCAGCGGAAAGTTTTTGTCGACCTTGCGGATGGCCTTGTCGGCAACCAGGTCCGGGGCGAACTTTTTGATGTTCGTCTTCTCAGAGTCGAAGAACCAGCCGGTGTGGGCGTGCCACAGGCCGGTGAGGACACCCTTGACGCCTTCGTGCTCGGCGAGATGGGGGGAGTGCGGGTCGCCCGGCTTGTCGGCGTAGGCGTGGTGGCGGCGGTGGTCGGCAACCCAGCGGATGACCGGGCCCTGCAGCGCCATCGAGCCGGCGATGGCCAGGCCGACCTTGATCGGACCGGTGGTCTCGAAGCTGCGGTGGGTGAGCATCCGGTGGAATCCCACTGTGATCCCCATGCCGGTGATGACGTAGAAGACGAAGAACAGGCCCAGGTCCAAAGCGGTGACCCCGCGGCCCCACAGAAGCGGGATGCCTATGGCGGCGCCGATGAACGGCAGCACGGTAACCAGCAGAGCGAGCCGGCGCTCCAGCTTCAGGGTCCGATCGGAAGGGACCACCGTGATGCTCTTGTTGGGGGGTTTCGTTGCGGGAGGAGCGGCAACGGTTTGAGTCATGACGGGGAGTTTCCTTTCAGGAGACCTTACGCTTACGCATCCGTAACCTACGATACCGTAGGTCGGCCGTCAAGATCAAATAAAAGTTGAACTGAGGCGGCAAAAAGGTAGACGCAAAGCGAGGTTCCCCATTACCCGTCCCGGCCGTTCGGTCGTTAACACCAGACGTACGACCAGTCCGGGGGACGAAGTGCGTGGCCGTTGCCGGACGGCCGGGAAGGAGCTCTCAATGCTGCGCGGTGCATTTCAAACGGTTTACCTGGGTATCGGGTTTGTCATCGCCTACACCCACGCCTATCTGAGTGTCAGCGACTGGAAGACGGGCCTGTCGGCCGTCGCCGCAGTTGTGCTGTGGCCTCTGGAGCTGATGGGGGTCAACATGCACTTCGGCGCCATGATCTAGGCGGGCCTCAGGGGGCGAGGCCGGCAAGCTTGCGCTCGAGAACGGTTCGCTCGCGCCGGTTCTCGCATAGCCCTAAAGCGAGGTTCAGTTCGTCCCTCGCCTCATCGGTGCGGCCCAGCCGGATCAGCAACTCCCCGCGCACGCTTGGGAGCAGGTGCGTGTGCTGAAGCGCCCCGCCGGCCACCAGCCCGTCGACAATGGGGAGGGCTGCGGCCGGCCCCTGGGCCATCGAAACGGCCACCGCCCGGTTGAGTTCCACAACGGGCGAGGGCGCCAGCCGCCCCAGCGCCTCGTAGAGCAGGACCACCCGCTCCCAGTTGGTGTCGCCCACCGATGGTGCGACTGCGTGACACTCGGCAATCGCTGCCTGCAGGCCGTAGTAACCCAGCCCTCTCCCGATCCGAGCGGCCCGGGCCAGCGCCGCCCGTCCCCGGAGGATCGCGGCGTGATCCCAGCGACCGCGGTCCTGGTCTTCAAGGAGCACCGGTTCGCCGTCCGGACCGGTGCGGGCCGGAAAGCGAGCCGCCGTCAACTCGAGGAGGGCCAGCAGACCGTGAGCCTCGGGTTCGCCCGGCACCAGGCGGGCCAGGATGCGGCAGAGGCGCTGTGCCTCGCTTGCCAGGTCGATCTGAATCAGTTCGTTTCCGGAGCTTGCCGAGGACCCCTCGGTGAAGATCAGGTAGATGGCGCTGAGCACCGAACCGAGGCGTGCGGCCCGCTCGCCGGCCTCCGGCAGCTCGAACGGAACCCGGGCGGCCGCAAGGGTCTTCTTCGCCCGGGTGATCCGGGCCTGGATGGTCGCGGCAGGGACCAGGAAAACCTTTGCGATCTGGTCGCTCGTCAATCCGCCGACCACCCGCAGGGTGAGCGCCACCCTGGCCTCCCGCGACAGGACCGGGTGGCAGGAGATGAACATCAGCGCCAGCACGTCGTCGTCGATCTGATCCGGATCCCACAGGACGTCGGCGGCATCCTCGGCCGCGGCGGCGGGAGACCCGGACGCGGCGCCGCCCTCGTCCAGGTCCTGGGCGAGGGCGGCATACCGGCTGTCCAGAGCCGAGCGCCGCCGGTAGGCGTCGATTGCCCGGCGCCTGCCTACGGTGAGCAGCCACCCGGCGGGGTTGCGGGGAACCCCGTCGAGCGGCCAGCTCACCAGCGCCTCGGCGAGCGCCTCCTGGGCCAGGTCCTCGGCCAGGGCAAAGTCGCCGGTGTAGCGGGACAGGGCACCGACGATCCGTGCCGATTCGATGCGCCACACCGCGGCGACCGCCTCACGGCCGGTGGGGTCGGCCATCGTCAGTCCTGCCGCCTTAAAGCTGACCGGTCGACTCGCGCCACGCCCGCTCCTTGCGAATCCACTCGTTGTCCTGCGGGAACTCGTCGATGGAGGTGACCCGGCGGATCTCGGTCTTGAAGCCGGCGCCGGTGATCGGGGACCGCTTGGCCCACTCGATGGCCTCCTCCTTCGAGGCAACGTTGATGATGTAGAAGCCGCCGAACAGCTCCTTAACCTCGCCGTAGGGTCCGTCGGTGACCACGGGCGGCTCGGTGGAGTAGTCGACGACCACGCCGCCGGCTGCGTCGTCGAGTCCCTCGGCAGCCACCAGCACGCCGGCCCGGATCATCTCGTCGTTGTACCTTCCGATGGTCTCGAGCATCTCGTTGAAGTCGATGTCTCCCATCCCGGCGTAGGCTTCGTCGTTCGCCCTCATGATCAGCATGTACTTCATGGTCGCTCTCCCTTGTTCTGTAGGGTCCGGTCGACCCTTTCACCCCTAGGTCGAACGGGAAAGTACGTGAATCGACACGGCCGGGAAGTTTTTTCGAAATCCTAAAGCCTTCCGATATGACTTGACAGGTCATATACGTATGACCACTATAGTCTTATGCGAAACGTTTCAGTATCCGAACTAAAGGCTCATCTTTCGCAATATCTGCAGGAGGTGCGCCGGGGGGGCGAGGTACAAGTGCTGGACCGGGGCGTCCCTGTTGCCCGGCTCTCCGGCCTGGGCTCTGGATCAGAGGGAGCCGACGAAGACCACCGGCAGCGTTTAGTCCGTTCCGGTCTGGTGCGGTCCCGTTCCTCTGCGATGGCGACTGTGCTCAGCCGTCCTCCTATC
>JAJCYF010000067.1 GCA_029263035.1 Actinomycetes bacterium
CCGAGACCAGGTTCATTACCTTGATCAGCGGGTTGATCGCCGGGCCGGCGGTGTCCTTGAACGGGTCACCGACGGTGTCGCCGATGACGGCGGCCTCATGCGAGCTGGAGCCCTTGCCGCCGTAGGCGCCCTCTTCGACCAGCTTCTTGGCGTTGTCCCAGGCTCCGCCGGAGTTACTCAGCAGAACTGCCAGCAGCTGGCCACAGAGGATGACGCCGGCCAGGAAGGCGCCCAGAGCCTCGGCCCCCAGGGCGAAGCCCACGAGGATCGGGGTCAGGACCGCCAGCAGGCCCGGGGTGGTCAGCTCCTGCAGGGAAGCCTTGGTCACGATGTCGACGACCCGGGCGTAGTCCGGCTTCTCCTTGTAGTCCATGATCCCGGGGTGCTCCCGGAACTGGCGGCGCACCTCCTGAACCACTGCGAAGGCGGTGCGGCCGACCGCCGAGATGGTGAGCGAGGAGAACAGGAACGGAACCGCTCCACCGATCAGCAGGCCGATCAGAACCTCCGGCCGGTCGATCCGGACGGCAAAGTCCGCAAACATCGCCCCTCCGACATCTATGACCGAGTCCCGGAAGGACCCGAACAGCGAGGTGGCTGCGATGACGGCGGTTGCAATTGCCATGCCCTTGGTGATGGCCTTGGTGGTGTTGCCGACTGCGTCCAGGCTGGCCATGATCTCGTCGGCTTTGCCGCCGAGGCCTCCCGACATCTCGGCAACGCCGTGGGCGTTGTCGGCAATGGGACCGAAGGTGTCCATGGAGACGATGACTCCTACCGTGGTCAACATGCCCATGCCGGTGAGGGCGATCATGTAGAGAGCCTTGGCCTCGTCGCCGCCCCCGAGCAGGAACGCTCCGCCGATGGCGCCGGCGATGGCAACGATCGACCACACGGTGGACTCAAGTCCCCAGGCAAAACCCGAGATGATGGTCGTGGCCGGGCCGGTCTGGGTCGCCGAGGCGATCTCCTTCACCGGCTTCTTCTCGGTAGAGGTGTAGTACTCGGTCAGGTAGTGGATGCCGGCCGCCAGGACCAGGCCCAGGGAAACCGCCCAGGCGGGCGCCCAGTCGACCTCGCCGTCGGGTCGGAAGTACACGTAGGTCAGGCCGAAAACCGCCAGCGCCGACAAAATACCGGAGTAGAAGAAACCCCGGTTGATCGACTTGATGCCGCTCTCGGTCTCGCTGCGGGGGTTGACCAGGTAGATACCGATGATCGAGGTGATGACGCCGATGGCCCGCACGAACAGCGGGAACATGACCCCGATGGCGGCGCCCCGGGCGCCGAAGGTGCTGTAAGCGGTGAAGCCCAGGATCAGAGCGGCGACCAGGGTCACCTCGTAGGACTCGAAGATGTCTGCGGCCATACCGGCGCAGTCACCGACGTTGTCGCCCACGTTGTCGGCGATGGTGGCGGCGTTGCGGGGGTCGTCCTCAGGGATTCCCTGCTCGACCTTGCCGACCAGGTCGGCGCCGACGTCGGCGGCCTTGGTGAAGATGCCGCCGCCGACCCGCATGAACATCGCCAGGAGCGCTCCACCGAATCCGAACCCGACCAGCACGGTCGGGGCGTCGCCCTTGAAGATCAAAAAGATGGCGGCCGCTCCGAGAAGGCCCAGGCCGACCGTGAACATTCCGCAGACGCCGCCCGCCCGAAAGGCGATGGTGAGGGCCCGCTTCTGGGATTCCTGGGCGGCGTTGGCTACCCGCACGTTCGCCCGCACCGCCAGGCTCATGCCGACGAAACCGATGGTGGCGCTGAAGCCGGCGCCCAGAAGGAAGGCGATCGATCGGGCAATCTTGACCGTTCCTTCACTGCCGGACACCTCGCCGACGGGCAGGAAGAACAGTCCCAGCGTCAAAAGCACCACAAAGATCGACAGGGTGCTGAACTGGCGCTTGAGGTAGGCGCGGGAGCCCTCCTGGATGGCATCGGAGATCTCGATCATCTTGGCCGTTCCGCGGGGCGCGGCCAGGACCTGCTTGGCGAAGAACCCGGCCACTGCCAGAGCCAGCACCGAAATCCCGAGGATTACGTAGAGCGATAGCTGCTCGAATGAATCCAGCTGTACGTCGATTGAGCCGCCTTCGACGGCGAGATACAAGGTGCCAGGCATGCGGGGTGAGCCTCCGTCTGTTGGTTGTAGATGCAGTGCAGCCAAAAAAAGGGCGCAGGATGGTTTCCGCCGGGGCCGATTATACCTACGTTCAATCGGCGTATGGGCCGCTACGCCTGCCAATTAAACCCTCGGGTTTGAGTCTTCGGCCGCAAGTGGTAAAGAATGCGAACCCGTGGCAAACAACCGAGCCCTTCGCGTCCTGCCCCTACTGCTGGCTTTTGCATTGGTTCTCGGTGCGTGCGAGCAGGCGAGAGAGATCATTCCGGGGGTGGAGGAGGAGCCGGAGGTGCCCGAGGCCGCCTTCCAGCTGGGCGAGGTCCGTGCAATCGACCCCCAGAGCCGGCCGGACTCACCTCAAAAGGCCAACGAAGCGGCAGCCAAGGTGGTGGAGCTGATCAACAGCTTCTACACCAGCGCCTTTTTCGATCCGGCCCTGTGGGAGGGCGGCGCCCACCCCGACCTGGCGGCGCTGTTCACCGCCGAGGCCCAACCCGGCCTGCAGGCGAACCTGGGGAGCCTGGCGATGGCCGAGTTGTCCGACCAGGTGGAAAGCGTCGAGTCAACATCACAGCAGGTTCACAAGGTCACCTTCTTCGTCGAGGACGACGGAAGCCTTCCCATCGGTGTCGCAACAGTCACGTTCGAGGGAGTGGCCAAGCCCGCCGATGACGGGGACACGAACCTCAAGCACTCTGCCCACTTCTGGCTGCAGCAAGAAGGCGAGACCTACAAGATCTCCGCCTTCGAAAGCGTGGTTCAGGCTACCGGGGAGGCCGGCCAATGACGGCCCGGGCTCCCCGCCTCCGCAAGGTCGCGCTCGCTGCCGCGGTTGTTCTGTCGATGCTCATCGGCATCGCGTGCTGGGTGATCGCCCCGATCACCGGTCCGGCCGAGGCTGCGGAAACCGTCGGCATATCCAAGGTTGCCGGCGCCACCTGGAAGCCCGAACTGGGA
>JAJCYF010000068.1 GCA_029263035.1 Actinomycetes bacterium
CCACGGGTGCGGGGCGCCCCACCGGTGCGGGGCGCGCCGGGTAGGTTGGCCGCACCGCGGTAGCGGTGACGGGTCCGGATGCCGGGGCGGTGGCGGTTGCCGGGGCGGCGCCTCCGGGCGAGTCGGTCGTGGCTGTGGACGTGCCGGGTCCGGCCGGCGGGCCGGAAGGCGTGCGGGGGCCGTAGGTGTCCTGGTGGTACAGCCAGACGCCGCCGCCGATGAGCAGGATCGCCCAGAACCAGGCGCCGTCATACCAGCCCATGCGGCCCAGGTTGGAAATCATGATGAGCCCGCCGACTACCAGCAGGGCGATCCACAGCCAGGAGCGGTCCTTGTCGTTGCCGAACTCCCGGTCGAAGTACGCGGTCCCCTTGGCCAGAGCCTCCTCCCCAACCGACTGGGGCTCGCCTTCCAGGGGGATCAGAACCCAGGCCACCAGGTACAGCCCAACTCCGGCGCCTCCCAGCAGCGCCAGCACCGCAAAACCGAGCCGTACGAGTATCGGGTCGACCCCGAAGTACTCGCCCATCCCCCCGCAGACCCCGCCGAACATGCGGGATGTCCTGCTGCGGGCCAGGGGCCTTCGAACTACCTGGGGCCCTGCCGCCGGACCGGCTTCGTCTTTGATACCTGCGTCCACTTCTTCCTCCCCCTGGTCACTCATCGGTTACTGGTTGCCGTTGGGCGCAGCCGGCGTGTTCTGATTGGCGCGTCCGAGCATGCGTTCGCCGATCGACTGCACCTCGTCCTCGCGCGGGATGATCAGCCAGGCAAGCACGTAGGTCGGGATGCCTATGCCGGCACAGATCGTCAGCAGGACGAACAGCAGCCGGATCAGGGTGGCATCGACGTTGAAAAAGTCGCCCAGCCCCCCGCAGACGCCGGCCATCCACCGGTTGGTGGTGCTGCGAACAAGCCTCTTGGGGGGTATCGGTGCGGCGGGGTCGATCGTGTCCATTTGTTGCCTCCATCTCGTTTGAACTCCTGCATCGATGATCCGCTCGTCCGCCCCCCCGGTCTATAGGGGTCCGCCCCCCTGAAACCCTTAGGGGGGACGGCGGCTCTCAGGGTCAGTCCCGATGGTGGGGGAGTCCGGTCTGCGCGAACATCAGTGGCAACAGGAGAGGACCATGGAGAGCGAGAAGGTTGTGCTGCCGGCCAGCCCGCCTCAGGGAGGCTTTCTAAACCATGGGCTGTACCGGAGCCGGGACCAGCGGGTCATCGGCGGGGTTGCCGGCGGGCTGGGGGAGCGTTTCGGCGTCGACCCCGTGCTGGTCCGCATCGCCTTCGCCCTTCTGAGCCTGTCCGGCCTGGCCGGCGTCGTGCTCTACGCCGTGCTTTGGGCCACCGTACCGGAGGCGGATGACGCCGCCGGTCCCGTGCTGCCCCCCAAGACCATGCGAGCGGTGGCGATGGGAATGGTCGTCCTGGGCGTGATGATCCTGCTTCGCCCGCTGGGATTGTGGCTGGGGGATGCGGCGGCGTCGTCGCTCAGCCTGGCCGCTCTGGGGGCAGGTGTCATCTGGCTGACCAGCCCGGAGAGCCAGCGCAAGCGCTGGAGCCAGAACCTGCACGAAAAGATGCCGGAACACCCGATGGATACCCTGGGGGCAACCGATCGGGTCGGCCGGCTCCGCCTGGGCGCCGGCGCGCTGTTCTTCGGCGGCGGTGTCCTGCTGTTCCTGCAGCGCACCAACGCGCTGGAGGCGGCGCCGGGCATCGTCTTTGCCGTCGCAGCGACCATGGCCGGGCTGGGGATCATCTTCGGCCCCTGGGGCTGGCGGCTGTTGCGCCAGCTGACCGAGGAGCGCCGGGAGCGCATCCGCTCCGAGGAGCGGGCCGACATGGCAGCCCACCTCCACGACTCGGTCCTTCAGACGCTGGCCCTGATCCAGCGGACCGACCAGGCCAAGGAGATGGTGGCTCTCGCCCGCAACCAGGAGCGGGAACTGCGGGCATGGCTGAACGGCACGCCGACCCACCGCGACCAGATGCTCTCCGGTGCGCTGGAGGAGGCCGCGTCGGCGGTCGAGCTGCAGTTCAAGGTCCCCATCGAGGTGGTCACGGTCGGCGACGCGCCGATGGACGAGCGGATGCAGGCGGTCGTCGATGCCTGCCGGGAGGCGACCGTCAACGCCGCCAAACACTCCGGCGCCGCCCAGGTTTCGGTCTACATGGAGGCCGAGCCGGACGAGATAACCGCATTTATCCGGGACGAAGGTTCCGGTTTCGACCCGGACGCCGTTGCCGCCGACCGCAGGGGCATTGCCGAGTCGATCCGGGGCAGGATGGAGCGCTCCGGCGGATCGGCGCTGATCACCACCGAGCCGGGCGGTGGAACCGAGGTTCAACTGACGATGGCGAGGTCCAAATGAGCGAGGCACGGATCAAGGTATTTCTGGTCGACGACCACCGGCTGTTCCTGTCCGGCGTCCGCAGCGAGCTGGGGGAGGAGTTTGAGATCGTCGGGACCGCCGGGGAGCCGGCCGTTGCCGCAGCGGAGATCGTCGCCGCCAAGCCGGACGTGGTGCTGCTCGACGTCCACATGCCCGGCGGGGGAGGGCGGGCGGTGCTGGAGGCGGTCCACCGGGACCACCCGGAGATCCGTTTCCTGGCGCTTTCGGTGTCGGATGCCGCCGAGGACGTGATCGCAGTCATCCGGGCCGGCGCCCGGGGCTATGTAACCAAGTCAATCTCACCGACCGACCTGTCGGCAGCCATCCGGAGGGTGAACGAGGGCGATGCGGTCTTCTCGCCCCGCCTGGCCGGCTTCGTCCTGGACGCCTTCGGCGGCGAGATAGCGGAGCCGATAGACGAGGAGCTGGACCTGCTGACCCAGCGGGAGCGAGAGGTTATGAGACTGATCGCCCGGGGCTACGCCTACAAGGAGGTGGCCAAGCGCCTGCACCTGTCGGTAAAGACGATCGAGACCCACGTCTCGGCGGTGCTGCGAAAGCTGCAGTTGAGCAGCCGGCACGAGCTGACAAGGTGGGCGACGGAGCGGCGGCTGGTCTAAAGGGCAAATGACACCCGGTCCATATAACCCGTTCGAACGGGTGGAGGTCGGCCCGGAGGAGTTCCTCTCCGACGCGCGGGCGCAGGAGCGGCTGGAAATGGGCATGACCGCCGTGAACCGCCTAACGGCGCTGGGCTTTCTCGAAGCAGCTACCCTGGCCGGCACCAAACGAAAGGGCGTGACCGCCGAATCCGTCCGCAGGGAAGCTGCCCGCCGGACGGGCCTCAGCCGGGGGCAACGCCTGCTCGAAGTGCTGCACTTCCTGTATGCAAGTGAGACCATCGTTGGGCGATACGTGGCTTATCGGATGGACAAGAAACGATGAACATCTAAGCTTCGAGGCGCATAACGGGCCTTTTGGCGAAGCTTTCAGGCGCAGATCGTCCGGAGCGGCCCATTTCCGGTTACGCTGGTTGAAGTGACCAAGAACCTCGCCGTCCGTGAAGACGTGCGGAACGTGGCCATCATTGCCCACGTAGACCACGGAAAAACCACCCTCGTAGACGCCATGTTGCAGCAGTCTGGCGTATGGCGCGAGAACCAGGTGGTGGTCGAGCGCGTCATGGACTCAATGGACCAGGAGCGGGAGCGGGGCATCACCATCCTCGCCAAGCAGACCGCCATCAAGTACGAAGGCCTTCACATCAACATCTGCGACACCCCCGGCCACGCCGACTTCGGCGGAGAGGTCGAGCGGACTCTGCAGATGGTCGACTCCGCCCTGCTGCTGGTCGACGCTTCCGAGGGCCCCCTTCCCCAGACCCGCTACGTCCTGCGCAAGGCGCTGGAGCGCCGCATCCCGGTGATCCCGGTCATCAACAAGATCGACCGCCCGGACGCCCGGATCCCCGAGGTCCTGGACGAGATCTACAGCCTTTTCATCGACCTGGACGCCGATGAGGACCAGATCGACTTCCCCGTCATCTACACCAACGCCCGCAAGGGGACCGCTACCGCCGATCTCGAGGTCGACGGAGTGGACCTGGTCCCGCTGTTCGACGCCATTGCCAAGACCACGCCGCCCCCTTCCTACGACCCCACGATGCCGCTGCAGTTCATGGTCACCAACCTGGCCGCCGACCCCTACGTGGGGCGCCTCGCCATCGGCCGGGTATGGAACGGCAACGTAAAGACCGGCGACCGGGTGGCCGTCTGCCACCGCGACGGCACGGTTGAGGCGGTGCGGATCACCAAGATGCTGGCCCACACCGTGCTGGACTACGAGGAGGTCGCAGAGCTGGGCCCGGGCGCCATCGCCTCGATGGCCGGCCTGGGCGACGTAACCGTAGGCGAGACCATCACCGACCTGGAAGACCCCCGGCCGATGCCGGTGCTGACCATCGACGAGCCGACCCTGCGCATGACCTTCGGCGTCAACACCTCGCCGATCTCCGGCAAAGAGGGCAAGTTCGTCACCAGCCGCCACCTCAAGGCCCGCCTGGAGCGGGAGGTGCTCGGCAACGTCTCGATCCGCCTGGTCGACACCGGATCGCCCGACAAGACCGAGGTCCGGGGCAGGGGAGAGCTGCAGCTGGCGATCCTCATCGAGTCGATGCGCCGCGAGGGCTACGAGCTTCAGGTCTCCAAGCCGGAGGTCATCACCAAACAGGTCGACGGCGAGACCCACGAGCCGTACGAGGACCTGGTTTTGGACCTCCCCGAACAGTTCGTCGGAGTGGTCACCCAATCCCTGGCGCTGCGCAAGGGCCGGATGAAAAACCTGGTGAACCACGGCAGCGGCTGGGTCCGCATGGAGTTCCGGGTTCCCGCCCGAGGCCTGATCGGTTTCCGCGGCGAGATGCTGACGGAGTCCCGCGGTACGGCCATCATCCACAGTGTTTTTGCCGGCTACGACAAGTGGGCCGGAGAGATTCCCCACCGCATCTCGGGCGCCCTGGTGGCCGACCGGCTGGGCGAGACCACCGGCTACGCCCTGTACGACCTGCAGGAGCGCGGAGAGCTTTTTGTCACCTCCGGGGTGACGGTTTACGAAGGCATGATCATCGGCGAGAACTCACGCACCGAGGACATGAACGTGAACCCCACCAAGGAGAAGAAGACGACCAACATCCGCACCCACGCCGCCGACGAGAGCATCCGGCTGGTTCCTCCCCGCATCATGTCGCTCGAGAACGCCCTGGAGTTCATGGCCGGCGACGAGCTGGTGGAGATCACGCCCAAGAACATCCGCCTGCGCAAGGCTGAGCTGGACCAGCGCCTGCGCCTGCGGGCCTACCACGCCAACCGGGGCAACAAGTAGCCGCACCTCAAACCCACGACCGGGCCGCTGCAAAGCTCGGGGTATGAGCAGCGGCCCGATCGAAGCTCTAGTCGTCGTTGACGATCGTCCCCGTCGCCGACCCGTCCGCGATCGATGAGTTGGCCGCCGGTGCCAGGTTCACCACGAACGTCTCGCTGGCCTCCCGGATTTTGTCCTTGACGATCTTGACGGTGACGTACCCGCTGGTTGACCCGGCCCGTATGGTTGCCGTGCCTGAGGCTGCCAGATAGTCGGAGCCGGCCAGTGCGGTCCCGTTGACGGTGGAGAAGGTCACCTTCACCGCCTTGTTGTTTGCCTTGGGGATGCTCACCTTGAACTTCATTGCCTTGGTCGCACCGGTGCTGGAGTTACCCTCCACCGCCGAAGCATCTGAGATCGACACTGCCGGCAGCGCGGGAGCGGGGGGAGTTGGCACCGGTCCGGAGCCGGGACAGGGGACCGCTCCCGGGTCGACGACGCCGCCGAAGTCGGTGGTCCAGTAGTTCCGGTAGGTCGCGGCCGCGTTGGTGGCTTTGCCAATTCCGATGACCTTGTAGTTGCCGTTCAGCATGTTGGCATTGTGGCCGGAGGAGTTCTTCCACTGGTCGAAGGTCGCCTGGGCGGTGGCGTTGCCGGCAGCGATGTTCTCGGCCCGGTAGGTGCTGTATCCGTAGCCGAAGGCGGTCATCCGCTGGAACGGGTCGCGCCCGAGGCTGTCGGTGTGGCTGAAGTAGTTCTTGGCCGCCATGTCGGCGCTGTGCCATTCGGCGGTGTTGGCCAAACGCTCGGACACCATCAGCGCCGGCAGTCCCCTGGATGCCCGGTAATCGTTGATCAGGGTACAGAAGGCTGCTTCTTCGGAATCGAGGGCAACTGCGGCGTAGGCGGGGGACCGGCCCACGAGCGGCGCCAGCAGAAGGGCACCGATCATCGCAACAAGCGCAGACTTGATCCGAAAGCTCGCAACCTTCGGCAGGTTGGAAACGACACTGCGGGGCATGGGGACCTCCGATTCCGGCGCCCCCCATGGACCCCACTAATATCGGCGGGCCGGGGAAGTTGTTAAGCGGATTTATTCGTTGGGAGCCGTGTTGCCCGGCGGCTCGTCGTCCTCGTCGTCGTCCATATCGTAGATCTCCGAGGCATCCAGCAGGCCGCCCTGAACGTAGTCGATCCAGGTGATCACGATGTAGTACGCCTGGGTGAGCTCGGCCCGGGTCCGCTCCGGCTCTACGAGGTGGCGGGCGACCGGGAAGGCTGACCCTGCGTTTATCGCCTTGGCCGCCGCCCACTCCTCGCTTTGATAGGGGAAGGCCGAAGCGTTGTCGGGCATCAAACCCAGCGCGTCGGTCTGCATCATCTCGGGATCCATGGAGCCGCCGGCCTGAAGGTACAACTCGCGGATCTCGCCGGCTGCCCGCAGGAGCAGATCTTGTTGCTCGGGGGTGAATTGGGTTTCCCGGATGGGCCTCTCGCTCCACATCATGGGACCCCCGATGATGTGGCGCACCGCGGCGGGGATTGCCCCTTCGGGAACGTTGGGACGGCTGCGGAACCGCTCGACGGTCCGCTGCCTCAGGATGTGGCGGGCCGGCTCGGTAGCGGGGGCAGCCTCTTGTGTCGGTTGCTGGCTCTCGGGCTCCGATGGCGGCAGATCGGGGCTACGAGCGGCGGTCAAGACTCGATTTGAAGGCCGCGAAAATGCGCCTTGAGCTTCTTTTGTTTGAGCTTGGGAGCCAGTTCCTTGAGCAGCAGGCGGGTGATGTGACCGCGGCTGGCGCTGAGCGAGCGAAAGGAGACCTGCCGGGCGGCCTCGCCGAACCGGCGATCCCGCTCCTGGGTGAGCCCGCGGCCCCAGTTCTTGAACGCCTCGAGTGACACCTGGAGCGGCTCGACCTGGAATTTGTAGGCGGCCTTGACCTCGGCCTCGCCGGCGGCCGCCTCAACGGCCTTGATGGCGGTCTCGGTGGTCACCTCGGGCCCCAGGTAATGTTTGGCAACCCGGATTCGGTCGTTCAGCCGCTCGAACTGGGCACCGAGCACGCCGGGAGCGTCCTGAAACTCGGGGCCGTCCCACATTCGCTCGCTGATACGCATCCAGGAGTCGGTGGGGGAGCCGGCAAGCATCGCCCGGATGACCCCCAGGCTGGCCATTGCATCGGGAGACAGCTGCGCCCAGCCGTTGCCTACAAACCAGTCGCCCGGGTCCACCCTGAAAGCGTAGGACAGCAGCAGGAGCTCCTCCAAGGCGATGGTCTTGCGCCGGCCGGATTCAAACGAGGCGACGGTGGTCGCCGACCACGGCAGGCCCACAAGGCGTGCGCGCCGGGCAACCTCTTCCCGCGTGAAGCCCTGTTCCCCCCGGAGCTCTTTCAGCCGGTCACCCAAAAGCTGTCCCAGGCCCTTAGCCGCATCCATTCTAAGAACATACCAGTTGGCGATGGCCTTAAACCTGTCCCCCCGCCCGGTTACCCACCAGCTGCAATAGGATGTGGATCCAACTCCCGACTCCGACGAGCAGGTGCCGATGGGCGAGATGGTCGACATAACGGACGACAACTTCATGGCCGAGATCATGGACTCCAAGCTGCCGGTCCTGGTCGACTGCTGGGCTACCTGGTGCGGTCCGTGCAAGCTGCTGACCCCGGAGCTCGAGGCACTGGCCAAAGAGCAGGACGGCCGCCTGAAGATCGTCAAGCTCGA
>JAJCYF010000069.1 GCA_029263035.1 Actinomycetes bacterium
GGCGACCTGCACATGGGCCACGTCGAGAACTACACCATCGCCGACGCCATGGCCCGCTACTGGCGGATGCGGGGACACGCGGTCATGCACCCGATGGGGTACGACGCCTTCGGCCTGCCGGCCGAGAACGCCGCCATCAAGCGGGGGACCCACCCAGAGGAGTGGACCCTGGCCAACATCGCCAAGATGCGGTCCTCTTTCCTGCGTCTGGGCTACTCCTACGACTGGGGCCGGGAGGTCATCAGCTGCCTCCCCGACTACTACAAGTGGAACCAGTGGATCTTCCTGGAGATGTTCAAGCGGGGGCTGGCCTACCGCAAGACCTCCCCGGTCAACTGGTGCCCGGTCGACAAGACCGTGCTGGCCAAAGAGCAGATCTCAACCGGCGTCTGCTGGCGCTGCGGCTCGGTGCCGGAGATCCGCGATCTGACCCAGTGGTTCCTGAAGATCACCGACTACTCCGACCGCCTGCTGGACGACATGGACCAGCTGGACTGGGCCGAGTCGCTGCTGACCATGCAGCGCAACTGGATCGGGCGCAGCCAGGGGGCCGAGGTGGTCTTCAAGCTGCAGGTCGACGGCTCGGACGAGCAGATCGACTTCCCGGTCTTCACCACCCGCCCCGACACGCTGTGGGGCGCAACGTTCTTCGTCCTGGCCGCCGAACACCCGGCCGCCGCTGGCATGGTCAAGGGCACCGACCAGGAGGCTCCGTTCACCGAGTACGTCACCGAGGTCCGCCGCCAGACCGAGATCGAGCGGCTGGGGGCAAGCAAGGCCAAGGGAGGCATGCGCCTGCCTGCGGTAGCCATCAACCCGGTCAACGGCGAGCAGATTCCGGTCTACGCCGCCGACTACGTCCTGATGGGCTACGGGACCGGAGCGATCATGGCGGTCCCGGCGCACGACCAGCGCGACTTCGACTTCGCCCGCCAGCACGACATCCCGATCCGGGTGGTGGTCCAGCCCGACGGCAGCGAGCCGCTGGACGGGGACACCCTAACCGAGGCGGTCCCCGGTACCGGCGTGCTGGTCAACTCTGGCCCGTTCACCGGCACCCGGGTCGACCCGCATACCCAGGACGGAATCGTCGACGTCATCGCCTGGCTGGATGACCAGGGCAAGGGCAACCGCCAGATCAACTACCGCCAGCGCGACTGGCTGGTCTCCCGCCAGCGCTACTGGGGCACGCCGATTCCGATCATCCACTGCCCTAAGTGCGGCGAGGTCGCGGTGCCGGAGCAGGATCTGCCGGTGCTGCTGCCGCCCCAGGCCGACTACACCCCCACCGACGACGCGGTCAGCCCGCTGGCCAACAACTCCGATTTCGTCAACGTCACCTGCCCGGAGTGCGGGGGAGTGGCCCGCCGGGAGACCGACACGCTTGACACGTTCTTCGACTCCTCGTGGTACTTCCTGCGGTACTGCGACCCCAAGAACCCCGACGCCATCTTCGAGCCGGCCAAGGTCGCCGCCTGGGGACCGGTCGACAACTACTTCGGCGGCGTCGAGCACGCGGTCATGCACCTGATCTACGCCCGCTTCTTCACCAAGTTCTTCAAGGACATCGGGATGCTCGACTTCGATGAGCCGTTCCTTCGCCTGTTCAACCAGGGCCACGTCTCATGGGACGGCAAGGAGATGAGCAAGTCGACGGGCCACGTGATCGAAGCCTCCAAAACCATCGATGCCTACGGCGCCGACTCCGCCCGCACCTTCATCCTGTTCTCCAGCCCCCCGGCCGCCGATTACGACTTCCCGGCGGACGGTTTCGGAGAGATCGGCCGGGTGGCGCACAACTGGCTGTCCCGGGTGTGGCGCATCCTTGAGGAGCCGTCCGCCGATCCGGTCCCAGAGGCCCTGAACCGCCAGGTCCACCGGGCGGTCAAGGGGATCACCGCCGACATGGAGGAGTTCGGGCTGAACACCGCCATCGCCAAGATGATGGAGCTGGTCAACGCCTTCTCCAAGCACGGCGGGCCGGTGCCCCGGGAGGCGGCCGAGACGATGCTAAAACTGCTGTCACCGATCGCCCCGTTCCTCACCGAGGAGCTGTGGCACCGCTACGGCAACCAAGGCTCGATCCACACCGAGGCCTGGCCCGCCTACGACGAGGATCTGGCTGCGGTCGAGAAGGTGACGATGGTCATCCAGGTCAACGGCAAGGTCCGGGACAAGGTGGAGGTCGCGCCGGAGATCTCCAAGCAGGAGATGCAGGCGCTGGCGATGGGCAGCGACCGGGTGAAGGAGTTCCTGGACGGAAACGAGCCGCTGAAGGTGATCGCGGTCCCGCCGAAGCTGGTGAACCTGGTGGTCCGTTAGCGCGTTTTCCCGCTAATTGCGAATCATTCTCATTCCGGTTATCGTGCGACTCATGAGACGCCCGATCGCCCTTGCCCTCTCCGCCCTTCTGCTCGTCGTCCTCGCCGCCTGCGGGGGTGATTCCGAGGAGCCGGATGACTCCCGCCGGTCCATCGTCACGGCTTTCTACCCGCTTACCTTCGTCGCCACCGCCGTGGCCGGGGACGAGGCGGACGTCAGCAGCATCACCCCGGCCGGGGTGGAGCCCCACGACCTGGAACTGACCGCATCGCAGGTCCGCCGGGTCAGCGAGGCCGACCTGCTGATATACATCGGACAGGGGTTCCAGCCGGCGCTGGACCGCCTGGTTCCCGAGGTGGCCAACACCCTCGACGTGCTGACCGTCCGGCCCCCCGGTGTGCGCGCGGACGACCCCCACATCTGGCTGGATCCAAGCCTCATGGTCGGGATGACCGGCACCGTGGTCTCTGCGATCAGCAGGGTCGATCCGGCCAACGCCGAGACCTACCGGGAGAACGGCGACGAGCTGATCGCCCGGATCAACGGCCTGGACGACGACTTCTCCAACGGCCTTTCAAGGTGCGAGCGGCGGACGATAGTCACCACCCACGAGTCGTTTGGTTACCTGGCGGACCGGTTCAACCTGGAGCAGGTGGGTATCGCCGGTATTGACCCAGACCAGGAACCGTCGGCCCGCCGGCTGAATGAGGTGGCGGAGATAGTCCAGGACAACGGCATAACCACAATCTTTTTCGAGACCCTGCTTCCCGAGGACCTGGCGGACACAGTGGCTGCGGAGACCGGAGCCGAGACCGCGGTGCTCGACCCGCTGGAGAGCCCGCCGGCAACCGGTGACTACATCTCGGCAATGCGGGCCAACCTCTCCGGCCTGCGGACGGCCCTGGACTGCCGGTGAACGCCGCTACTGTTGCCGAGCTCACAAACGTCAACGTTGCACTGGGCCAGCAGGAGGTCCTCAAGGGCCTCAGCCTGACCCTGAGCCCGGGGCAGTTCGTGGCGCTGCTGGGCTCCAACGGCTCGGGCAAGACCACTCTGGTGCGGGCACTGCTCGGGCTGCTGACCCTTGGCTCAGGCGAGATCCGGCTTTTCGGGACGCCGCTCAACCGCTTCAAGGAGTGGAGAAGGATCGGGTACGTCCCCCAGCGGTTTGGCGCCACCTCCGGGGTGCCGGCGACGGTTGAGGAGGTGGTTTTGACCGGGCGCATCTCGGTCGCCCGCCGGATGCGTGGCTTCTCGTCGACCGACCGGCAAGCGGCCCTCAAAGCCCTCGAGGCGATGGGCCTCGCCGACGTCCGGAAGCGACGCGTTTCCCACCTGTCGGGCGGCCAGCAGCAGCGGGTCCTGATTGCCCGGGCCCTGGTGAACGAGCCGGACTTCCTGCTGCTCGACGAGCCGGTGTCCAGTGTCGACCTGGAGAACCAGGAGTTGTTCGCCCAGACCCTCGAGCGGCTTTCCGATAGCAAGGCGTCGGTACTGCTGGTGGCGCACGCCCTGGGGGCGATGGAGACGCTGGTGGACCGGACCGTGGTCCTGGATCAGGGCAGGGTGGCCTACGACGGCCCCCCGAGCGCCGAGTTCCAGGACGACCACGCCCACCATCACCCGCCCGGTGTCCTGCACACCGGCGGCCTGCCCCGGGAACGCTGAGTGGAGCTTTTGGGCCTGGAGTTCATGCGGCGCGCCCTGCTGGCCGCCCTCATAGTCGGGATTACGGCTCCCTCCATCGGGGTGTTCCTGGTGCAGCGGCGCCTGGCGCTGATGGGCGACGGCATCGGGCACGTCGCCTTCATGGGGGTGGCGGCCGGACTGTTCCTGGGGACCTCCCCGGTCATCACCGGAATCGTCGCCGCCTCACTGGCCGGTGCCGGCATCGAGGTCCTCCGGGAGAGGGGCCGCACCGCCAGCGACGTCGCCCTTGCGCTGATCTTCTACGGTGGTATCGCCGGCGGTGCGCTGCTGGCGTTCAAGTCGGGTGAGTCCAGCAAGGTGCTGGGCTACCTGTTCGGCTCGGTGCTGACCGTGAACAACCAGGAGCTGGTCATCCTGGGAGTTTCCGGGGTTGCGGTGCTGGCGACGGTCCTGCTCTGGCGCAAGGAGCTGTTCGCGGTCTGCTACGACGAGGAGGTGGCCCGGGTATCCGGACTTTCCGTGCGCCGGTTCAACTTCTTGATGGCGCTGGCTGCGGCGGTGACGGTAGGCGTGACCATGCGGGTGGTCGGGATCCTGCTGGTGTCGGCGATGCTGGTGCTCCCGGTGGCGATTGTGCAGCAGCTGTCCAACAGCTTTAGAACCACCCTGCTGGGCAGCATGATTCTGGGCGGAATTCTCGGGGTGGGAGGCGTGCTGCTGGCCTACCGCCTGGACACCTCGCCGGGCGCTACCATCGTGCTGCTTGCCATCGCCACCTTCTTCGCTGCGGCTACCGCGGCGCAGGTGTTATCCCGCAAGAGAGCCCTACCGGCCTGACCAGCTCAGCCCCCGACCTCACAGAACGGAAAGCAGGGGCCGAACTTTTCCTCGCTGGGCGGCGGATCCGGCTTCCTTTGATCCGGGACCGCCGGCCGGGGGGCCGGGGGAGGCTGCGGCTGCGGGGCGGGAGGTGCGTCGGCGATCAGATCGCGGTTCGCGGGAGGGTTCGACTCCTCCTGTGTTGATTCTCCGGCGGCCGCCAGCTCGACCGGCCCGGTGGGCTCCGGTTCCTCCGGCTTGGGGGCCTCGGCCAGCGTCGCCGTGGGCTGCCCTCCGCCGTAGTTCGTAACCACCCCCTCCAGCTTGGGCTTGTTGAAATCTGCAGACGGCGTGCCCTTCACGGCAGTGGTCATGAACCGGCGCCAGATCGTTGCCGGGAGTGAGCCGCCGGTAACCTCGGTTCCCCGGACATCGGTCATCTCCTTGATGGAGCCGTCCTCTCCCGGCGCATATCCCATCCAGACGACCGCGGTGAGGTTCGGGGTGTACCCGGCGAACCAGGCATTGGCGTGGTTCTGGGTGGTGCCGGTCTTGCCGGCTGCCGGCCGCCCGATCTTCGCTCCGGTGCCGGTTCCGTACCGTACGTTCTGTTCAAGCACGAAGTTGATGGTGTCGGCCACGTTGCGTTCGATTGCCGGCTCGACCTTGGGCGCAGCCTCCACCAGAACTTTGTCGTTGGGCTGGGTGATCTTGACCACCGAGATCGGGTCCGGCCGGTTTCCCCTTTGGGCAAAGGTCGTATAGGCCCGGGCCATCTCAAGGGGAGTGACATCGGTGGTCCCGAGCGCCAGGGCGCAGCCGGCGTCCGACTTGGGAATTTCAATGCCCGCCCGCCCGGCCGTCTCGATGAACTTGGAGGGCGTGACCACCCGGTTCATCATCTCGGCGTACACCGTGTTGACCGAGCTGGTCGTGGCTCCGGTGACGTTCAGGCTGCCGAAGGAGGCGTTTTCAAAGTTGGAGACCTTCCAGGGGGAGCCGTCCTTGTTCCGGCACCGGCCGGAGGTGATCTCGGTGGGCGAGGCCCCGGAGAAGGTGGACTCCAGGGACTTGCCGCTGGAGAGGAAGGCGGCAAGTGCGAAGGGCTTGAAGGCGGACCCCGCCTGCCGGCCGCCGCCGGTCCGGGCGCCGTCGGCGGCGAAGTTGAATCCCCGGGAGCGGGCGATGCTGTCGACGTCCCTGCCCCCGACCATCGCTTTGATCTCACCCTGCGGCCCCATGGCCACCAGGGCCGCTTCCGGGTCGTCCGGCTGGTTGACGACGGCGCGCACGGCATCCTCGGCCGCAGTCTGCATGTCCAGGTCCAGCGTGGTGGAAATCGTCAGCCCCCCTCGCAAGATCTGGGCGTCGGTCAGGCCGAACTCGCTCCCGAGATTTCGTCTGACGTACTCCAGGAAGTAGCCCGCCCGGGCGGATTCGACCTCAACCGAGACCCCGGGTTTGAACTGTTCGGCCAGAACCTCTTTTTTCGCCGTCCTTCCCTGCGGCTCGGTGATGGTCCCGGCTTCGACCATCGAGTCGATGACCTGGTTCCGCAGGTTGGTGGCGTCCCTGGGGTTTTCGTCGATCTGGAACAACTCGGGTGCCCGGATAACGCCGGCCAGGTAGGCCGCCTGCCCGACGGTCAGGTCGGCTGAGGGGACCTTGAAGTAGGTCCGGGCGGCCGCCTCGGCCCCGTAGGCGCCGCGGCCGAAGTAGACGGTGTTGAGGTATCCCTCCATGATCTGGTCCTTGCCCAGCTCCTGCTCGATCTGAATGGCCAGGAAGGCCTCCTTGACCTTGCGGGTAAGGGTGCGCTCGCGGCCGATGGAGGGGAAGACGTTCCTGACGTACTGCTGGGTGATGGTGGATCCGCCCTGCCTGATGCCGCCGCCGGCAAAGTTGGTAAAGGCCGCCCGGACGATGCCCTTGTAGCTCATCCCCTTGTGCTGGAAGAACTCGCGGTCCTCAGCAATCAGCACGGCACTTCGCAGGTGCTCGGAGATGTCGTTGAGGTCGACCACCGTGCGATCCTCCTCGCCGTGCAGGGTGGCGATCAGCCGCCCGTCGGCCGCCAGGACCCGGGACGATTGGGCCTGGGGAGCTACCTCCGGGACGCTGAAGTTGGCCAGCCAGAGGACGGCCAGCACGCCACCCAGCAGGCTAACTGCGGCCGATGCCGCGGCCCAGGGCCATCGCTCACGCACCTTCCCGATGAAGCTGCGAGGGTCGTTGCGGAACCTGCGAACCGCCTCCGATCCCAGCAGGCTTCGCGCCAGGATCACCCACTCGGGGGCGCGGGGCGTAACAGTCGCGGGCTTCATCGCAATCTTCACCTACCCCCGGAGCCCGGCCGGCAACCGCAGGCGGGCGCTAACAGGGTTTTACAAGGATTCGCAAAATGCCCATCGGGTAAATACCTAGGTGACCGACAACAACACTGAAGGAGGACATATGTCCACAGTAGAAGAGTCGATCGAAGTCAAGGTCCCGGTACGGACCGCTTACAACCAATGGACCCAGTTCGAGAGCTTTCCGTTGTTCATGGAGGGCGTCGAGCAGGTAAAACAGCTATCGAACGACACCCTGCGGTGGGTAGCGGAGATCGGCGGCAAGAAGGAAGAGTGGACCGCCGAGATCACCGAACAACACCCCGACCATCGGGTGGCGTGGACCAGCCGGGAGGGCGCCCGCAACGCAGGGGCCGTGACCTTCCACAAGCTGGGCGAGAACGAGAGCAAGGTCATGCTCCAGCTTGAGTACGAGCCCGAAGGGGCGCTCGAGACCGCCGGAGACGCGGTGGGGCTCGTAAGCAAACGGGTCAAGGGAGACCTTGAGCGCTTCAAGGAGTTCATCGAATCCCAGGGAGGCCGGACCACCGGCGCCTGGAGAGGCGAGATCAAGAACTAAATAGCGTTTGGAAACCAAACGGCGGCCCCCCGAAAGGGGGGCCGCTTTTTATGGGTGTCCTAGTTCTTGATCGCTTGTTTGGTCCGGCGGCGGCTCTCGATGAGGCATCCGGCTCCGATCAACAGAGCAGTCAGGGCCGATAGCCCCACGGGGAGAATGTCGACTCCGGTGGTGACCAGCTGCTGATGGGTGGTGGTGATCAGCTTGGCGCCGTTTGACGGGTTGGATGGGCCTCCAACCACCGGGGGATTGCCGGACCCGGTCGGCGGAGTGTCCGAGCCGGTGGGAGGCACGCCGGAGCCGGTGGGAGGGGTGTCCGAGCCGTCGGTGGGCGTGGTGTCGTCCGGGGTGGGGGTCGTGGTATCGGGGGGGTTCGTGTCCGAATCGTCCTCCGGTTCGGGGTCAAGGTCGGGGTCGGGGTCGTCCGCCTCGATTCCGCAGGTCGGTCCCGAAATCGTGTTGCTGTCCAAAGTGACCGCACCGTTGCGGGCGAGGAGCCGGCCGTTGACGGTTGTGCCGGTGGTGACGGTGATCGAGGTCAACGCCAGAATGTTGCCCTCAAAAAGTGAGTCGGTCCCCAGGGTGGCGGAACTGCCGACCCTCCAGAAGACCCCGTTGCAGGTTCCACCGTTCAAGAACACGACGCTGCTGCCGCTCGCAGTGATCAGGGTGGACTCGGTCTTGAAGATAAAGACCGAAGCTGCGCCGTCGACCGCGTTGAGGGTCAGCGTACCGGTCAAAAAGGCAGAGGAGTCGAAGCAGTAAACGCCCGGAACCAGGGTCAAGCCTCCGAGATCCTGGCCGGTCAGGTTCTGGGTACAGGGTTCGGCGGTCAGCGCGTTGTAGGCAGTGGTCACGCCAATCTGCGCATCGGCGGCAACCACGTCCCCGCCGTGGGGCAGAAGAGTCGGAGGCACCTGCTGGCCGGGGGGAAAGCCGGTGATTGCGGTACCGGGGCTAACGCCCAGGTCGCCTTCCACCGTAGTCGGTCCGGTGTTGGTGACGGTGCTGGCGCCCAGAACGGCGAAGCTTGCTGCATCTCCGAGAGTCGGAGCGGTGGCGGCGGCAGCGGTGCCTGCGGTGAGAAGCGACATCGTCGCCAGAAGAAAGAAGACTACGGCTCCTGCTCGGAACTTTTTCACGGTGCTCCTGCCCCGCGCCTTGGCGCGCTTTCGGGGTGCTACCGCCATGGGCGGCGAGGAGACTGGCTGGGGTGTTCAGCTATCCACTCTCGGCACCGGAACGTGTGGATGCGGGAAGCACCTTGTCCACTTGATCCTCCGGTACCTGGATAAGTTATCGGCGTAAAGTCATCCTTTCAGCAGGAATTGTTTTCCTGACTGCGGCTCCGTTCCGGCCGGCAGTCGCGCCGGGTCGCCGGAATGAGCCACAATCGTTGGGTGTTGAATTCCGCTGCCGGCTCGAAGGCCGAGGGTCTAGCGTTCTTTCCCACTGCTATCGGGATGTGTGGAATCGCATGGAGTGCCCGTGGGGTCTTGGGACTTCAGCTTCCCGAGGAGACCGAGGGGGCGACCAGGGACCTGTTGTGCCGGCGCTTTCCCGGTGTCGCCGAAACTCTGCCGGCCGGCCCGGCTGCAATTGCGGTCGAAACGGTGAGCGGGATGATGTCGGGAAATGAGGTCGACCTCAGCTCGGTGGCGCTGGACTTTCAAGGGGTACCGGACTTCCATCGCCGGGTCTACGAGGCGCTTAGGGGGACCAGGCGGGGAAGCACTCTGACCTACGGTGAGCTGGCTGCAATGGCGGGGTCACCCGGTGCCGCCCGGGCGGTCGGCACCGCGCTGCGGCGAAACCCGCTGGCGGTGCTGGTTCCCTGCCATCGTGTAGTTGCCGCCGGCGGCAAGCTCGGCGGGTTCTCCGCCGCGGGCGGTCCCTGCACCAAGATGCGAATGCTGGGCATCGAAGGTGTCCACTTCGGAGCGGTTGCGAGCACTCCGCCCTCCACCGAGCCGTTTGAGTTCGACCCGGTCACCGCTCTCAGGCACCTCATCGGATCGGATCCCGAGCTCCGTCGCCTTATAGATACCGTCGGCCCATTCGAGATGAAGTTGAGCACCACGCCGAGCATCTTCGTAGCGCTGGTCCGGTCGATCACCTACCAGCAGCTGAGCGGCAAAGCCGCAACCACCATCTACGGCCGGTTGTGCGAGCTGTTCCCCAAACCCGAATCCGGTCCGACGGCCGGGGAGTTGCTTCGCCTGACCGACGAGCAGCTAAGGGGGGCCGGGGTTTCCCGGAACAAGATTCTGTCGATGCGGGACCTCGCAGAGCGGCAGTTGGCGGGGGAAATTCCCAACCTGGCGGAGTCCCGGCTGCTGGACGACGAGGATCTGGTGCAACGCCTGCTTCCGGTAAGGGGCATCGGGCGATGGACCGTGGAGATGCTGCTGATGTTCCGGCTGGGCCGCCCCGACGTGCTGCCCTCAACCGACCTGGGCATCCGAAATGGGTTCGTCCGGGCGTTTGGGGTTCCCCTGCCTGCGCCGGCGGACATCATCGAGCGGGGTGAGCGCTGGCGCCCCTACCGCACGGTGGCAAGCTGGTACCTGTGGCGGGCGGCCGAGATGAAGTAAGTCCGGTGATGCAGAAGGGGAGCTCCTGGATGGTAGAATTCTATAAATGGGCTTGAACATCAAAAATCCGGATACGGAACGAATGGTGCGGCAGCTGGTTGCGGCCACCGGTGAGAGCGTTACCCGGGCGGTGACCGTTGCCGTCCAGGAGCGCCTTGATCGGCTGGCGCGGATGGACGATTTGCATGCTGCGGATCGCCTCGCTCGGATCCGGGAGATTGCCGAGGATGCAGCGGGACGCTGGCGCGAGCCCTACCGGACGGCCGATCACGCAGACCTCCTCTACGATGAGGCGGGCTTGCCGCTTTGATTGTCGACACATCGGCAATCGTTGCAATCCTGCGCGCCGAGCCGGATGCCGCCGGTTATATGGAAGCGCTGGCGGGGGGCAGGCCCCGAATGTCTGCGGCGACATTCGTCGAGACGGCGATTGTGGTGGACGCCAACCGGGATCCTGTTCTGTCCGGCCGTCTTGACGATCTGATGTCGGTTGTGGCCATGGAGATCGAGCCGTTAACCAGAACCCACGCCGAGATCGCCAGAAAGGCCTACGTTGACTTCGGTAAAGGCAGCGGGCACCCAGCAGGATTGAATCTGGGGGACTGTTTTGCGTATGCGCTGGCACGCGCTACCGGCGAGCCGCTGCTGTTCAAAGGTGATGACTTCGGTCACACAGATGTACGGGTGGCACCAACGCAGGTCTGATGCCGGTGCGGGCGAAGTTGTCCCATTGACACGGTCGGCCCGGCGATAGGAAGCACTGTCTGCCGGTTATTGCGCTAGCTGCGGCAGGCCTTACACAGTCCGAACAGCCCCAGCGGTCGCTGGTGCAGCTCGAAACCGAACTCCTCCAGCAGGTCCTTCTCCACGCTCTCCATTAACGAGACCGGTAGCTCCTGGACCGACCCGCACTTCTCGCAGCACAGGTGGTGGTGCTGGTGGTCGCGCAGGTGGTAGACCGTGCTGCCGTCGGCGAAGTAAACCCGGTCCACTATGTCAAGCTCCCGCAGGGTCTCCAGCGTCCGGTAGACGGTGGAGACGTCCATGGATGGAAAGTCCTCCTGCACCCGGGTTGCGATGTCGTCGGCGCTGATGTGCCCGTGGCAATCCACGATCACCTGGATGACCGCCTGCCGGCTCATCGTCCGACGCCGTCCGCTGGCGACGATACGGCCGACGATCTCCTCTACCTGGTTCCGGTGAGACTCGTGTGCCACGGGCTGACCTCTGGCTTTGCGCAAATAGGTCCGGCTATCTAATCACGGGCCGGGCACCAGCTATGCTGCCGCCGGCCCGAACCAGGTGGTCAGCGCTTCGGTTAGCCCCGCCTGGGCCCGGTCTCCCACCCAGGCAACGTAACCGTCCGGGCGGATCAGCACGGCTCCGGGAGCTTCGACCTCCCCCAGTGCCGGAAGCTCCCACTTACCCTCGAATCCGGCGTCGACCACCCGGACCCGGTCCGCCCAGGGGGCGATGTCGAAGCCGCCGGGTTCGCCGAGGTTGAGCAGCACCGGCCGGGCGGCGTGCAGCAGGGCGAATACCCGCAGCGGACCGTCGGCGGTGACCAGGTCCAGGTCGGGCATGCGCCGCCCGAGCAGGGGATGTCCCTCGCCGAGGTCGTAGTGGATGTCCAGACCGGACATCATCGCGCCGTAGCGTTTGTGCGGCTCGTCCATGCTCAGCAGGTCGCCCACCGTGTCCCGCAGCGCGTCCAGGCGCGGTTCGGAAGGGCGCATGAGCACGGTCTGCGCCATTGTGTTTTTCAGCACGCGGGCAGCGACCGGATGCCGTTCGGCGTGGTAGGTGTCCAGCAGGCTTTCGGGCGCGGTGCCCTGGATCACCTGGGCCAGCTTCCAGCCCAGGTTCACCGCGTCCTGGACCCCGGTGTTCAGGCCCTGCCCGCCCACCGGGGAGTGCACATGTGCTGCGTCGCCGGCCAGAAGGACCCGTCCTTTGCGGTATTCGGCCGCCTGCCGGGTCATGTCGGTGAACCGGGAGATCCAGCTCAGACCGTGGATTCCGTAGTCGGTCCCGTAGACCGCGATCAGGCCCTCCCTCAGGTCGTCGAGGGTGGGCTCGCCGGTGCCGACCTGCGACTCGGTCAGCATGACCCCGACGGTCCCTCCTTTCGGGTAGACGACCTCGCCGTCGACGATCTCGTACTCCTCCTTGCCCAGGGCATGCGTGCCCGAAGGGGTGCGCCGGACGCCCAGTTCGGGCTCCTCGGTCATCTCGACCTGGGCGAGCAGGGAGCTGGTCGTCGGATCCCAGCCGGGGAACTCGATGCCGGCTGCCTTACGGACCAGGCTGCGTCCTCCGTCGCACCCGGCAAGGTACTGCGCCCGCATCTTACCTGCCGTCCGCAAGCTGAACGTCCACCCCGGTGTCGTCCTGGGAGAAGCCGGTGACCTCGTTGCCGTAGTAGACCGGAACCTTCAGCTCGGCGACCCAGCCGGCAAGGAGCCGCTCGATGTGTTTTTGCCACAGTCCGAGCCCGTAGTTGTGCCGGGTCGGCAGATCGCTGATGTCCAGGCGGGTCACGGCGAAACCCGCCACCTGAGCCACCTGCCCCTCCGCAAGGAACCGGTCGGCGATCCCGCGCTGATCGAAGACCTCGATGGTCCGGGACTGCAGACCGCCCGCCCGGGTGCCGGGGAGGTCCTGGTTGGCGCGCCGCTCGACGATGGCCACGTCCACCCCGGCCAGTGCAAGCTCGCCCGCCAGCACCATCCCGGTCGGCCCTCCTCCGGCAATCACTACGGCATGTGTCGACAACAACTCAGGCATCTGATTCCTTCCCCTTTTCGTTTTCCAAGGCTTGCAGCGGGCGATTATGCGCCACCACCGGGGTCTTGCGGCAAGCCCCCCCAGGGGGTATAAATTGAAAGTGGAGGAGGGCCGCTAGAGGGACGTTTCCTTCGCCGCCGCCTCCAGGATCAACCCGGTTGCCAGCAGCAACTCCTCACTTCCCGCAGGTCCAATCAGATGAAGTGCAGCTGGCAGCGGTCCGCCGGTGGGGACCGGGAGTGCCAGCGCCGGCACTCCGGCGAAGTTCACCGGATGCGCCTGGCGGACCGAGTACATCCGCTCCGGTTCTTCCAGCAGGGGAGCGAAGTCGGTCAGCACCGGCGCCACAATCACCCCCACCTTCGCCAGGACCTCGCCGAGCTGCAGCTGCCACCCGACCCGGGCCGACTCCAGCCGGCGACGCTCATCGGTCCCTATCCGGCTTCCGCCCTCAAGTCTTTCCGCTACGTCGTCGCCCACCTTCGAGGTGGCCAGCAGATGGCCGTTGACATCGAATGCCTCCGCTGCGATGACCCCCATGGTGTCGGCTGCGGTCTGGTCCCAGCCGGGAAGATGCACATCGACCACCTCAAAGCCTGCTTCGGCCAGGACCCGGTCGATGGCTTCATCGATCAGCGGGTTCGCCTCCAGGCGCAGCCGTCCGGCGTACTTCGGGGGAACGATGCCTTCGAGGGCGAAGCCCGGCTCCAAAAGCTCCATGCCCCAGACGAGCCCGCCGACGGTGGCCGCCATAGGACCGACGGTGTCCAGGCTTTTGGCCAGCGGCCGTACGCCGGTCATATCGATCCGGCCGTGGGTGGTCTTGAGGCCGGCAATCCCGCAGCAGGCGGCCGGTATGCGGATGGAGCCGCCGGTATCGGTTCCGAGCGCCATCTCCGCCAGGCCGAGAGCTACCGCCACCGCCGAGCCGCTGGAGGACCCGCCGGGGACCCTGGTGGGATCGAGCGGGTTGACCGGTGTGCCGGAACACTGATTGATGCCGGTGATGCCGAAGGCCAGTTCGTGGAGGTTGGTTTTTCCCACTATGTGCACAGACCCGGCCGCTTCCGCCGCCCGGATCCCGGCCAGGCAGGCGGCGTCCTCCAGCGCCGGAGGGGCGCCGGCCAGGGCCCGGCATCCGGCAGTCGTAGGCAGCCCGGCCATATCGATGAGGTCTTTCACCGCTACGGCTCGCCCCGGCCCGGGTGACAGCTTTCTGAGGAAGACGGCTTCGTCGTTCATCGATTCATGACAGGTTCGGTCCCGCGTCCTCAAACTCTTCATCCAGCAGCGGTCGAAGGCGAGGGATGAGCCGGGACAACTCATCCATGTGAGCAGCCGAAAGGCGGTGCAGCTTTTCGTTGCCGAGCTTCGTGAGAGCCACCCTCACGACCCGGTGGTCATCGGGGTCCTGCCATCGCTGAACCAACCCGGCCCTCTCAGCCCGGTCGATGAGTTCCACCATGCTGTGGTGTCGAAGCAACATGTGGGTGCTCAGCTCCCTGATGCTTGGGGCCTTTGGTCCCGGGTGACCCCTCACCGCCAGGAGAATCTGGTGCTGGGCGGGCGTGATTCCCAAGCGACCGGCCTGGCTTTCGAGGTGATGCAGATACCGGCGGACCCCGTCTCGAAACTCGAGCAGGCGCCGGTAATCTTCGTCGGTCAGTTCCGCCATGGCTTCTATCGTACCAAGATATCGTGATACGATACATCTCCCCCCACCAAAAGGAGCTTGTTCAGTGCTGGACACCACCCATCGTCGAGTTGGTCTGCTGATTGCCCTGGCTGCGTTTCTAGGGCTGGCGGGAGGCGGTGCCGCCTGGGTGCTTCTTAAGTTGATTGGTCTGTTGACCAACCTGGCCCTCTTCCATCGCTGGGCCACCGAGGTCCCTTCATTCGCCGGATGGCAGCCCAACTGGACCCTGGTTCCGGTTGCTGCAGCCGGCGGCCTTGTCGTGTCACTGCTCGCTCTCAAGTGGCCGGCCATCCGGGGTCACGGCATCCCCGAGACCATGGAGGCGGTTTTAACCCGGCACAGCAAGATCGCGCCGGGCGTCGCATTCGCCAAACCCGCCTCGGCTGCCATTGCGATCGGAACCGGCGGTCCATTCGGGGCGGAGGGACCGATCATCGTCACCGGTGGGGCAATCGGCTCGCTCATGGGTCAGGTGCTGCATGTGTCGCCTGCCGAGCGCAAGATCCTTCTGGCATGCGGTGCTGCAGCGGGAATGGCAGCAACCTTCGGCGCTCCCATTGCCGCGGTCGTCCTGGCGATTGAGCTGCTCTTATTTGAGTTCTCCAGCCGGGCCCTGATCCCGTTGATCGTCTCCTCGAGTATTGCGGCAGGGGTACATTCGCTCCTTCAGGAGCCCGGACCGCTCTTCTCTGTGCCCGTGCACGACTATTCCGGGTTGAGCAAGCTCCCCGCATTCGCCCTTGTCGGAGTCCTCTGCGGTCTGCTGGCGGTCGTGATCGCCAGGGGTCTGTTCTTCACCGAGGAGCTTTACCGCAGGCTGCCGGTAGGTGAATTCTGGCATCCGGTCATCGGTGCTGTGGGGTTCTCTCTCATCGGGCTTGCCTTCCCGCGGGTTCTGGGTGTGGGCTATGACGCCATCGGTGACATCCTTCACAACCGCCTCGCACTCGCCGCCCTGCTCACCCTTGGACTGGCAAAGTTGGTCGCCTGGTGGATAGCCCTCGGATCGGGTACCTCCGGCGGCACACTGGCGCCCATGTTGCTTATCAGCGGATGCTTCGGCGGGGTGGTCGGAGTAATGGCCGAAACCTGGCTTCCCTGGCTGAATCTATCCCCGGGAGCCGTGGCGTTGGTATCCATGGCGGCAACTTTCGGCGCCGCCACAGGTGCCACCTTCGCCGCAATCGTCTTTCTTTTCGAACTGACCGGCGACTATCAGGTGATCCTCCCGCTGATGATTGCCACCGTCATTGCCAGCTTTGTCTCCCGGGGATTGATGGCCGAGACCCTAATGACGGAGAAGCTCGCTCGGCGGGGCCTGAAGGTCGGGAGGGCATTCGAGGTTGATGTCTTCGGCAACACCATGGTGCGGGATGCCATGACCACACGGGTCCATACCCTTGCCGCGGACGCCACGGTCGCCCAGGCCCGCATTGCTCTTCAGCTCAGCAATCATCACGCCTATCCACTGGTCGACGAGGAGGGCCGTTGCGCCGGCCTGACAACCCGTACCGACCTGCTCCTCGATACCTCCAACCCGGTTACCGAGTTGGTGTCGGAGATCTGTAACGACGACCCGGTGGCGGTGCGGGACAGCGACACCCTCGCCTACGCTTTGGAATTGATGCTCGCCGAGGGGGTGGAGCAGTTGGTTGTGTTGAACTCCGAAGCGCGGTTCGCCGGGATCTGTACACGAACCGACGTCTTGAAAGTCCGATTGGGCAAAGTCGAGCAGGAGAAGCGCCAGACCGGTTGGCTTGCGGCGCGCCGGCGGACCCCGGTGGACCAAGTCTCTTAAGCCGAGGCCATTTCGCCTTTGTCCTTGTGTTGCCACTTTGGGTGGCTACAATGGCTTTACCTATGAATGACAACCCGGACTGGCGTGCCGAGATGGAAAAGGCCAAGCAGGAGCTTGGCTCCCCCGGGCTGCTCGCCGCCTACTGGGGCGGTACCGTGGTGGTTCTTCTGGGAGGTTCGCTGCTGCTGGGCGGGATACCGGGGCCGCTGGGTCTGATCATCAACATCGTCATCATCATGCTGGCCGCCGTGCCCATCGCTCTGGGAGCCGGCTGGCTCAAGGCCCGCAAAAGCTCCTAGGAGCCGGAACCGAAAACCGTTCCGACCTGGGTTTGATCCAACTCCTCATCCATCCCCGGAGTGTCGGCGATCAACGGATCGACCTCGGGGTTCTTTCGGCGTAACTCCTCGCGCCTGCGGTCAAGCTCCGCCATCGTCGGGTCGTCCTCAGGCTCGGGCACTACTGACCCTCGGGAACCAGCCAGACGACTCCCAGCGGCGGGATGGTGACCTCTGCGGAGTGGGGGAGCCAGTGCCAGCCCTCGTCTCCCGCCCACACGCCCCCGCCGTTGCCGGTGTTGGAGCCGAAGAACCCTTCGGCGTCGCTGTTGAGAACCTCTCGCCAGGCGCCGCCCTTGGGAAGTCCCAGCCGGTAGCCCGGGCGGGGTAGGGGCGACAGGTTGGCCACGCAGGCCAGAACCCGGCTGCCGTCGGCGGAGTAGCGGAGGAATGCCGCAACGTTGGAGTCGGCGTCGGCCCCCTGTATCCACTGGAAGCCGCCCTCCTCGAAGTCCTTCTCCCACAACGCGGGTTCGTCGACGTAGGCCCGGTTGAGCTCGCGGACCAACTTCTGCACGCCGGAGTGCTCCGGGAACTGCAGCAGGTGCCAGTCGACGCTGCGGTCGTGGCTCCACTCGTCGGATTGGGCTATCTCGCACCCCTGGAACAAAAGCTGCTTGCCCGGGTGGGCCCACATCCATGCGAACAGCGCCCGCAGGTTGGCGGCCTTCTGCCAGCGGTCCCCTGGCATCTTGTTGAGCAGGGACCCCTTGCCGTGAACCACCTCGTCGTGGCTGAGCGGCAGGATGAAGTTCTCGGTGAACGCGTAGAGCAGGCTGAAGGTGAGGTCGTTGTGGTGGTAGCGGCGGTGGATGGGGTCCTCGGAGAAGTAGGCGAGGGTGTCGTGCATCCAGCCCATGTTCCACTTGAACCCGAACCCCAGGCCCCCGGCGTAGGTGGGCCGTGAGACGCCCGGCCATGCGGTGGACTCCTCGGCAGCCATGATGACGCCGGGGTGCTTGGCGTAGACCAGCTCGTTCAACTCTTTGAGGAACGACACCGCTTCGAGGTTTTCCCGCCCGCCGAACTCGTTGGGGACCCATTCTCCGGGTTCCCGGGAGTAGTCGAGGTAGAGCATCGAGGCCACGCCGTCCACCCGGATGCCGTCGGCGTGGAACTCCTCCAGCCAGTACAGGGCGTTGGCCAGCAGGAAGTTGCGGACCTCTCCCCGGCCGTAGTTGAAGATCAGGGTGCCCCAGTCCTGGTGGGCGCCCTTGCGGGGATCCTCGTGCTCGTAGAGGGCGGTACCGTCGAAGCGGGCCAGCGCCCACTCATCCCGGGGAAAGTGGCCCGGGACCCAGTCCAGGATCACGCCGACGCCCTGTTCATGCAGCGCATTGACCAGCGCCCGGAAGTCGTCGGGGGAGCCGAAGCGAGAGGTGGGGGCGTAGTAGCCGCTGACCTGGTAGCCCCAGGAGCCGCTGAACGGGTGCTCGGCCACCGGCATGAACTCGACGTGGGTGAACCCCAGGTCCTTCACATATCCCGGCAGCTCGGCCGCCAGCTCCTTGTAGGTCAGCGGGCGGGCACCGTCCTCCGGCTTGCGCTTCCATGAACCCAGGTGCATCTCGTAGATCGACACCGGCTGGGCGAGTGCGCTGTCGGCATCCCGCCGGGCGATCCACTCGGCGTCCGACCACTTGAACGAGCACTCGGTGACGATGCTTGAGGTCCCCGGGGGAAGTTCGGCGGCGAAGGCAAACGGGTCGGCCTTGGTCGTCAGGTGGCCGGCTGCGTTCAGGATTTCGAACTTGTACAGGTCGCCGGGGCGAATTCCCGGGATGAAGATCTCCCAGATGCCCGAACTGCCGAGCGAGCGCATCGGGTGGATGCGGCCGTCCCACAGGTTGAAGCTGCCGACGGCCCGCACCGAGCGGGCGTTGGGGGCCCACACTGCGAACGAGGTTCCGGCGATGCCCTGGTGGACCCGGGGGTGCGCTCCCATGACGTTCCACAGGTCATGGTGGCGGCCCTCGCCGTGCAGGAACACGTCCAGCTCGCCGACGGTGGGGAGAAAACGGTAGGGGTCGTCGATGGTGAGCACGGTGCCGTCCGGGTACTCGGTTTGGAGCAGGTAGGGCTCGGGGTTGTCCCACGCCGGCGTCGCCTGGGCGATAAAGACGCCGTCTTCGAGTTGCTTCATCTCGGCCGGCTTGGCGCCGGGGACCAGGACCCGCATCTTCGACGCTCCCGGGCGGTAGGCGCTGACGTAGGAACGACCGTCGGCGACGTGGTGCCCGAGGACGGAATGGGGGTCATGGTGTTCGCCTCTGGCCACCAATGCCAGGTCCGCCGAGAAGGTGCTGGGGACTTTGGTTTGGCCGTTGGTGGAGGCTTTGGACGCGCTCGTTGTCGACTTCACTCCTTCCGTCCTACCCGGGATGTCACCCTACCAATCATCTTGCTGGGGCCTTGGCGGCGTTTCCACATCGGAGTTCGCTGCATTTCGGGTGTGATGTATGTGGTGCGTTAACATTGACATCATGCGCACCACTCTGGCCATCGATGATCAGCTGCTCGCCGCAGCCAAGGATCGGGCGCGCCGGCTTGGGGTCACATTGGGCAGCGTCGTGAACTCCGCCCTTCGCCGGGAGCTGGCCGCAGATGAGGTTTCCGAGCGTCCTCCGGTTCCGGTTTTCCGGGGTGGCTCAGGACCCCGGGCGGGTGTCGATCTGCGGTCAAACCGGAGTCTGTCGGAAATTCTGGACGAGGACGTGAACCTCAACAAGCGGCGCTGACAGTGCTTCTTCTCGACGTCAATCTGCTGCTCGCCGCCCACCGTGAGGACCACCCCGACCATGCCCTGGTCAGGCGGTGGTTCGATGAGTTCCTTGAGAAGGAGGAGAGTTTTACGGTTCCGGCGATGATCTGGGCCTCCTTCCTGAGGCTGGCGACCAATCGCCGGATCTTTTCTGTGCCGACTCCCCTGAACGACGCTTTCGAGTTTGTTGAAGCCGTCGTTGGGCAGCCGAATCATCTCGCTATTCGCCCCGGCGCCCGCCATCTGGACCTGGTCAAACGGCTCTGCGTGGAAGGCGATGCTGTCGGGGACCTGGTTCCGGACGCAGTCATCGCTGCTCTTGCCCTGGAGCATGGCGCGTCGGTGGCCACGCTCGACCGAGACTTTGCCCGATTCACCTCGGTCAAACATCTGAATCCCCTGGATTAACAGAGCAGCAGTTCCAGGTCGTCCGGCCTATCGGTGGATCTCCAGCATAAGGACCGCTCAACGGCATTGGCGGCTGCAACGGTGCGGTCCCACGTCGATCCCTCTTCGGCCCGATAAAGTTTTTCCCGAATCCCAAAGTTTCCCTTAACGGTCCGTCTTTCATGTCGAAACGTCGGAGGGGCTGCCCGCCATCTAACAGGATGGTCGGTCGAAACGCTTGGGAGGCTACACAGGCTTCATGAATACTAATGGTGCTCACATACGAGAGGGTCGCGTGCGGACTTGGCTCTTATAGTTGCCGCAATTGAAAGTACAGAAATAGCCGGCCACGGTTCACTGATGGCCGGAACGGTGGGACAAGCAGCGCATCTGACCTTTTCCGTCTGCTATTCGATTGCAGAATCACTTTGATTGAGGACCGCACCGAAATCTCGGGAACCATGCATTGGCCTATCGCACTCCTATTCTTAGGAGGGCCTCCAGTCGTATTCTTAACTTGCTTTTGGGGGGCAATTAGCTATCTCCTATTAGGCGGTTCGCCCTATCGTCCGGAAATGCCCTACATCATTGTCGGGCTTACCGCCACGCTTTTATTTATGACCCCGCTCGTCATTTTCTTCCGTAAAGTATCTATCTCAAGCAGAGCAATCATCGGGCACCGATTCCTGGGGCCGAGCAAGAAAATCCCTTGGGATGATGTAACAAAGATTGAGATGAACACATTAAATAGTTCTGAAGGCTCCATGCAGAGTCTGCGAATTACCTCAAAGAGAGGCCCGAGCATCGTTTTCCAGAGCGTTTTCTCTAACTTTGACAACCTCGTGGCCGCCGTCGAAGCCCGTAGCCCCGTCAACGTACTTCAGAACCCTCCTGGTCAGATATAGCATCACTGCGGATTAGAAATTCGCAGTTCTCCACCTGATCCTGAACTTGCCACAACTATTTAGAGCATTTTTCTACCAGTGAACGCCCAGGAGAGTACGCCGAGTAACCTTTAGCAGGCATCATTGCCTACCTGGGAGGTTTCGGTTGAGCAGCCCATGGACGCCGGTGGTGACCGGTAGCCAATCAGCAGCTGTCGGAGTCCTTCTTAGAGGCCTTCCCGCCGTTGTGTTCGTAACAATCATCGGTGTAGAGACGAGAAGCTATCTCCTCGTTGGATGGACGTCTCTCCAAGATGCGCTTGTCCTGTGCCTGGTTCCAGGAGTCATGCTGCTCATGGCGACACTGATAGTGAGAGCGGTCGAGGTGTCTTCCGCCGGGATCGTCGTGCGGTACTACCTTGGTCGAAAGGTGGCCATAGCGTGGCAAGAAATCAAGGTTGCAGAGCTCTTCACCGTCTACTCGCCTCAAGAATCAAGGCGAACCGCCCGGATCGAGCCCATTCGCGGAAGGAGGGTTGCCTTCACCAGCAACCTGTCGAACTTCGACAGCCTGTTAACCCAAGTCGAGATGAACGCGCCGTCGGGCGTAGTTAGGCATGCGCCAAGGCAGAGGGGGGCACTGGAACTCTGACCAATTTTCATCTATCCAGATGTCGATACCGACTCGACCGGGACCACCATCTACACCCCTGGACGAGCTGTACAGCCCGTCTTCGATCACCATGCCGGGAAGCAAGGTGGTCGGCTACCTCTACGACCCGGCGGCGAACCGGAGCCGATCGCATCTCGGAGCGTTTGACCCAACAACCGGCCTAAGGACAAAGTGGTCTTGAACGCATCTCCGGGTTGGGGTTGACCCGGTACGTGGACACTTTGAGACTAGGACGACCAGTCCTGGAAAGGAAAGTGTTCATGCCTGGCAAGAAGCCACCCTACCCACCCTGAATTTCGAGCAGAAGGCGACTGATTTCGGAGAAGGGTCGCAAAGATCGTTATTCAGAATCAGTTTCCTAACTTCGATCTAATTGTGAAGCGCTGCTGACCAGTCCCCGGTTCGGAGATTGCCTGCCTGTGATTTGCCTAACACTCGCCTCGGAATTGCATCCTGATCTGGGCCGCCGGAGGAGCAGCCTTCGGGAGTGGAGTTCTAGCCTGGGAAGAGTCACTCCGCCATGACGGCGCAACTTGGCGGATTTGTCCACTTCGTGTTCTCGGTTTGTTATGCCGCCGCAGAAGCCGAAGGAGGCTAAATGTCCGATAGCAAGAACGTCGGGGGAACATTTCCCGTAGGAGTAGCTCCCGTCACACTCATGGCTGCGCTTTGGGGAGCACCCGCTGCCTTCTTGAGCGTCTTCGTACTCGGTGAAGTCGGGAGCCCTTTTGGTTCAGGACCGGGCTCTGTCTTAGATATCGGTTTGGTCTGTGCTGTCTGTCTCGGCACGCTCTTATGCATGATCCCGCTCTTTCTTTTTGTACGCAAAATCACGATTACGGAGGACGCCATAGTTGGTTTTCGGTACTTAGGTCCAAAGAAGCCTCTGGAGTGGCGAGACATTGAAAAGATAGATCTCCGTGAGGTCAAAACGCAGCAAGCATCAAAAAAGACTATTCGTTTGACCTCCAAAAAGGGTCAACGGCTAACCTTTCAGAGTCATATCTCCAATTTCGACCAGCTGCTCTCCTGTATTGAGGCACTTAGTCCCGTTCCGGTACTCACGCGTCCTGCTAGGCCCGCCGTAGGTCCATATGAAACCTGATAGTGAGAAGGGTGAATTACTGGCCGCGAAGCGTGCTTGAAGGTTCGGCTCGGCTGCCCGTTCACCGGCGGCAGGCCCTCCGAGTCGGTGACCTGGCCACTGTCTCGGGTCGGCTCAGGCCTTAGTGGAGCCGCCAGTTCTTGAGAGGCTCGCCCCAGCCGACTAGGACAGCAGCAGCCAGGACTACGAGCACTCCGTTTTCTCCCGCTTGGCACAATTCTTGCTTCAAAGACCTGCACCTTGTGCCGATTGAGATCCACGCCAAGGAAAGCGGGTAGTTAATGCAAAGAGGAGGTGAGGATTTGCGGAGATGACTCCAGAATGGGATTCCGAGCAGCCGCCCAGCTACCTATGGCGTTTGTGGTTGGGGCCGGTGGGAATAGCGCTTTCGTTCCTCATCGCCGAAGCAATTTCGGTGCAGTCTTATGGGTGGCGTGGACTGAGCAAGTCAATACCCTGGTACTCAACAGCGAGCGCGTTTGTACTCTTCTGGACCATTCCCGTCATGACGACGGTTCGAGCGGTGCATATCACTGAATCGCATCTGATCGTTAGGTTCTACGTTGGGAAGCAAAGATTCTATCGCTGGGACTCCTTTCGGCATGTCTCTCTGTTCGAAATTCACCACACGGAAGACACAGATGGAGAGAAACATATGCTCCGTATGGTGCCCCATCGTGGCAGAACAGTCGCATTGACCGACCGAATGAGCAATTGGGACTTGATCAGCCGCCAGATCCAGAGCAGAGTCGGGAATGTGTTGGTTGGGCGAAAGAGCCGGATGGAACGCCTTCTGTGGCCTAGCCGCGGGCGATAGTCAGAATCCGATGCCGACGGCTGGGACTCCATCCTTGGTGGGCCCGCCCCACGGTTCAGGACAGCAGCAGCTCCAGGTCGTCCCGGCCGATCTGCCGGATCAGGCTGTTGTCGGCGCCGATGATCGCATCGGCCAGGGCCCGTTTGGAGTCCTGTAACTGCAGAACCTTCTCCTCGACCGTGTCCTTGGCGATCAGCCGGTAGGCAAAGACCGGGTTCACCTGCCCGATCCGGTGCGCCCGGTCGATTGCCTGCGCCTCCACTGCCGGGTTCCACCAGGGGTCCAGCAGGAAGACGTACTCGGCGGCGGTCAGGTTCAGGCCCAGTCCGCCCGCCTTCAGGCTGATCAGGAACAGTTTGCAGTCCGGGTCGTTCTGGAACCGCTCCACCCGCCCCTGGCGGTCGCGGGTCCGGCCGTCCAGGTACTCGTAGACGATCTTGTGTTCATCCAACTTCGGGCGCACGATGCCGAGCATCTTGGTGAACTGGGAGAACACGATGGCCTTGTGGCCCTCCTCGGCCACCTCCATGAGCTGGGGGAGCAGGACATCCAGCTTTGCGCTGGACTCTTTTGAGCGGGCGGGATCGATGAGCCCCGGGTGGCAGGCCGCCTGGCGCAGCCGCAGGAGGGCTTCCAGCACGAACATCTTCGACTTGGCGATACCCTCCCGGTCGACCCGCTCCAGCAGGTCCCGGCGATAGTGGTCCCGCAGCTCGTCGTACTGCTTTCGCTGCGGGCCGGCGAGCTTGCAGAACTGGGTCTGCTCGGTCTTTTGCGGCAGGTCCTTGGCCACCTGCTCCTTGGTGCGGCGGAGGATGAACGGCCGGAGCGCCCGGGCCAGGGCCTTTTTACCGGCCGAGTCCAGCGTGCGCTCGGACACCATGCCGGCGAACACCTTTGCCGCCCCCAGCATGCCCGGGTTCAGGAACTCGAACAGGCTCCACAACTCTCCCAGATGGTTCTCGATCGGGGTGCCGGACAGCGCCAGCCGGTGGTCGGCCTGCAGCAGGCGGGCGGCCTTGGCGGAGGCGGTGGAGGCGTTCTTGATCGCCTGGGCCTCATCCAGGATGGCGTAGTCGAAGCGGACCTCGGTGAGCAGGGCGGCGTCCCGGCGCAGGGTGCCGTAGGTGGTGAGGATGATGTCGTACTCCTCGAAGTGCGACCCCGGGGCCAGCCGGGCGCCGGTGTGGTTGAGGATCCTGAGCTTGGGGGTGAACCGCTCGGCCTCCGCCTGCCAGTTGAACACCAGGGAGCGGGGGACCACGATCAGCGACGGGCCTGCGGTCAGGGTGCCCTCCTGGCGCATTTCCCGGCGGGCTTCCAGCAGCGCCAGCACCTGGACCGTCTTGCCCAGACCCATGTCGTCGGCCAGGCATCCTCCGAAGCCGAACTCCCGGAGGAAGCCGAACCAGCCGAGGCCCTCCCGCTGATAGACCCGCAACTCGCCCTGGAATCCTGAGGGCTCCGGGACGGCGACCACCCCGTCGAAGGAGCGCAGCCGGTCCCGCATCTGGCTGAAAACCTGGTCGACCTCGATGTCCGGCTGAGCGGCCAGAAGCGCGTCCAGCAGGCTGGCCTGGGTGAGCTTGAAGCGCAGGCCGTCGCTCTCCACCGTGCCCAGATTCGCAACGGCGGCAAAGCGCTGCAGCCACTCCTCGGGGACGAGGCCGATCGATCCGTCGTCCAGGACGACGAAGTCCTCGCCCCGCCGGACTGCGGCGAGCAGCTTGGGCAGGGTGGCGACCTGGTCGCCGAAGGCAACCTGACCCTGCAGCTCGAACCAGTCAATTCCCGAGCTGATGTTCACCTGGGACAACCCGGCGCTGCGGTACAGGCTTCCCTCGGCCTCCACCCGCCACCCCAGCTCGGTAAGGGTGCGAACGGTGGAGGGCATCTTCGTGGCGGTCAGGTGCAACTCCCCGCGGGCGTTCGGTTTGACTCCCAGCTCCTTCAGGGTGGCCCCCGCCTGGTCCTCCAGCTCCCGGTTCCTGAGGATCAGCCGTCTCGGATCGCGCTTTAGGACCCCCCGGGCGCCGTCACGGCCGGAGATGGTTTCGCCCTCGTAGTCAAAGTTCAGCGTCGCCTCGAGGTCCTGCTTGCTCGACCAGGGGTTTTTCGGCTTCCGCTTGATCTGCAGGAAGGGACCCGGTGTCCCCTGAACCTCGGTGTACTCCAGGTCGGGCGGGAACTTCACCCGGGGGACCCGGGGCATCTTCATTAGCTGAGTCAGGAACCGGTCGGCCTGGCCGGGCGGCACCAGGATGGCGCCCTGGCGGCGGAGGAGCGGAACCCAGCTGAAGGAGCCGAAGTCCTCAAACCCGGCTACCGCGCCGTCCGGGCCTATGACAAAACCACCGGGCAGGAGCAGGGCCGGCTCGGTCAGCGGCATGGTCTCCTCCCCGCGGCGCAGACTCCCCTGGACCCGGAAGGAATCCTGCTCCGTGCCGCCCTTCATCTCGATCCATAGCTCCCAGGGCGCTCCCTCGTCCATGCTCAACGTCACCGGTTCATCCGCCAGGACGGTGAGCAGGCCGCCCCGGCCGGTCCGGCAGATGAGCGGAACCACCACGTCGGTCATGGAGGCTGGGATGGTGACGCCGGTCCCCGGGATCGACCGGTCCCGGCTGTACCCGTAGTAGCCGTGGCTGCTGGACCAGGTG
>JAJCYF010000070.1 GCA_029263035.1 Actinomycetes bacterium
TTCGTCCAGCGGAATCTTCACGTCGGTGCCGTCGGTCAGGGAGACGTAGACGTCTCCTTTGACGTTGATCTTGACGATCTTGTCGACATCCACTTTGTACTTGTCGCGGACGATGTCGAAGATGAACTCCTCGTACTTGAAGGTCTCGTTGCACATCAGGCCGGCGACGAACTTGGTCATGCGGCTCCAGCGCTTGATGCCCTCGGCGCTCATCTCCCGAATTGCGGTCGACTCGCAGGAAACCCCCACCACCCCGACCTTCTTGAGCTTGCGGGACGCCGCCTCTTTGAGGGCCAGCGGGGTGTTGCAGTAGGTGTAGCGGGAGCCGGAGGACTTAAGGAACTCGTCGCGGGTGGTGACGACGGCCGGCATGTCGAACCAGGGCTTGTCGGGGTCCGGCATGGCGACACAGGCGCCGTCCAGCTCGCCGTTGTCCAGCATCCACCCCATGATCGAGCTGACGACACCGCCGTCCTGTCCGACCTTCTTGATGTCGTCGGAGGTCGCCCGGCCGAGCCACATCTCGCGGTGCTGGCCGTAGATCTCGCTTGGATGCTTGCGCCGCCGGCCGAAGAGCATGTCCTCGATCTTGTCGATGTTCGGCTCTAGCCTCAGGCACGCCATGGCACACAGCGAGCAGCTCTGCTCGCCGTGCTCGCAGAAATCGGGGTCCTTGGACTCGTCCTTCTGCTTGGGGCGCAGCAGTTCGGTCATGTCGATCACGTCGTGAGGACACGACACGACACATGCCGAGCAGCCGACACAGACCTCGGTTGCGACGATTTCGTTGTATAGGTGCTTCCAGTGTTTGCGCTCGGGTCCGGCGTTCCAGTGCTTGCGCTTTTCGCCTGTCGCCGCCGGGGCGCCTCCGTTTACTTCCGCCATGCGGGAGAGTATAAGCTGCGCGCACAAAAGCCCGCGGATCGTACAAGAACGCCCCCTTTTGGGGCCCATGTACCCGGCTTTGGATCGTTTGGAAGGAAATAGGGCGTTGGAATTCATCCTCATCCCGGTCAAACGCATGGATCAAGCCAAGCTGCGGCTCTCCGAGCGGCTGGCTCCACCGGACCGCCGGAGGCTGGGCCTGGCGATGCTTGCGGACGTCCTTCGGGCCACCGAAAAGTGGTCCCACCGGCTGATCGTGACGAACGACCAGGATGCCGAAGCGGTGGGCCTGGCCTTCGGGTGTGCCCTGGTCGGCGACCCCGGAGAAGGGCTCAACGCCGCGGTTGCGGCAGGAACTCGTGCGGCGACTCAGGCCGGCGCCTCAACCCTTCTGGTGCTTCCGTCCGACGTCCCCATGGTCACCTCCGACGACGTCACCTCCCTGTTCTCCTATCCCGAGGACGTGGTGGTGGCACCCTCCGGAGACGGGGGGACCAACGCCCTGCTGCGGCGTCCGCCCGACGCCCTCCCCCCGAGTTTCGGCCGATCCTCCGCCGGGGTTCACCGGCGCCGGGCGAACGAGGCGGGGCTGAGCTGCCGCACCGTGGAGATGAGCTCACTGGTGCTCGACATAGACCAGTACGGTGACCTGGTGACGCTGGGCGGTCTGGAGAATTTGCGCGAGAGCGTACGGCTGGCAAGGGAGCTTCTCGGTTAGCGGCTACATCCTGGACAAGGAGCAGGCGCTCACTGCCGAGCTGGAACAGGTGGGCGGGAAGGCCGCCTCGCTCGCCCGGCTGGCGGCCGCCGGAGTGCCGGTCCCCGATTTTTTCGTAATCACCTCCCGGGCTTTTGAACGGCACCTGGAGCACAACGGCCTGGTCTGGCCGGCATCGGACGATCCAAAGACCATCGAACATCTGGTCGAGCAGATCAAGAACGGTCCCATGCCCGGGGTGGTGCACGAACCCCTCCTGCTTGCCTATCAAAAGCTCACGCTCGGCGAGGTGAAACCGGTGGTGGCAGTTCGGTCGTCCGGCGCGGGGGAGGACTCCGGGCCGGCGTCGTTCGCCGGGCAGTTCGCCACAACCCTTGGCGTCGCCGGCAGCGGGGTCACCCGGGCGGTCCACGACTGCTGGGCGTCCTGCCTGTCGAACGGTTCCCTGGCCTACCGCCGGAGCCGCGGCATACCGCTGGGGACCGGGCCTGAATTTGCCGTTGTAGTTCAGTCCCAGCTTTTTGCCGCCAGGGCCGGCGTGCTGTTCACCCGGCACCCCCTGGAGCCGCAGGGCGATCTTGCCTATGTGGAGGCCAACTTCGGCACCGGGGAGTCCGTTGTCGGGGGGATGGTGACGCCCGACTCGGTCTCGGTCTCGCGGTCAACCGGCAAGGTGCTGAACGTGCGGATCGGATCTAAAAAGCGGATGACCGTAGTCTCGGAGGGTGGGCGTGGCAGCGGGGTGGTCGACACCGACCCGGACCGGCGCAGCGCGGCAGTGCTTTCGGGAGCGGAGGCGGAACAGCTGGTGAAGCTGGGTCTGAGAATCGAGGAACAGATGGGGCAGCCGCAGGACATCGAGTGGGCGTTCGACGCTTCGGGGCTTTGGATTCTGCAGGCCCGGCCCCAGACGGGAATGCCCGGATGAGCGACTGGATCGACCGGGGCCGCCGGGCAGGAGAGCAACTTCTGCGGGTGAGTGAAAAGCTGGCCGGCTCACCGGGGGAGATGACCGGCCGGCTCCAGGCGTTCGCCGAGGCGGAGGCCGGGGCCGCACCGTTCATCGAAGCGGCGCCCGAGCGGCTGGAGGCCATCAGAGGCCAGATCTCCACCCTGATCGCCGGTGCC
>JAJCYF010000071.1 GCA_029263035.1 Actinomycetes bacterium
TGAGCCTTCTCGATCTCGTCGAACAGAACCACGCTGAACGGCCGGCGGCGGACCGCCTCGGTCAGCTGACCGCCCTCCTCGAACCCGACGTAACCCGGAGGGCTACCGATCAGACGGCTGACCGTGTGCTTCTCCATGTACTCGGACATATCCAGCTGGATGAGCGCCTCTTCGTCTCCGAACAGGAACTCGGCCAGCGTCTTGGAGAGCTCGGTCTTACCGACACCGGACGGCCCCAGGAAGATGAACGAACCCGACGGCCTCTTGGGGTCCTTCAGACCCGCACGGGTCCTGCGGATGGCCTGCGAGACTGCCCGAACCGCATCCGTCTGGTCGACGATCCGCTTGTGCAGCTCGTCCTCCATCCGGATGAGCTTGGCGGTCTCTTCCTCGGTGAGCTTGTAAACCGGGATGCCGGTCCACATGGAGAGGACCTCAGCGATCTCCTCTTCGCCCACCTCGGCCAGAACCTGGCTCTCGGTGTCCTGCCACTTGGCCTGCATGACCACTCGCTCGCCCTGCATGCGCTTTTCTTCCTCACGCAGGCGGGCAGCCTTCTCGTAGTCCTGAGCCTCGACGGCCTCTTCCTTCTGGTGCTTGATCTTGCTGATCTCCTCGTCCATCTCGCGAAGGTCGGGAGGAGCAGTCTCACGCCGGATGTGCAGGCGGGAACCGGCCTCGTCGATGAGGTCGATTGCCTTGTCCGGCAGGAACCGGTCCGAGATGTAGCGGTCGGCGAGGTTGGCCGCAGCCACCAGCGCCTGATCGGTGATCTGAATCCGGTGGTGAGCCTCGTAGCGGTCCCGCAGGCCCTTGAGGATCTCGATGGTGTGGGCCACGGTGGGCTCGTTCACCACGATCGGCTGGAAACGCCGCTCAAGTGCTGCGTCCTTCTCGAGGTGCTTGCGGTACTCGTCCAGGGTGGTTGCACCGATGGTCTGCAGCTCGCCTCGGGCCAGCATGGGCTTGAGGATCGATGCCGCGTCGATTGCTCCCTCGGCGGCGCCGGCACCAACCAGGGTGTGGAGCTCGTCGATGAACAGCACGATGTCGCCGCGGGTGCGGATCTCCTTGAGGACCTTCTTCAGGCGTTCCTCAAAGTCACCGCGATAGCGGGAACCGGCAACCAGGGCCCCCAGGTCAAGCGTGTAGATCTGCTTGTTCTTGAGCGTCTGGGGCACCTCGTTGGTCACGATCTTCATGGCGAGGCCCTCGACGATGGCAGTCTTGCCGACGCCGGGCTCACCGATCAGGACCGGGTTGTTCTTGGTACGCCGGGACAGAACCTGCATGACCCGCTCGATCTCCTTGTCCCGGCCGATGGTCGGGTCCAGCTTGTTGCCGGAGGCCAGCGCGGTCAGGTTGCGGCCGAACTGGTCGAGGATGGGGGAACCGCCCGGGGACGCTGAGCCTTCGCCGGCGCCTGCGCCGCTGGGGGAACCCTTCTCCTGGGACGGCCCGAAGCCGCTCAGAAGCTGGATTACCTGCTGGCGGACCCGGCCGAGGTCGGCTCCAAGCTTTTGGAGGACCTGGGCGGCAACGCCTTCACCCTCGCGGATGAGGCCAAGCAGGATGTGCTCGGTGCCGATGTAGTTGTGGCCCAGCTGCAGGGCTTCCCGCAAGCTGAGCTCCAGAACCTTCTTCGCCCGGGGCGTGAACGGAATGTGCCCTTGGGGAGAAGACGAACCGGTGCCGATGATCTCTTCAACCTGGGAACGAACAGAGTCCAGCGATACACCCAGAGACTCGAGTGCCTTCGCAGCTACGCCCTCTCCTTCGGAGATGAGGCCCAGCAGGATGTGCTCGGTGCCGATGTAGTTGTGGTTGAGAAGCCTGGCTTCCTCCTGGGCAAGCACGACAACGCGCCTGGCCCTATCGGTAAATCTTTCGAACATGGCAATCACTCCATCCCGGGAACCATCTGGCTAAAATAGTCGGTTCCGTTGTTGATTATAGACCGCTGGTCTCCCACTAAAACCCGTGCGCAAAGTCGCGAAAAGACTCCGGGCGGGAATAGTCGGCCGAGTGGCGGCTCCCGATTGGCGGGGGCTCTTCCAGCTTGCTCACTCCGGCCTTTCGCTGGCCACCGCGGTCCATGGGTATCCGACGGACGGTCAGGCGTTCAAATGAGCTTACTTATCAATGTTAATAGCTCTCGGCTGATAAAAGGTAAACGAGCCGTAAGACCTTTTCATTCCCCGGCCTGCCACGAGAGCCTACAGACGACCGGCCGGCCTGGCTAAGCGCTCGTTCCGGCGCTTCCGTCCGGCCCGCGTCGTACGCCCACGATCTCGGCCAGGATGCTTATCGCTATCTCCTCCGGGCCCTGACTACGCAGCGCCAGCCCAATGGGCATGTGGACCCGGGCGATCTTCTGCTCGTCGAACCCCATCTTGCCCAGGCGTTTGAACGCGGCTGCAGCTTTGCCCTTCTTCAGCATCACTCCCAGGTAGGGCACGTCGGTGGGCATGAGGGTCTGAAGAACCTCCTCGGCAAACTCGTTGACCTCGCTGCAGATTGCCACGTAGGTGTTGGCGTCCGGCCGGAGAGCTTCGACATCCTGGGGCTCGGGAGTGACGATGACCTCGTCCGCGCCCTCGAACTCGCCGACGCTGTAGGCATCCGGACCGGCTGCGACCCTCACGTGGTAGCCGCTGCGCTCGGCCAGGCAGGACAGAGCCGACGCCACCTTGCCGGTACCCACCACCAGAAGCTGGGGGATCTGGGCCGGATCGTGGCGCCCGGACCGGCCGGAGGCCCGGGCGGTCGGCGTGTCGGCGGCCCTCTGGGCGGCGATCTCAGCCGCCCGTTTTGCGGCGGCGGTGCCTATCTCCGGCATGGCCGCCACCACCGCCTCGGCGATTTCGGGGATCGACGCCTGGATGGCGGCCTTCAGGTTGGCCATCTCGGCGCTGTCTGCGGATTCGGCCTTCGGATCGGCCGGGGGTGGCGGGGTGATGACGCCGTCCTCGGGACGAAGGGCGGGGAACAGGATCACCTCTCGGATCGACGCCTGATCGGTCAGCACCATCAGGAACCGGTCGATACCGAAGCCCAGGCCCCCGGTCGGCGGCATGCCGTACTCCAGGGCCTTCAGGAAGTCCTCATCAATTATGTGAGCCTCCTCGTCCGAGGCGTCGAGCTGGGCCTCGAAGCGGCGGCGCTGGTCTATGGGGTCGGTGAGCTCGGAGTAGGCGACCCCCACCTCCATGCCGGCGATCACCAGGTCCAGGTGTTCGGTAAACCGGGGGTCGCTGCGGTGGGTGCGGGCAAGCGGCGAGACCTCTTTGGGGTAGTCCATGACGAAGGTCGGCTGCATGAGATTGCGCTCGACCTTCTTTTCGTAGAGCTCCAGCAGCAGCTTGCCCCAGGACCAGCCGGGGTCGACCTTGACGCCCACCCGGGCGCACTCGGCGGCGAGGTCCCCCTCGACGTCCACGCCGGCCTCGGCGACCAGGTCGATCAACCGGGCCCGGCGGAACGGCGGCGTGAGGTCCAGGGTTTCGCCCTGGTAGGGCACCTTCATGGTCCCGCAGGTCGCCTGGGCGGCCTCGGAGACCATGCCCTCGAGCAGTTCCGCCATGTCGTTGTAGTCGGCGAACGCCTGGTAGGCCTCCAGCATGGTGAACTCGGGGTTGTGCCGGACCGACACGCCCTCGTTGCGGAAGTTGCGGTTGACCTCGAAGACCCGCTCCACACCGCCTACCACCAGCCGCTTCAGATAGAGCTCCGGGGCGACCCGCAGGAACAGCTGCATGTTCAGTGCCTCGTGATAGGTGGTGAACGGCCTGGCCAGTGCGCCGCCGTGGACCGGCTGGAGCATGGGGGTCTCCACCTCGATGAAGCCCCGCTCCTGCAGCCAGCTGCGGATGAAGGCGATCGCGCCGGACCGGGCCGTCATCACGGCGCGGGCCTCGGGGTTGGCGATCAGATCCAGGTAACGCTGGCGGTAGCGGCCCTCCACGTCCTTCAGGCCGTGCCACTTCTCCGGGAGGGGGCGCAGCCCCTTGGTGAGGATGTCGAAGCCCTCCAGGGCCACCGAGAGCTCCCCGCGCCGGGTGCGGATCACCGGTCCCCAGGCACCGATCCAGTCGCCGATGTCCAGGTCCTCCAGGCGGGCGAAGCGGTCCCCGAGGCGGTTCGCCTGCGCCAGCAGCTGAATCCGTCCTGAGTCGTCGGCGACATCGGCGAACACCAGCTTGCCCTGCCGGCGAAACGCCATGAGCCGGCCGCCGACACGGACCTTCAGATCGCTCTCACCGCCGGCTTCGAGCTCCGGCACCAGATCGGAGATCTCGCCGATCTTGTGGGTCCGCTCGAACATCACCTTGAAGGCGTCCTCGCCGGCGGCCACCAGGGAGTCCAGCTTGTCCCGGCGGGCTTTCAGGTGGTCGGCGGCGCGCTCTTGCGGCTCGGGAGAGGTTTCGGGGGTTTCAGACATTACGTTCGTAGAGGATACGCAATCCGGTCAGGGTCAGGGTCGGCTCGAAGCGGGACTTGGTGGTGCAGTGCTCCAGCACCAGGGGAGCCAGGCCGCCGGTGGCCGCCACCTGGGGCTCGCCCTTCATCTCGGTCCGGATGCGGTCGACCATGCCGTCCACCATCGCAGCTGCCCCCAGGAGCACGCCGGAACGCACCGACTCGATGGTCGACTTGCCTATCACCGAACGGGGCGACACCAGCTCCACCCGGGGCAGCCGCGCGGCGGCCTGCGACAGGGCGTCGGCGGAGACCTCAACCCCGGGAGCGATCGCGCCGCCGAGATATTCGCCCCGCTCGCCTATCGCGTCGAAGGTCGTGGCGGTGCCGAAGTCGATGACGATCAGGGGGCCCCCGGCCAGCGCGAAGGCCGCCACCGAGTTGCATATCCGGTCGGCTCCCAGCTCCCCGGGATTGTCGATGAGGATGGGCATGCCGGTCCTCGTCCCGGGCTCGATGACCACCGGAGTAAACCCGAAGTAACGTTCGACCATCTCCCTCAGAGCGGCGGTCAGGGTCGGGACCACGCTGGAGATCACCACGCCCTCGATGTGGGTGGGGAACGACAGGTCGTTCATCGACAAAAGCTGGCGGAAGGTCAGCGCCAGCTCGTCGGCGGTCCGGGCCCTCTCGGTCCGGGTGCGCCACTGGGCGATCAGCTCGGCGGCGGAGAAAACCCCCATGTGGGTCTGGGTGTTCCCGACATCAACTGCAAGCAGCATTAGTGGACGGCTAAGGGGGCGTTGGTAACTCCGTCCAGCTGCACCACGTTGGGCCGGTGCACCCGGGCCTCAGCGTCCTCCATCTCGGCGTAGGCGATCACGATGACCCGTTCGCCGGGGGTGACCAGATGCGCCGCAGCACCGTTGATCACCACCTGGCGGGAGCCCCGGTCCCCGGTGATCACGTAGGTGACGAAGCGGGCGCCGTTGTCCACGTCCACCACGTGCACCTGCTCGTTCTCCAGGATGCCTGCCCCGTCCATGAGATCCGGGTCCAGGGTGATGCTGCCGACGTAGTCGACGTTGGCATCGGTTACCACCGCCCGGTGGATCTTGCCGTGCATCATGGTGCGTCTCATAACTATTCCTTCCGTTCAGGCCGCTTAAGCGGTCCCGACGATGCAGTTGTCGATCAACCTTACCGACCCCACGTGCGCTGCCACGACGATCAGCGCACCGGAGGAAACGGTGTCCACGGGTTCGAACGTCTGCGGGTGGACCACCTCAAGATACTGCACCCTCACCGCCGGGTGCTGATCCAGCACCCTGCGGGCCCGGGAAAGCAGCCTTGCAGCCGAAGCCTCTCCCTCCTCGGCGTGTGATGCTGCGGCTTGCAGCGCCTCGTAGATTGCCGACGCTTCCCGGCGCTCGTCGGGGGCCAGCCGGCGGTTGCGGCTGGACATGGCCAGACCGTCGGGCTCCCGCACGGTGGGGCAGGCGACCAGCTCCACGGGCAGATTCAGGTCTCGGACCATCTGCCCGAGCACCGCCACCTGCTGGGCGTCCTTGCGTCCCAGGTAAACCCGGTCGGGTCCGACGATGTGAAACAGCTTGGCGCAGACCGTCGCCACCCCGGCGAAGTGGCCGGGGCGGTGGTCCCCTTCCAGGATCTGCCCGAGAGGGCCCGGCTCCACCCGGGTCTGTACCTGTCCGGAGGGGTACATCTCGGCCGCCGGTGGGGCGAAGACGACATCGACCCCCGCCTCCAGGGCCAGGGCCAGGTCGGCGTCCAGGTCCCGGGGGTAGACCTCGAAGTCCTCCGACGGCCCGAATTGCAGCGGGTTCACGAAAACGGAGATCACCGTCAGGCCGCCGCTTCCGGCGGCGGTGCGTATGAGTTGAAGATGGCCTGCGTGCAGGGCGCCCATGGTGGGAACGAACTCGATGCTCCTGCCGTCGCGCCGCGCTCCTGCCAGCTCCTGGCGAACCTGCGGAATCGTGCGGAAAACCCTCAACCGGCTCGTTTAGCCCCCCAAAAGGGTGCCCGGCGGGGCGTAGACACGTATTCCTTCCGGGTTCTTCTCGCAAAACGCGCTCAACGGCTCACCCGAGGGGAGCTCCACATCGTTGTCGATCTCCAGGATGGGAACCAACGCGAAGGCGCGATTGGTGAGCTCGGCGTGCGGGACGGTCAACCCGGGCTCGGACACCGTCTCCTCCCCGAAGAGCAGCAGGTCCAGGTCGATCACCCGGGGGCCCCACCTCTCAGACTGCTCCCGGCCGATCTCCGCCTCCACCCGTTTCAGCACTGCCACCAGGTCGGCCGGCAGCAGGTGGCAGTCCACGGCCACCGCGGCGTTGAGGTAGTCGGGCTGCGGGGGTCCAACCGGGTCCGTCTCGTACACCGAGGACGCCTCCATGACCGCCAGGCCCTTTTCCAGGAGCGCCTCCACTGCCCGCTTCAAATTGTCCAGCCGGTCCCCGAGATTCGATCCGAGACCTACAAAGGCTCTGGTGGGCGCCACGGGTTCCTCCTATGTTGGTGCGAGCGGACGCTCAGGCTACCAACTTCAGCGGCCGGACCTATGACGATACGCTGAGAGCGAGCTGGGAGACGGAGTTGGCAAAGGTGAAGCAGCGGCTGAAGAAGGTTGCAATCGTGCTGCTGATAGCCGCGGGGATGATCTGGGCGGGCAACACCTCACGTTCACCGAGCCGGATGGGCCGCCCCTCCTGCTGGCCCACCGCGGGCTGGGGCAGACCTTCGACCTGGAAGGCGTCGAGAACGACACCTGCACCGCGGAGCGGATCCACGAGCCGGAGCACCCCTACCTGGAGAACACCCTGCCGTCCATGCAGGCCGCCTTCGATGCCGGTGCAGACATTGTGGAGCTCGACATTCACCAAACCGCCGACGAACACCTGGTGGTGTTTCACGACTGGACTCTGGACTGCCGGACCGAAGGTTCGGGGGAGGTCCGTGACGCTACCCTGGCCGAGCTTCAGGCCCTGGATGCCGGTTTTGGGTACACCGCGGACGGCGGCGAGACCTATCCCTTCCGGGGCAAGGGCACCGGCATGATCCCGACGCTGGACCAGGTGCTCGAAGCCTTCCCCGACCGGGAGTTGCTCCTGCACCTCAAAAGCGATGACCCGGCGGACGGCAGGCTGCTCGCCGCCCGGCTGGAGTCCTTTTCGCCGGACCGGCTGGCCCAGCTGGCGGTCTACGGCGGCAACCGGTCGGTTGCAGCAGCGCAGGCCGAGCTACCTGCCTTGAGGGCGATGTCCCGGGCCACCCTGACGCGCTGCCTGGGCTGGTACATCGCACTCGGCTGGAGCTCCTACGTGCCTTCGACCTGCGAAGGCGAGCAGTTACACATCCCCGACAAGATCGGACCGTGGCTGTGGGGCTGGCCCCACAGGTTCGTCGACCGCATGGAGAGCCACGGCACCCGCGTGGTGGTGGTCAAGGGATCTGGCGGCTTCTCGGACGGATTCGACGACCAAGAGGACCTGAAGCGTCTGCCCCAAGGCTTCTCCGGGGTGATTTGGACCAACCGGATCGATAGGTTGGCGGCCCTCCTAACGGACTGACAACTCCTCGTCGGAAAGTCCGCCGGCGACGCGTCCCCGCTCAATCCTGATGCCCACCGAGCCCAGCTCCCCACTTGCCAGCTGGGACTTGGCGAGCCCGATCACCACCCGGTCGACGAAGGGCCGGGCCAGGACTACCTGAGCAAGCCGCTCACCCAGCGCCTCCAGCAGGTTGTAGCTCTCGGTGCCGACCACCTGGCGGATGTCGGAGATCAGCTCCATGTAGTCGACCGTATGCTCGATGCGGTCCGCCCTTCCGGCCGCGGACAGGTCGAGCCGGCACTCCAGGTCTACGAGAAACTCCTGATCCCGGTCGCGTTCTTCGTCACTAACACCGTGGCGTCCTTTTACCTTGAAGCCTTTGATGACAATCGAGTCCGTCAAACCTGTTCCCTTCTTTCAGGGCCGCTCGTCGATTCAAAGGCCGAGCGATCAAGCTTAGAGTTCGAGAGATCTCCAAGACCAAGACCCAATTCCAGCCCCAAGTAACGATCTTACCTAAGGATCACTGGCGGCTTCCTCGTTACGTTGAGCTCAGACTCAGAAGAGCCGTCGGATGGCCTGCTGACACCAACTCAACTGTTCGTTCTTTCTGGATCCACTGGATGACGGTGGCTCGAGTCCATTCGCACGGCTTTGATTCTTTCGTCAAAGCTACGTCTTAGGATGTGTGCAAGCATTCGGGGAAACTCCATGCTTAACATCCGCGATTCTTTGCTACCAAGCTGCTCTATGAGGGAACCGTGCAGAGCTCCGTCTGAGAGGCGATGCAACCTTCTTATTTGTAGCTCGATCGACTCAAGGTCGTCGTCCCTGCAGGCTCTATAGGCTTCCATCCCCAACTCGTAAAACCAGGGAAGCTCATCGCGAATGAGGCTAGTAGCCATTAAGATATTGAGAAAGTCTTCTGAATCCTGTAGGCCAAACAGCACTTCTTCAACCATTCTCGGAGAGTAACGGCTGCGACTTCGGCGTGTAGGCGACTCCCGTTCTACAAGGTGTTCTGCGACTCGAGCTGGCAAACCCTTCATCTCCTCCGACAACTTCGCTACCGCACTTTCCTCGACCTCCCCTTCTTCCAGGAGCGTCGGGCTTCCTGCGCTTAAGGCCTCAAGAACGGCAGCCTCGCTTGCCTTGAAGACTCGGACCTGACTCTTAACTACATCTTCGTCCAGCTCCAAGGACGGTACCCGACGCGCCAGCTGATACACGAGCTTGGTCAGGTCCGCCTCACTGTCGTCCATGTTCATGAACTGGTAGAAAGGTCCGGCCGTAATCCTGCTTAATGGGACTCCCAAAGCCACCCCGACAACAGGAGTATTGAGCTTACCCTTCGCCACTCCTGCCTCGAAGAGAATCCAAGGCCTATCGAGACTTCGCTCCGTGAACAGACAAACCACATCGGAAGTGGACTGGAGTTGGGTCATCAAACGCTTGTACCATTCCTCGCCAAAGTCGATGCCTTCGTTGCCCTTTTTATCGGACGAACGAAAGGTTTTGATCATTCCGGCACTTACGCTTTTAAGCAGCTTGCTGAATGCCTCTGCGAGATCCGCATCCCTTCCATCGTGACTTATAAAGATCAGCGGAGAAGTAGAGCCGACGGATGGGATTTTCGGCCCTTCACTAGCGTTTGAGTCGGTATCTTCCACCCTACTCCCCGTCTGTTCGGGCGATTGCGTCGCCCGCCTAGGCAACAGGTCAGAAACTAAAAACTAGCAACTACGGGCGACCAGCGGAACCGCTGAGCTTAAATTGATTACTTAGAGAGCCCGATAATAGCCTCGGTCATCCGGATCACCCGCACCATCTCCTTCACGTCGTGGACCCGGATGATCTTCGCTCCCTGGGCCACCGACCACGCTACCGTCGCCGCGGTTCCCTCGACCCGCTGTTCGACCGGCAGGTCCAGGGTGGAGCCGATAAACGACTTTCGGGAGGGCCCTATCAAGATGGGGAACCCCGGCTCACACAGGCTTCGGATCCCCCTCAGCAGCTGCAGATTGTGCTCGCGGGTCTTGCCGAATCCGATGCCCGGGTCCAGCACTATTGCGGAATCCGGCACCCCGGCCGCCAATGCGTCGCCTGCCCAGCCGATCAGGGCCTCCTTGACCTCGGCCACCACGTCGCCGTAGGTGGGATTGGCCTGCATGGTCCTGGGGTTGCCCAACATATGCATCAGCACTACACCGGCGCCGGAGTCGGTGATGACATCGGGCATCGAGGGGTCGGTCCGCATCGCGGTCACGTCGTTGACGATCACCGCGCCCGAATCGATGGCCGCCCGGGCGATGGCCGACTTGGTGGTGTCGATCGAGACGGTGGCGCCGGTGCGGGAGACGATGGCCTCGATCACCGGTACCACCCGGCTGAGCTCCTCCTCGACGGACACCTCGGCGGCGCCGGGCCGGGTGGACTCCCCCCCGATGTCGATGATGTCGGCGCCCTCCTCCAGCATCCAGGCAGCCTGTTCGACCGCAGCGAACGGGTCCAGGAACAGGCCCCCGTCGGAGAAGGAGTCGGGCGTTACGTTGAGGATCCCCATGACCAGGGCACGCTCCAACGACAGACGGCGGTCGCAGCAATGCCATTCATTCACATAAACCCCTTTATGCCCGAGGTAGGCCCGCTGACCGAGGTATTGATAGGAGACTCCTCCTCGTTAGCACTAGAACCATCCATATTTCGACACGCAAATGGAGTGAGGTAGCGGATCTCTGAACTCGATGATTACTAACTCAGCAGCCCTAATGACGAAACCTCGACTGGGACAGGCTCGACCCGTATTCCCGTCTCTTCCTTAAAGAGCGCTATCTCATCATCTCCAATCGGTAACTTCTCCGCCGTGTACCTAGCGTCGTCTGGCTGTGGACCTTCGGGTCCGAACATGGCGATCCCCCACCGTCCTTGGGACAAGAGGTGACGGAGTCTCACGCGCAAGCCATCCCATCCGGCTTGGACGAAGCAGGAAGCCCAAGCTTGACACAGCTCATAACGCCGAGTGGTGAACACTTCATTCGTCAATCCAAGCGCATCGCATCGATCATTGAGCAAGTCGGCCAACTCGGCCAAGGATTCCTCTTTCACAGTCATGCGCCAACTGCTCCTTGCTTCTAGGATCGACCGTGCGACGACTCCACCGGCTCTGTAGTCCGGCCCGAGCACCTCTCGCGCTGCACCGACAAAGTCGGATGCAAAATAGCAAGTTCCTTGAGGAGACTTAAGGTCGAAACGCCCACCCCCATCCGACGAGAAATACCATGGGGAAGTTCGCACTGCGAGCGTACATCGGTACATTTCATGGGGAGTTGTAATCGCTGGCGCACTCCCGAGCACCCCGCAGTCGTCCGGGGGGGCATTGAGGGCCATGCGACTTCGAGTCGTCTTTAAAGCCCGCTACTCGGCGAGGGTTCGTTTGAACGATTCAACCAAGCTGTGAACTTCACCAGGAAGAGCAGCACTGTCGGCAAGCCGCTCCCACACACTGCTCCCGCCGAGGGCCTCATGGGGCATATTGAGCCAACCGGCAACGGTGTAGCTATCTACTATGTCTTCGGCAAGGTTAGCCAATATCCACTGAAGCCCGCGCACAAGCTTTCCATCGCGCCTTAATTGCGCAGCTGGAAACAACAAGTCGCCTTCGCTACTCCTAAGGCCCAGGAGAATGCGCTTTTCCACTGCTTGGACCAATTCATCGGCCGGGACTCCCATGACAGCGCTCATCCCGGGCAACGAATAGAGCAATCCAAGCGCTTCAGCCCAGGGCGATTCCTCATCGGCTAATGAAAGGTGCTTTAGTGCCTCGTTTCGCCAGTGCGCTTCCGGGGCCTCATGAATCACGGCAACAATGGAGTTGAGGAACGACCCAAGAGCTTGGATTCGATTACTGCTCCACATGGTAGGCAACGAGGAATCAACTAAAGGTTGGAGGTCGTAGATTCTTGGGGTTAGTTGAACGGATTGCGACTCGAAGCCCCCCACCTTTCGGGCATTGGCGACATAAAAAATGAAGTCCGTCCTAATTTCGTCTAGGGCACGAAGGTTCTCTTGGGTAGAGGTTTCGGGCATCTCAAGAATATGAGAACTTACCAGTTGGCCTAAGTCGTCAGGGGGCAAAACAGATTCGCCATAGGTGATCATTGTTGGAAGAGCACGATGCGAGATGTGGGACGTTTTCACTGACCCAACGATCTGCGCAGACTTTTTGTAGTCACTAATGACGTCTAGGTGACCCGGTTTCTGCTCGGCTAACTCGCCGCCTACTGCACCGTTTGTAGTGCTCATGACTTCGACTTTACCGTTAGATTGCGCCAGCCAGCTGTCCGCAACTGCTGATCCAACACATTTGCCTTCTCTCTAGCCCGCTCGACGGCGTCGATCAGTTGCTCCAACCCATCTTGATCCAGGGTCAAATAGATCGGCGCACCCGACTTCCCAAAGGTTTCCAGTTTCAGGCTCTGAATAATGACGAATCCCTCGAGGCGCTTAAGAGTTCCGTCGGTCGCAAAAACTGGCCTGAGGTCAGTTATGCATCTTGCGTCAGTGAGAACTAGTTCAGACTCAGAGGCGAGGGCCTCAGCCTTCTCCCGCACGGCAACGAATTCACTAGAAAGTAACGCTGTCAATCGTTCTTCAAGTTTGGAAGTGTCGATCAGGTCAATCCGCTGACTTGCCCTAACTACTGCGGCGGCAATCGTGTCGATGTCGCTTCGTAAGGTGCCAACTAGGCGTCGGGTTTTTGTGACGAATTCAAGCAGCGCAGTAACACTACGGCCTTCACCCTCCGGCAAAACGACTACAAGATCGTCTAGCACTTTTTCTGTTGAAGATTCCGGCGGAAGACCCTCAAATGCTTTCAGGAGCGATTCAAAGTCTTCATCCTTAAGGGCCGAAAGGTAGCTTATCGTTCTATCAAATAGGGACGGCACCGACAGCGAGAACTCTGGTGCAGTTTCCATCAATTCCTCCACCGATCTTGGTGCCGATTCCGGTAGCTCGTTACGACCCCCAGTCGGCCACGCCCGGATACGGAACGATGTCTGCAATCTATCACTCTAAGCCCAGCCAAAAAGGCTAATTCAACACATGTTCGACTACACATTCAACGCCCGGTTGAACCTAATTCAATCGATTCTAAGCGGGGGTGGGCTCGGCGCCCGGGCGGCGCAGGCCCGGCTTTGCGGGGGCCGGGGAGTGGGTCTGGATGGTGTCCTCGTCCTTGGTGGCCGCAGCCGCCAGCTGGTCCTGAACCAGGCGGCGGGGAAGCTCGCCCCGTGCAGCCCGCTTCGGAACGTCGGCGAACAGCCGCTCGACATCGGACTTCTCGATGGTCTCCTTCTCGATGAGCAGAGCCACCATGGAGTCCAGCTGAGCCCGGTAGGTGGAGCAGATCTCCCACGCTTCCTGGTGGGCTTCGTCGACCAGACGGCGGATCTCCTCGTCGATCTCGGAGGCGACGTGCTCTGAGTAGTCGGCGTTGTGGCCCATGTCGCGGCCGAGGAACGGCTGGTCAACCTTGTCGCCCAGCGCCATTGGGCCGAGCTTTTCGCTCATGCCGTACTCGCAGACCATCTTGCGGGCGATCTTGGAGACCCGCTCGAGGTCGTTGGAGGCGCCGGTGGTGGGGTCCTGGAAGACAAGCTCCTCGGCAACCCGGCCGCCCAGCAGCATGGCAAGCTGGTCGATAAGGCCGGAACGTGACTCCAAAAAGCGGTCCTCGGTGGGCAGGTTGAGGGTGTAGCCCAGGGCCCGTCCGCGGCTGATGATCGAAACCTTGTGCACCGGGTCGGCGTTCGGGAGCGCCCAGCTGACCAGAGCGTGGCCGGCCTCGTGGAAGGCGATTACCTGTTTCTCGTGCTCGCTGATCAGCCGGCTCTTGCGCTGCGGACCTGCGATCACCCGGTCGATGGCCTCCTCGACCTCATCCATGCCGATCTCCTTCTTGGCACGGCGGGCGGTCAACAGAGCGGACTCGTTGATGACGTTGGCCAGGTCGGCGCCGGTGAAGCCGGGGGTCCGGCGGGCCAGCACTGCCAGGTCGACGTCCTTGGCCAGCGGCTTGCCGCGGGCGTGAACCTTGAGGATGTCCTCGCGGCCCTTGAGGTCGGCGCGGTCCACGGTCACCTGGCGGTCGAAACGGCCGGGGCGCAGAAGTGCCGGGTCCAGGATGTCGGGGCGGTTGGTGGCGGCCATCAGGATGACGCCGGTACGAACGTCGAAACCGTCCATCTCTACAAGAAGCTGGTTGAGGGTCTGCTCACGCTCGTCGTGACCGCCTCCCAGGCCTGCACCACGGTGCCGGCCGACGGCATCGATCTCGTCGACGAAGATGATGGCGGGGGCGGAAGCCTTTGCCTGCTCGAACAGGTCACGGACCCGGGCGGCACCGACACCGACGAACATCTCGACGAAGTCGGAACCGGAGATCGAGAAGAAGGGAACGCCTGCCTCGCCGGCAACTGCCCGGGCCAGGAGGGTCTTGCCGGTTCCCGGAGGGCCGAACAGCAGCACGCCCTTGGGGATCTTGGCGCCCATGTTCTGGAATTTGGCGGGGTTGGCCAGGAACTCTTTGATCTCCTCGAGCTCTTCGATTGCCTCATCCACGCCCGCTACGTCGGCAAAGGTGATCTTGGGCTGGTCCTTGGCAACGAGCTTGGCCTTCGACTTACCGAAGGACATGACCCGGTTGCCGCCGCCCTGCATCTGCTGCATCAGGAAGAAGAAGATTCCGAGGATGAATATGAAAGGAAGGATGCTGGTCAGCAGGGATCCCCACAGGTTGGGGTTTTCGGGGTTCACCTCAACGGCTACACCCGGTTGATCCCTGAGAAGCTGGGAGACATCGTCCGAGCTCAGGTAGGTGGAGGTGAACTCGGAGCCATCGCTCAGGGTTCCCTCGATGCGCCCGCTCCGGCCGAAGACCTCGACCTCGGTGACATCGCCGGCTTTGAGCTTGCGCTCGAACTCGCTGGTGCTGAGCTCGGCGTCGCCGCTGCCGCTGTTCAGGACTCCTGCGACCGCCCAGATGGCCGCGATGCCGATCAGCAAGTAAAAGATTGGGTTCTTAAAGAGCTTGTCCATCGTCTTCCCAGGTTAGCACCTTCACCGTTATTGCCTTCCGTTCGAATTCCGGCGATTTTTACGCCTGCGTCAGCTGGTCCTCGTCCAGAAAAGCTATGTAGGGGAGGTTGCGGAACAGCTGGTTGTGATCCAGGCCGTACCCGATCACGAACTGAGCCGGAATCTCAAAACCCTCATATTTGACGTCCAGGGCAACCTGCTGAATGCCGGATTTTCGTAGAAGCGTGCAGACCTCCAGGCTCGCCGGCTTACGCCCATTCAGGTATTTCAAAAGGTAGTTGAGGGTCAGGCCGGAGTCAATAATGTCCTCCACCAGCAGGACGTGCCTGTCCGTAATCTCGTAGTCAAGGTCCTTCAGGATCCGCACCACTCCGGAGGTCTGGGTGGCCGACCCGTAGCTGGACACCGCCATGAAGTCGAACTCCAGGGGCAGATCGATCTGGCGTGCCAGATCGCTCATCAGCATGAAGGCACCCTTCAAAACCCCGACCAGCACCACATCCTTGCCCGCGTAGTCCTCGCTGATCCGGGCCGCCAGCTCCTTGATCCGCTCCTGGATGCGCTCCTGCGAGATGAGAGTCTTTCCGACGCCGATCATGCGACCTCCGACGCCGCGCCGGTGGTCAGAGTGAGCCGCAGGGTCTTCACCGTTGCCGGGGTCACCTTGAACCGGTCGTCCAGACGGTGACCCCCCACCCAGACGATCTCGTCGCCGCTGACGAGCAGGGGCACCCGGTGCCTGGCGTGCCGGGGGACGCCGGAGTCAACGAAGAAATCCTGCAGCTTGCGGGATCCCGGAGCCCCCAGCGGCCGGAACCGGTCGCCCGGTTTCCACTGGCGCACAGCCATGCCGGCCCGCACCAGCGACGCATCGATCAACTCGGCCCTGCGGTCGGGGGTCCATTCGCCCGGTCCGGATACCGGCCCCTCCTCAACGCTCAACTCGGCCTGGTATCCGGGCAGGGAGGTGGTGCCGGGAATCGCTACGGCGACCCGGGGCAACACAGGTCGTTCCTGATGCCGTCCAAAAACCAATCGATCACGCTCCGACCATACCGATAGACCTCCCGGCAGCGCCAGACGGGCGCCGGTTACCACAAGCACCTTCTCCACGATGTCCCGGACCGCACGACCGGTTGGCTCCACCCCGAGCTCTGCGGCCGCCCGGCGGATGAGTTGGTTCTGCACCTGCCCTGCGGCTGCCTGCTTCAAACCACTGCGATCGAGCGATACATTTCCGTCGCCCGAGATCGCCATGTCCGGCCACATCGCCTGTACCCGGGCCGCCACCGATTCGACTTCGGCGCGGCTCGCCCCCGCGACTGCGGTCAGCCGGCCGACCTCGCTCTGGGGCCCGGCGGCAAGCTTCATCCTGGCCGCCACCCGCCGGTACCTGGGGTTGGTGTTCGACGGGTCGGTGCAAAACTCGACACCCTCCGCCAGGCAAACCTGCTCGGTGTCGCTGCGTCCGAGGTCCAGGATCGGCCGCACGATGTTGTCCCGGACCGGCGGAATTCCCAGCCCGTAGCCCCCTCGGTCCAGGCGGAGCATGACGGTTTCCGCCTGATCGTCCATGGTGTGCCCGGTGGCGATTCTCCGGGCGCCGCAGGCACGAGCCATGGCCTGAAGCGCGGCGTAACGCACACGGCGCGCCTCGGCCTGGGTGGGGGGGTCGACCTTCACGCAGGACTCGACAAGTTCAAGCCCAAGCCGGCGGGCGGTTTTCCGGCAGTGGCGCGCGTCGGCGGATGAATCGGGGCGCATGCCGTGGTCGACGTGGCCCAGCACTACCTCGTAACCGAGATCCTTGAGCACCAGGGCCATCGCGGTGGAGTCGGCGCCTCCGCTGAACGCCGCCAGTACCCGCTCTCCCGGCAGCAGCATGGCGAAATCTGCGATGGTGCCGGCGGCCGTCTCAGCCGGCGTCAAGGCGCAACCCGGCTCAGCCAGCGCTCCGGGGACTTGACCTCGTCCAGCGTGGGCAGGGCCTCTACCGAGTGGAAAACGGCCTTGACCCCGGCGGATCCGGCAGCGGCATAAACCGCATCGAAGAACAGCTGGCCCTGCACGTACTGGGCCTTCTTGAGCTCAAATCCGAGTACCTTCGCCATCAGCCTGGCCATCGGGCTGCCCATGGTGCTGCCGCCGCGAAGGGCCTGGCTCATGCGGGGCTGGCTGGGGATGCGACCCTCGCCCACACGGTCCATAACGAAGTTCCCATGGCCCTCGATCACCGACATGAACGCCTGCAGCCGGTTGAAGATCTCCAGCTGGTTGGGCTGCAGCATCCTAAAGACCAGCGGCGTGCCGTCCTCGCCGTCCTTGCCGGCCGGTTTCAGGGAGGAGATCATCCGGTCGGCAAGCGCCTTGGCATCCATGTCCATGGACTCCAGCATCTGGTTGACCAGGCCCAAAAAGTGCGGACGTACCCAGGGGTTGGCCTCGAACTGGCTCCGGTGGGTTAACTCGTGGAGCACGATCCACAGCCTGAAATCCCGGGGGAGAAATCCGAATCGCCGCTCCATCATCACTACGTTGGGACCTACGAACCAGACCTGGTTCTGGTGACCGACCAGGATGTCGTACTGACCCAATACCCGCTGCGAGAGGAACCCCAGAACGGTGCCGAGCTGGGCCCCGAGTGCGGCTTTGTACCCGTACTTGGCACCGGGAAAGGCCGGAGTGGTGTCCATACGCTTTTGCATCTTGTCCAGCAGGGGGGACATCAGCGAAAGCATGGAGGTGACGTTGGCGGTTGCCCACTCCTGGCGAGACAGCACCCTGGGAACCGCGGGATGGGGGGAGATGAAACCGCTCTCCTCGGCGATCAGCGGTTCCGCCTCGCGGGTCAGCTCCTCAAAACTCTCCTGCAGTCCGTCAAGGAGATAGGACTGGTCAAGCGAGCCGGGCTGGGCAAACATAGCGGCGAACCGTGAGGCGACTGCCTCGTCGACCAGGCCGCTCATGGCTTGCGCTCCGCGACTAAAACCGCGACTAAAACAAGGACCGGAGGGCCGCTGGGGGTGTGGCCTTGATCAAATGGGTATCCCGGCACCAGACCAGCTTAACAGCGGGTTGAAGCTCGGAGATTACGTTGCCAGCTCTGGGTGCTTCGCAGACCGGCCGGCCGGGCAACTCCATGGCGTTGCACTACGGCCTTGCGGACCAGTCCTGGATGGGCGGCTAAGAGCGCCTGATTAGCTGACCTTTTTGCCTCGAAGCCGCGGAATCTTTACGTCCGCGTGGATAAAGCAGGTGTCACGGCGGTTGTACATCGAGAGCTTGGTGATGCAGCCCTCATGAGCGCACGAACGGTCTTCTGCATAACGACGGGACCTCTTAGGAAGTCCCACTACATGAGCACCTCTTATCGCAGTCGACGCCACGTTCATCCCTCCTCTTGGATAACCGGTGGTTAAGTTTTGCCCTGCACTCTTATTCGTTATGCCTGGAAACGTGGATTGGTACTTATGTATTCCCCGAACGAGATTTTTGTACCCAGGACAGATTTTTGGCCCAAAAAGGCCTTGATTGAGGCACAACCGGCCTTGAAGGGCGAAGAAATGGAGCCGGAGCGGGGAATCGAACCCCGGACCTACGCATTACGAGTGCGTTGCTC
>JAJCYF010000072.1 GCA_029263035.1 Actinomycetes bacterium
TCTCCTTGCCGGACAGGTTGATGCCCGGCGACTGCTCACCGTCGCGCAGCGTGGTGTCGAAGATGCGTACCTGGTCTGTCATTTCAAACTCCTTGATCTTTGCTCGTGGTCGCTTTGGGTGGGGCTGGGGCTGCGGGTCGCACCTTTGCAGCAGCGACCCGAGCCCTCAAAGCGCGAGTAAAAGAAGTTGTTTCAGGACCAGATCGGAACGCCGATAAGTCATGGCTACTTCTGCAACCAGGGCATCATTGACCTGAGTTCTTTGCCGACCGACTCGATCTGCTGGTCGGCGGCTTCGTCACGCATCTTCTGGAAGTTGGGGTAGCCGCCCTCGGCCTCCGCCACCCACTCCTTGGCGAAGTTGCCGCTCTGGATGTCGACCAGGATCTTGTCCATCGCTTCCCGGGTCTCGTCGGTGACCACCCGCTGGCCGCGGGTCAGGTCACCGTACTCGGCGGTGTCGGAGATCGAGTGACGCATCTACGCCAGGCCGCCTTCGTATATCAGGTCGACGATCAGCTTCACCTCGTGCAGGCACTCGAAGTAGGCGACCTCCGGCTGGTAGCCCGCATCGACCAGGGTTTCGAAACCGGTTTGGATCAGGCGGGTCAGCCCGCCGCACAGCACGGCCTGCTCGCCGAACAGGTCGGTCTCGGTCTCCTCGCGGAAGGTGGTCTCAATCAGGCCGGCCCGCGCCGAGCCGATGCCGTAGGCGTAGGCCAGGGCGTAGTCGCGGGCCTTGCCCGAGGCGTCCTGCTCCACGGCCACCAGGGCCGGGGTGCCGATGCCCTCGGTGAAGGTCCTGCGGACCAGGTGCCCCGGTCCCTTGGGGGCGACCATGAAGACGTCGACGCCCGCCGGCGGGGTGATGCGCTTGAAGTGGATGTTGAACCCGTGGGCAAAGACCAGCGCGTCCCCGTCGTTCAGGTTCGGTGCGATGGACTCGTCGTAGATCGCCTTGCAGTTCTGGTCGGGGACCAGCAGCATGATGACCTCGGCCTCCGCCGCGGCCTTGGAGGTCTCCAGGACCTTCAGGCCGGTGGCTTCCGCTTGAGACCAGGACGAAGAGCCGTCCCTCAGGCCTACCCGTACGTCGAAGCCGGAGTCCTTTAGGTTCAGGGCGTGGGCATGGCCCTGGGAGCCGAAACCGATGATCGCGATGGGTCGCCCCTTCAGCACCTCGGGATCGGCGTCGTTTTCGTAGTACTTCGTGGCCATGCGTGTTGCCTCCTAGATTGGTTGAGTTGTTAACCCGCCACCCGCAGCTGGCGGTCTTTGATTGATTTGGATCCCCGGCTGAGGGCCACCCGGCCGGACTTTACGAGCTCGATTATCCCGTAGACCGCGACCAGGTCCTCGAAGGCCTGGATCTTCTCCGGCGCCCCGGTGATCTCGATGGTCATCGAGTCTGTGCCGACGTCTATTACCTTGCCCCGGAAGATCTCGGTGAGCTCGATGATGCGGGCCCTTACCTCGGCAACCGCCCGGACCTTGATCAGCATGAGCTCGCGTTCAACCGACAACTCGGGCTCCAGCTCGATCACCTTCAGCACGTTGATGAGCTTGTAGACCTGCTTGGTTACGTGCTCCAGAGGCCGCTCGGGCAGGTCGACCACGATGGTCATCCGGCTGACGTTGGGGCTCTCGGTAGTTCCGACCGCCAGGGAGTGGATGTTGAAGCCCCGGCGGGCGAAGAGCCCGGAGACCCGGGCCAGGACACCCGGCTTGTTCTCGACGAGGACAGCGATGGTGTGCTTCATCAGTCGATCACCATGTCCTCTTCCTGCGAGTAGAGGTGGTCACCCAGCTCGTGCGCAACCGGCTCCTTCTCGTACTCGGGGCCGAGGATGATGTCGTCGTTGGAGCTTCCGGCGGCGACCATCGGGTAGCACATCTCGCCCTTGTCGCAGCGGAAGTCGATGACCACCGGGCGGTCGTTGACGCCCCGGGCCTTCTCGATTGCCGTGTCCACGTCCTGCATGGACTCGACCCTCAGGCCGATGCATCCGTAGGCCTCGGCGAGTTTGACGTAGTCGGGGATGTCCCAGCCGAACTCCACCTCGGAGTAGCGTTCGTCGTAGAACAGCTCCTGCCACTGGCGGACCATGCCCAGGTAGGCGTTGTTCAGGATGGCGATCTTGATCGGGATCTTCTCGACCGCCATCGTCGCCAGCTCCTGGCAGGTCATCTGGAAGCAGCCGTCGCCGTCTATGCACCACACCTCGTCGTCGGGCATGGCGACCTTGGCCCCCATCGCCGCCGGGACACCGAAGCCCATGGCGCCGGAGCCGCCGGAGTTGATCCAGGTTCGGGGACGCCGGAAGGGGATGAACTGCGACCCCCACATCTGGTGCTGGCCCACGCCGGAGCAGTAGATGGCGTTGCCGTCGGTCAGGGCGGCGATCCGCTCCACCACGTACTGCGGCTTCAGGGGGCCGTCCTCGGTCTGGGTGTACTTGTAGGGGTAGGCCTTCTTCCACCCGTTGACCGTGTCCCGCCACGCCGAGTAGTCGGGTTGGGAATCCTTGCCCCGGCGGGACTCGATGACCTTGATCAGCTCGACCAGGACCGCCTTGGCGTCGCCCACGATCGGGACGTCGGCCTTGCGGTTCTTGCTGATCTCCGCCGGGTCGATGTCGGCGTGGATGATCTTGGCGTCGGGCGCAAAGTGCGACAGCTTGCCGGTGACGCGGTCGTCGAAGCGGGGGCCGATGCCGATCAGCAGGTCGCTGCGCTGCAGGGCGGTGACGGCCGTGTAGTTGCCGTGCATCCCCGGCATGCCCAGGCACAGGTCGTGGCCGTCGGGGATCACACCGCGGGCCATCAGCGTGGTGACGACCGGGATGCCGGTCATCTCCGCCAGCTGCACCAGCTCCGCCGATGCTCCGGCCTTGATGATCCCGCCGCCGGCGTACAGGATCGGTCGTTCCGACTCGGCAATCAGCTTGGCCGCCTCAACGATCTGCCGCTGGTTGGGCTTGGTGGTGGGCTGGTAGCCGGGGAGGTCGACCGGACCGGCCGGCTTGTAGGTGAACCTGGCCTGCAGGACGTCTTTGGGAATGTCGATCAGCACCGGGCCGGGACGGCCGGTGCTTGCGATGTGGAACGCCTCGGCGACCGTCTGGGCAATGTCGTCGGGCTCCATCACCAGGAAGGTGTGCTTGGTGACCGGTCCGGCGTTGCCGGTGATGTCCGACTCCTGGAAGGCGTCGTACCCCATGGCGGGCCGCGGCACCTGGCCGGTGATCGCCACAACGGGAATGGAGTCCATGAACGAGGACGCCAGGCCGGTGATCAGGTTGGTCGCGCCGGGGCCGGAGGTGGCCATGCAGACGCCTACCTTGCCGGAGGCCTGAGCGTAGCCGTCGGCGGCGTGGGCGGCACCCTGCTCGTGCCGGCAGAGGATGTGTTTGACCGTTGAGTCGATCAACGGGTCGTAGGCGGGCAGGATCGCTCCGCCCGGTATACCAAAGATGTGCTCGACCCCAACTGCTTCGAGCGCAAGGAAAAGGGCCTTTGCCCCGGTGACCTCGCTCATGGTTAATGTCCTTTCTTTTTACGGCTCTAGGCAGTTCTTTGTTCTTAAGCAGGGGGCCGCAGACGATGCGGAAATGACTCAGTGGACCAGCATCTCGACGTCTCGGTCGAGGTAGGGGGAGTCTGCAGGTGCCCGGGAAACAAAAAACCTCTCAGTCAGAGAGGTTTCGTAGCGCTCGCCGGAACTGCAGGCGCGCGCTACCGCGATACGAGAAGAAGGACCAGCTGCCCCTGAGGGCTCCTTTCCGATTCGTAGCGCGCCACTGTCAGACTCCTGTTCGTTGCCGTGTCTCAATCTTGACCGAGCGGCGGGGGAGTGTCAAGCGTTGCAATCGGGCGCTCAAAAGCGCAGGAGTGCGGCGATCCCACGGGAGTCCTCCAGCGCCCTCGGGTTCCGGACGGTAACTGTGTCCGCCGCCAGCTCGCCTGCGCGCTCGACGAGCCTGGGGACGATGTCGTCCAGCCTGTCGGTGCTCTCCCGGTCAACCGGACAGGTGCCTTCAGAGACTCCGAGGTAACCGCAGGTCGGGCAGGTCACTCCGGATGCGCTGAAGTCTTCGGCCAGCAGAAGGGTCTCGACCCTGGCTTCGTTGAAGGCGGCGAGCACCCGCTCGAGCCCGCCGGCGGCCCGGCCGTCGTTCGCCAGCCCTTCCTTGAGGCGGCCGATCAACTCCTGCTCCCGCTCTGCCTCCTGGCGGGCAGCGATGCTCTTGAGCTTGGTCTGCAGGTCCTCCGCCGTGGCCATCTGGATGTCGGCATCTATGCGGCCGACGGTGATCTGAGAGACGTAGGAGTGGAGCCGTTCCGAAATGCGGGGCCACAGCTCCTCGTCGGCGGCAACCACGATGTGGTCGAACTCCGTTGCCTTGTGCAGGGCGAGGATACGCTCGGCGACCTTCTTGAGATGGTCCTCCACATCCTCCTCCACCACGTTGGCGAAGCGCCGTTGGGACCAGCCACCCTGGTCGTGCTGGCCGCGTACGTCCTCGCGCGACTCGTCGTACTCCTTGAGGGTGATCGGGGAACCGATGAAGATTCTTTCCACGTCCCGGCTGACCAGCAGAACGCACCAGGTTTCCTGCTCAACCAGGTCCTGGATCGGAAGGACGTGCGGGCGGTCGTCGATGAAAACTCCGCGCTCGACGGGCTCGGGCAGCTTGAGGACGTCGAACATCCCGTTGCCGGTAGAGGCAAAGATGGCGACGGAGCGTGCTTCGGAGGTCCAGTCGAAGTCCCCCAGGAGGAACTCTCTGACCAGGCGGACATCCTCCCTGAGGGGCATCTTTGACTCCCGGTCGAACTGCTCGACCATGGACTCCGCCTCGTTGGTCAGCGATTTGACCTGCGACTCCCGGGCCGGAGGGGTGGCGAACTTTGCCGGGTCGAGGTCGACGTAGAGGCTCAGGACCTTTCCCGGGGGGTCCGTCTCCGCCAGCCTGCGAATGAGGCCTGCTCGTGCTTTTTGGATTTTCGGGGTGATCGTGGCCATTCGAACCTCGCTTTGCCCGCCGGAGCGAATTGAAGGTGGCTTTGTTTGCCCTGTGAGGTGTGTTTACCCGCTAAGCCGGGGGATTAATGAAGTCCATCGGCGGGAAGAGATGACCCATGACAAAACCACAGCAGCCCGAACTGGCAAGAAACCGAAAAGGTTCAACCGACCACGACGGTCCCGAGATGAGGGCTCGAGAGGGCGTTACCAGCGTCGATCGGGGTGACCGAGGGGGAATGGGCCCGGTGCCGGAAGAGAACCAGCCTGGACACCATCCCGACACCGAGCAGGACAAGCCGGCGGGACCGCCCGCTTAAGCCACCCTCCCGGGGGCGGTTTCCCGAACAATCAGGTCCACCACATCCTGCAACCGGCCGGTGCGCCGGTACTCCGCAAGCTGGCGAGCGGCTCCCGTACCCCGGCTGCGGACCTGGGTCACCAACTCCCGTACCTCGTCCCACTCGTTGCGGTCCTCCAGCACCGGCCTCAGGGCCTCGAGCAGCGAGAAAACCAGCTCGTATGCCGGCACGAGGCCCTGCCGGCCGGGATCGATCAACCTTTCCGTATCGCCGTACCGGGCGGCTCGCCAGATGGCGGACCTGAGCATCTCGTCCCTTATCTGCATCCCCTTCTCGCCGGCCTTTAGCTCCCGGTAGCAGGTCTGGCTGATCGCCCGCACCAGCGCGGCGGCCAGGACGGAATCGTCGATATCCGAGCAGGCATCGGCCACCCGGAACTCAATGGTGTCGAACTTGTTGGAGGGTCGTACGTCCCAGTAGATCCTCGCCGGCTTGTCGATGCTCCCGGAACCCAGCAGCGCCTCCACCAATGAGTCGTATTCTGCCCGGTTGGCAAACGGGCCCGGCATACCGGCCGTGGGCCACCGCTGCCAGAGCCGGTTGCGGTAGCTGCGGTAGCCGGTGACCTCGCCCAGCCAAAACGGCGAACTGGCCGACAGCGCCAGGACAACCGGCAACCAGGGGCGTACCCGGTTCATGACCTGGATGGCGTCCTCGGGATCGTCGATTCCCACGTGGACGTGGCAGCCGCTGAGCACCTGTTCCCTGGTGAGCTGCTGATAGTCCTCC
>JAJCYF010000073.1 GCA_029263035.1 Actinomycetes bacterium
ACCACCTCCTCCGGCTCCGGCGGCGGCTTCGGCCGCAACCAAGGAGCCGCCTTCTGCCGCCTCTGCAAAGAAAACTCCCGGTTCGCCCTCGCCCAGGGCCTCGGCTTCCCGCGAGCCGACGCCCTCCCCTTCACCGCCGGCGCCACCGTCTCCGAGCCCCGCCGCCCTGGCGGGCGGAGCGGCCAGTTCACCCGGCCCGCCGCCCGTCGATGAATCACAGGCCCCAAGCCGGCAGCAGCAGATAGAACCGGTGGCGGTGGCCGACTCGGAGGGCCCAGAGAGCAGTTCCGGGCCGGTGATCGCCCTCATCGCCGGGCTCTCCGGAATCCTGCTTGCCACCCGGATCGCCTCCCGGCGCCGCAGGGCCCGCCCGAAGCACGCGATATCACGCCACTGATCGGGAAGGGCCGTTCCTGTGGGCCTAGATTCCGGGTAGCAGCTGCAGCACAAGACTGATGAGGTCGTTGAGCAGGCCCAGAAGGCCTCCCGGATCGGTCGGGGTGCCGGGCGGATCGACCACAGGGTCACCCTCTATCTCGATCGAAGATGCGTGCATGGCCTGCCGGAACGAACCGTCCGGCGCCGGCGCAGAGGCCAGCGGAAATACCGAGATCGCTTTCCCTCCCACGACCGAGGTGGAGAGGTAATCTCCAGTCATCCGGCCGCCGCTGGTGGTGGGCAGCCAGGTTAGAGGCATCGGATCCGGGCTGACCCGAATCGCCGGCTGCCAGCTTTCACCACCATCCACCGATGAGGTGAACCCGACCTCCAGCCGGCAGGCATCGAAGGTCCCGCACTGGGAGTCGGAATAGAAGAAGTAAAGCCCCAGCCTGCCCGCGGGGCCGCTGGTTGCCGGGTCCACCCCCAGACCCGGCTGCAGGTAATCGGCTCCGGCTGGGACCCGGTTCGCCGTATCGGGCTCCGCTGCCGGCCGGATCGGCCTGACCGGGCTCCAGCTGATCCCGTCGTCGGACGTGCTGAGTACGGTGTCGTTGCCCGAGTTCAGGCAGACGTTGCGGAACGAGCAATCCTGCCATGCGGCGTAGATTTTCCCGGCCCCATCAACCTCGACGGAGGGGAAAGGGTTGTTCCGGTAGTCCGGCGGGCGGCGGATCCGCACCTCGGAGAAATAGTTTGCCGGCCCGAAGGTGAGTCCCCCATCGGTCGAGCGAACCGACAACATCCTCTGCTCCAGCCGGTCGAGTGCGACCACCACCACGTTGCCATTGGGCTGAACCACCGGCTGGACGCCGAAGCCGGCGGGCTGGCCGCCGGGACGCACCGGCTCGGACCAGGTAAGCCCCCCGTCGGTGGAGCGTACGACCTCCATTGCGCCGCCCGCCTCGAAGTTCGTCCAGGCGACATAGCAGTTGCCGTAAAACGGACTGGCGTCCGCGTTGTCGCAGACCATCCAGTTCTTGTCGTGGCCGAAGCCGATGGAGTACTCCGAGACCACACGCGGATTCTCCCAATTCACCCCGTCGGCAGAGCGACTGACGAAAACCCCCGTGCCGCTGCGACCTTCGGTAGCAGTCAGGGTGTTGACGAGCCAGACGCCATGCCGGGAGTCGTAGGCGACGCTGGGGTCCGCCGCCCTGCTATTGCTGCCCGGAGGGTCTGAGTTGATCGTGAGGCCGGGCAAAAAGCCGGAGGTCCAGGTTGCGCCGGCGTCGGCGGAGTAGGCCCAGCCAATGTTCGCCGATCCACCCTCTTGCCGGCCGGTCATGAAGGCAGACAGGACGGCGCCTCCGAATGCGAAGGTGTCAGGCTCGACCTGGGTTTGATGCTGGCTCTCGGAATTGGTGTAGGGGTCGGAACTGACCTGGACCGGAACCGCCTCCTGTGCACCGGCCGGGACCGCGAAGACGGCAGCCAGTACCGTCAGAGCCACCAGCACGGACTTATTCATTGTTGTTGGCCATACCCCGCCAACCCAGGGTGGACACATCATTCGTCCGGGTGGGCGGGGTATGGCCTACACGGGCCCGGCCTGCCTGATCGGCATGCCGGGCCGCCGGCTACTTGTAGACCCGTACGTAGTCCACGAGGGTTTGCGCCGGCAGGGGGGTCACGCCCGGCTGGAAGTCGTTCCCCGGCCAGCCCAGACCCTGCGTGAGCGCCACCATGTAGTCCTTGTTGAAGTTGGACGCACCCATCGCGTTCGTCAGGCACACCTGGTCGTTGTAGATGATCTTGATCGACTGGGCGGTCCACTCGACGACATAGGTGTTCCAGTCGGCGATGTCCTGGATCATGCAGAAGTTGTTCGTGTCGCTGTTGTCGAGGAAAGAAAGCGGGTGATGGATGTACGGGATCGCCCGGTCGCTGTAGACACCGTAGATCTCGGCGATGTCGATCTCCCCCCTGCCGGGACCGCCGTTAAGGTCCTGCGGGAACAGCCAGAACGCACTGTGGGTGCCCTGGACCTTGGCGGAGAGGATCTTCGCCCGGACCTCGACCCGGCCCCGGTTCACACTCTTGCGCTGAAAGGTCGAGACCGAACCGGAGGTGTACTGGGTTGTACGGGCCACCCTGTCCTCACAGATGAACGGAGCCGGCTCCATCCGGCTGGTCAGCACCAGGCTTCCGCCGCTCACGGATACGTTGTTAGGGGAGTCCATGAAGCAGTCGTGGTCGTTCGAATCGAACCCGGTGCCTTTGGTCGGCTGGGGAAGCCACATGGATCGGTCGAGGGCGGTGCCGTTGAACTCGTCGTTGAAGTCGCAGGTCCACACGCCGCCGCCGGCCTTCGGCAGGGTCGCCACTCCTCCGCAGGCAGTGTTCGTGGGAGGCGGCGGGGTCGGTGCGGGGGCAGTGGGTGAAGCGGTCGGAGTCGGTGAAGCGGTCGGAGTCGGTGAAGGGGTGGGCGCTGGCGCCTTCGGGCACAGACCCAACAGCCTCTGCAGAAAGTTGCAACTCGTTGCCGGAGCGGTGGCAGCCGCGGCCGGGGAGGCGGAAAAAATCACCGGCAGAGAAGCGGCCAGGACAAGCAGCGCAAGAATCGAACGACGCTTCTTATAGGGCTGGGGCATAAGAACGGTCTCCTTGAGGTCTGAAGCTGTCGTCCCACGGACGGCGCGCCCGGCTGGTGTTCTTCATTTCATCGGCAGGAGCAGAACAGATTAAAGAAGATTCCCGAAGAACATGACCGGTTAGGCCATGACGCCGCGCACATCCACCAGGATCACGATGCAAAGCAGAGTCAGGACAACCGCGCTAAATGCCGTATAGGGCCAGCGATACTTCCAGTCGGCGGCCCACACCCTGCGGAGACTGATGACTGCCAGAACGATGGCTGCCAACGTGAGCACAATTGATATGGGACGGCCTACCCAGTCGTAGAGACCAATGAGCGGCGCCAGCGCCGGCAGCACGATGTAGCTGAGCGTGCACCGAATTCCCGAGATGAGCAGCGACCCCTTTATGGGCATCAGAGCCCGGGGAGAGGTTTCCTCCAGGCGCAGCAACTGGCGCGCGATCCGGTCGGGTACCGATCGCGATACGCCTGCGCTCTTAGTGCTCAAATTCGCTCCTCTCGTCTAACCGGACAGGCATGCTGCGTCGATTACGAACTCACACCCGGTGGCAAGAGCCTGCAGGCTGAGCGCTGCGGCGAAGAATGCCCCCCAGGCGATCCCAACGTACTCGCGTTCGCGCCGCATTCCGGCCAGCCGGCCCGAGATCAGGGCCAGCAGGGGGAACAAGGACCCGTATATGTAATGGTCCCACGGGAACAGTCCCGAGGACATCCGGTTCCCCATGATCAGCAGCGCAACGCCACCGAGAGCCTGGAGGAAAAGCACGTTCTCCGTCCAGTGGTGGAGCACCATATAGGAGATGGGAGTCTGGGTGCGCCCGATGATTCTCAGTCCCACTCCCCAAAGCGCAAGGCCTGCCAGCATCAGGATCAGACCCAATCCCAGCCACGCGTGACCCTTGTCCATTCGCGCCACCAGCCAAGCTGCAATCAGGGCCAGCAGGATCAGCGCAAAGGATCGGAGCCGCTCGGAGGTCACCGTTCGCTCGTTTCCGGCACCGGGTGGCCGGCGCCCCCAATCGGAAGGCCGATTCCGTAAGTCGTCCGCCTCATTGAGTGGGAGCTGTCCGCCTTCGGCGAGCGGCTAGAAAGGAGCGGACTCCGAGCCCCAGGTGTACCAGGCACAGCAACGCCATTGCGGCCGCGGCCAGCACAGCTCCCGGCCGCTCTGCATCTCCGGCAAACAACGCAGGCAGATCGCTAAGCGGCATACCACTTGCCAGAAGCCCCAGCAGCGAAACCCCCAGTGCGGCATGAATCATGCTGCGGGTTCGTTCCGGCTTGCCGGCCAGAAACCCGAAAATCAGCAGCAACACACCTACCGCCGCCGGAGCCAGGGCGGTCGGACTCTGGCGATCTGTGGCCAGGTAAGCAACAACTCCAACGAGAACCAGCAAACCACCGATTGCTCTGGTCACCATGATCATATGAACACTCCTCTTTCGATTACTCGGTTAGCGGCCCGGCCGAAAACCTCTGCGCTGGACCAACATCGGGCTAAGAGCCGAACCGAGCATAGAGCCTCGCCGGGGCGGCGATCTTCCGGCACCCAGCGCGATACCGCTATCGGGCGGAACAGCTCATCGCCCTACCTCCCGGCGCACCATTTGCGCTCGGCGTCCAGCAACCTGCCGAGGCGCTCGAGTTGCAGACCGATCTGCTCCGGCGACGTCCCTCCGTGGGAAGACCTCGAGGAGACGCTGCGGCGGGCATCCAGTAGGTCCAGCATCGCGACGCTCAACTTCGGGTGGGCCGCCTGCAGCTCCTCTTCAGTGAGATCGGCCAGCTCGGCGTTACGGCCGGCGGCCACTGCTACCAGTTTGCCGATCGCCTCGTGGGCGTGGCGGAAGGGCACCCCTTCCTTCACCAGGGCCTCGGCCAGGTCGGTCGCCCCGGCCGCTCCTCCGCGGGCAGCCGCCTCCAGGCGGTCCGGGTGAAAGATGAGCGTGCCGATGGTGCCGGTCAGCGCCGCCAGGCACAGTCCGACCGTGTCGGCGGCATCGAACACCGGTTCTTTGTCCTCCTGCAGATCCCGGTTGTAGGCCATGGGGAGCCCCTTTACGACTCCCAGCAGGTGCACCAGGTCCCCGATCACCCGGGCCGACTTGCCTCTCACCAGCTCGGCCACATCCGGGTTCTTCTTCTGCGGCATGATGCTGGACCCGGTGGCAAAGGCGTCGTCCAGGGTGGCGAAGCCGAACTCGGCGCTGGTCCACAGCACGATCTCCTCCCCAATCCGGGAAAGCTGGGTCCCCAATATGGCAGCTGCAGCAAGGAACTCCAGAGCAAAATCCCGGGCGCCGACTGCGTCTGCCGAGTTATCGAACACCGCCGAAAATCCCAGGTCGGACGCGGTGCGCACCGGGTCCAGCGGCAGTGTGGTCCCGGCGAAGGCGGCTGCGCCCAGCCCCGAGACATCCACCCGGGCAAAGGCGCCCCTCAATCGGTCGAAGTCCCGGGCGAGAGCAAAGGCGTGCGCCAGCAGGTGATGGGCAAGCAGCACCGGCTGGGCCCGCTGGAGGTGGGTGTACCCCGGAGCCAGGGTGTCGATATGAGCCTCTGCCTGCTCCCGCAGGGCTTCCTGCAGGCCGAGCACGCCCCCGGCGACAGCCGGGATGGCGGTCTTTAGCCAGAGCCGGAAGTCGGTGACCACCAGGTCGTTGCGGCTCCGGCCGGCGTGGATCCGTGCCCCCAGGTCCCCCAGATCATCGGTAAGGAACCGCTCGATCGCAGAATGGATGTCCTCGTCCGATGGGTTGAAGGCGAACGACCCATCGGCAAAAGCGGCCGCCGCCTTGTCCAACGCTCCACCCAGGGCGGCTTCGTCCTCGGCGGTGATCAGCCCGGCCCGCTGCAGGTTGGCGGCGTGCGCCCGGGTGCAGGCGATGTCCTGGGGCCACAGGCGCTGGTCGTACTGAATGGAGCGCGACAGCTCCGCCAGGGCCTCGGACGGTCCCTTCGAGAACCGCCCGGCCCACAGCGGTTCGCTCATTTTTCGCTCACGCCCTCCCACGAGCCGGCGCCCGGAGGCGATGCAGCATCCGCTCGCCGGGCCCGGGCCCAGGTCTTGAGCGGCAGGCCCCACAGCTTGACGAAGCCCTCGGCCGCCTTGTGGTCGAACGCGTCATCCCGGTCGTAGGTGGCCAGCGACATCTCGTAGAGCGAAGCCGCCGACCTGCGGCCGACGACCCGGACGCTGCCGGACTCGATCTTCACCCGGACCGTCCCGTTCACGTACTGCTCGGTGCTTTGAATGAACGCGTCCAGCGCCTCCCGCAGCGGCGAGAACCACAATCCTTCGTATGCCAGGTTGGCGTAGGTGCGCTCCAGCTCACGCTTGGTCCGCAGCAGGTCCCTCTCCAGGGTCAGGTGCTCGAGCTCGGCGTGAGCCTCGATCAGCGCCAGGGCGCCGGGGGCCTCGTACACCTCGCGGGATTTGATGCCCACCACCCGGTCCTCGATCATGTCGATCCGGCCGTAGCCGTAGCTGCCGGCAAGCTTCTCCACCCTTTCGACCAGCTGGGAGAACGGCAGAGCTTCGCCGTCGAGCGCAACCGGGAGGCCGCGGCGGAACTCGATCTCCAGGTAGGCCGGCTCGGAGGGGGCCGACGAGGGGTCGGAGGTCCGCTCCCAGATATCGTCGGGCGGCTCGATGAACGGGTCCTCAAGGACTCCGCACTCGATGGCGCGGCCCCACAGGTTTTCGTCTATGGAGTAGGGGGATGCGGGGGTCATGGAGATCGGGAGGTTGTGCTGCATGGCGTAGCCCATGGCCTCCTCCCGCGTCATTCCCCACCCCCGGCAGGGGGCGAGCACGACCAGGTCGGGCGACAGGGCGGCGAGGGAGACCTCGAACCGCACCTGGTCGTTGCCCTTGCCGGTGCAGCCGTGGGCGACGTAGCGGGCGTTGTAGTGGTGGGCCGCCTCCGCCAAGTGCTTGCAGATCAGGGGCCGGGAAAGCGCGGAGACCAGGGGGTAGCGGTCCTGGTACAGCGCGTTGGCGGCCAGGGCCTTGGTCACGTACTCGTTGGCGTACTCCTCGCGGGCGTCGATGACCTGCGCATCCAGCGCGCCGGCGTCCATGGCCCGCTTACGCAAAAGCTCGGTGTCGCCGCCCTGACCAACATCCACCAGCAGCGCGATGACGTCCAGGTCCTGCGTCTGCTTGAGCCACCTCACCGCTACGGTGGTGTCGAGCCCGCCTGAATAGGCAAGTACGACTCTTTCACTCATCTTGAACTTCCTCTCTCATAGAACCACTGTCGACTTTCAATCCTCCGCGGGGGCCAGGTCACTGCCGGGCAGGGACTCCACCATCCCCCGCAGCCGGCGCTCCACCTTGCGGGACATGACCCCCTGTTTGCACACCACCAGGATGGTGTCGTCGCCGGCGATGGTGCCCGCCACCCCTTCAAGTCCCAACCGGTCCAATGCTCCGCCCACCATCCCGGCGTGTCCCGGCGGGGTCTTGACGACGACCAGGTTGCCACTGGACTCCAGCCCCAGGACGGACTCGCTGAACATCCTGCTGACCGCGTCGCCGGCCGGAACCGAGACCGACTCGGAGGGCAGCGAGTACACGACCTTGCCTTCCCGACGGACCTTGACCGCCCCCAACTCATCGAGATCCCGGGAGACCGTTGCCTGCGTGGCCGGGAATCCGGAGCCTCGCAGCATCTTGACCAGCTGGGTCTGGCTGGTAATCGGCACCTGCCGGATAAGCCCCACAATCCTGCGCTGCCTGCCCGCTTTCATCGCACCCGGCGACCGTCCTTATCTGCTCGGTCCAGCGTCAACAGCCACTCCATCAGGGCCTTTTGGGCGGGAAGCCGGTTGGCCGCCTGCTGCCAGATGACAGAGCGGGGGCCGTCCATGACCTCGGTGCTGATCTCCTCCTCCCGGTGCGC
>JAJCYF010000074.1 GCA_029263035.1 Actinomycetes bacterium
GTACCAGAGATCCGGCCTGGCGGGACAGCTGGGCGCTGAACCGGCGGAGCCGACGCCGGTGGTTGCCGACGCCGTCCAGGTTGACCCGATGTTCCGGACGGGCGTACCAGGCCTGTTCGCCGCAGGTGATTTGAGCACCGAGATGCCCTCGGTGGCCGCCGCCGTGGCCGCCGGATCGAAAGCTGCGGCCGCGGTGGTGCAAAGCCTGCTCTTAGAGGCATACAGCCTGCCGTCCCGCTAGGGCCTGCGCCCCCAGAACTGCAGTTCCAGGCGGACGGGGCCGGCGGGGATCAACCGGTGGGGCGCGCCGGGCGGAATCGGTTGGACGGCCCCCGCCTCCAGCCGCCGGGCGGGCGACGTTTCGGGCTCTTCCCTTTCGAACTGAAAGTCGATTGCGCCGTCGAAAACCTGAAGGCGGCCCCACCTCCCCTCGGGCGTCCGATGGGCGTTGAGCAGACCCGACGGCAGCGTGTCCTGGTCCCAGGGCCCGGCGCTGCCGAGCTGCGTGAGGCCTTCGGGGAGCTCTGCCCGGTCGCAGAGCGGACACTCAATCGGGGCGCCGATATGAGCCTCGCGCCCCTCCTCACTCAGCACCCACTGGGCGTTCTTGACGGGAGGTTGGTGGCGGATGTGCCTGTTGTGGAAACAGGACATCTCAGCCACCCAGTCTCCGTCGTCGTCCTGATGAAAGCCTGTTATCGATCGGTTCACTGCCTCAGATCTCCTTCGACGTCGATCACTACTTTGCCCTGAGCCCGGCCGTCCTGCACGTACTGGATCGCGGCTGCAGTCTCGCTGAGCGGGTAGGTGCGGTCGACGGCGGGGGCCACCTTGCCCGACTCGATCAGCTCCTTCAGGGCGATGAGGTCCCCGGAGTTTTCGATCGACATCAGGGCCAGCAGCTTCTGCTTGGTGAACGGGCCGAGCAGGAGCGACTTGAAGGTCCGGGTAAGGGCGTCGAACCATTTGCCATCCGTCTCACCGCCGACGATCACCAGGCGCCCGGTTTCCGTAAGCGCCTTACGGAGGCCCGCCAGCTCGCGGTTTCCGCCGGTGTCGATGATCACGTCGTAGCGGACCTGCCCGTCCAAAAAGTCCTCCCGGGTGTAGTCGATCACGCGGTCCACTCCGAGCCGGCGCACCATTTCGGTCTTGGAGGCGCGGGCGGTGCCGGTTACCTCGGCGCCGGCGGCCCTGGCGATTTGGGCGGCGAACGAACCCACGCCGCCCGATGCTCCAATCACCAGCACCTTTTCGCCCGGCTGGACGTCTGCCTTTCGAATCGCCTGCAGTGCCGACACTCCGGAGATGGGTGCGGCCGCGGCCTCAGCGAAGCTCAGGTTGGCCGGCTTGGGCGCAAGCCTTTTCGCCTTGACGCAGGCGTACTCGGCGAACGAGCCGGAGCAGGTTCCGTATACCTCGTCGCCCGGCTTGAATCCCGTCACCTGCCTGCCGAAGGACTCCACCACTCCTGCCAGGCACCTGCCGGGGTTGGGCGATTTGGGCTTGCGCATGCCGAATCCGGCCGCCCGCATCGGGTAGGGGAGCCCCGTCATCACGTGCCAGGTACCGCGGTCAACGCTGGCCGCGACCACCCGAACCAGAACCTCATCGTCGCCGGCGACCGGGCGAGGAGCGTCGCCGAAGCGCAGCACGTCCCCGGCGACCGCACCGTAGGAGTCCTGGATTATGGCCTTCATCGTGGTGGGATCACTCGCGGGTGCCGGGTCGGCGGTTCGGTCGAGCGGGGCTGATTTCATCGTTCGTTCTCCCTCGGGCTGGTAGTTGCTTACGTTGTAAGTAGACACTACGCTTACATTGTAAGTATGTCAAGCCCGGGAATGGCGAACGCCCCGGCCGGTTGGCCGGGGCGTTGGGCGGGAAGGGACCGGCTAATTGGTCGACTCCGGCAACCGGAAGCCCTTGGCGAACAGCCAGATGGGCAGGACCACGAACTCGAAGAGTCCCCCCGGAGCGAGCAGCACCAGGCCCGGACCGTTGTTGATGTCGACGAAGTTGGCCAGGTCGGCGACCGCTCCGCCGAGGAGCAGGGCGTAGCCGACGAAACCCAGGACCGCAATTGGCCGGGGGACCAGCTTCCCGGTGAACAGCAGGTAGTTGAGCACCATGCCGCCGATTCCGGTGGGCAGGTAGAGCAGAAGCATCTGGTTGGGGACTTCTTTGAGGAGAGCCATTAGATAGATGCCGCCGGCGACGCTGACCGACAGCTCGGCGACGCGCATTGCCGGGTACCAGACCGCCAGCCTGTTGTTGACGAGCTTGAGAAGCGGGTACATCAAAAAGCCGATTGCCGTCACCGCAAGTCCGGAGACGACCATCAGAAGCACCCCCGCCAGCGGCGCTGCTCCGGATCCCCGGGTGACGAAGGCGTCGATCATCGAGCTGCCGGCCATGGCGGTGACCATCTGAACCAGGAACAACAGGCCGACGAAGACCGCGGTGCGCCGCACCGGTATCCGCAGGCCGCTCTTTCGTGCGGCTGCACCCTGCGTGAGGTGGATCGGTCGATCGAGCGATGCGGTTTTCATGTTGAAGCCTCCCTTGCCTTGGTGCCCGGACTTACAATGTAAGGCGATCCTATACTTACAATGTAAGTTGTGTCAATACCGCTTCGGGTGATGTACGCTTACAACGTAAGTAGAGAAGAAAGGCGTTCAGGTGGCGGAGCGAACCGAAACCATAAAGGGCACCAGGCCCCCCCTTACCCGGGACCGGGTGCTGGTCGCTGCCGTCGAGCTAGCGGATGCGAACGGCATTGAATCGCTGACCATGCGAAAGCTGGGGGAATCCCTCGGGGTGGAGGCAATGTCGCTCTACAACCACGTCGCCAACAAGGAGGACCTGCTGGACGGGATGATCGACCTGGTATTCAGCGAGATCGATCTGCCCGATGCCGGCTGGCGGACCGCAATGCGGGAGCGGGGAATCTCCACCCGTAAGGTGCTGAAGAACCACCGGTGGGCGATCGGGCTCATGGAGTCGCGCCGTTCGCCCGGTCCGGCAACCTTGCGCCACCACGACGCAACCATCGGCAGCCTGAGGAAGGGCGGGCTTTCAGTGAAGCTAACCGCCCACGCGCTCAGTGCCCTGGACAGCTATGTCTACGGATTTGCGATGCAGGAGGCAGGACTTCCCTTCGACAGCTCGGATGCCGGCGAAACGGCCGAACTGGTGGACATGATCCTTGGAGCCCTCCCCGCCGACCAATATCCTCACCTGAGGGAGCTGACCATCGAACACGTGCTTCAGCCGGGCTACGACTACGGCAAGGAGTTTGAGTTCGGGCTCGATCTGATCCTTGACGGCCTCGAGAATGCCCGCGGGGGTTGAATCCCTCTATCGCAGAGCCGAAAGGCCCTGCCCACTAAGGGTGGGCAGAGATATACTCCCCTTCGTCCCAGCGCCGGTGTCCCAGGGAATCCTGCGGTTATCTACGCCACCGGCATATCCGAAGATTCGTGTAGGAGGAAGCCCATTGAACATCGAGGTGCGTCGACCCTTTCGAAAGGAAGACCGTAAGGCCAGGTTTCGGGCGACGTATCAGGTGAGCGACGTGGCCCACCCCGGTTGCGTCCAGGTCACCGTCACCCTTGCCACCCGAATTCAACTCTCACAACAGATCCTGCGGGAGGGTGTGAAGTACACCGAAGAGTTGCTGGGTGAGTGCACCAAGGAACTGGTGCGCAGGCACGTTGAGAACGGCGGCAAACTCGACCCCGGCTGCAGCATGGAGCCGGATCCCGACGCCATATACCTGGACTACGGCGATTTTGACCTGCTGGTGGCTACTGCCAAGGAGCTCACCGAAGAAGAGGACGAGTAGTAGGTCGGGATTCTTCAGCCGCCCGGCTTAGGATCGTTGGCATGCATCAGCTGAGCATGGCCGCCATCGGGCGGGACCGGCCGGGCATCGTCGCCGCCGTGACCAAGGTCCTGTTCGAGCAGGGGTGCAATCTGGCCGACTGCTCGATGACCGTCCTAAGCGGCCAGTTCGCCATGCTCCTTCTCCTGGACGCCGGCGACACCCTGACCATCGAGCACCTCGACCGGGCCCTGGAGCCGGTCCGTGAAGAGCTGGGGCTCTCGATTCTGGTGACCGAGGGCGAGGCGGCGATGGTGAAACGACCGGAACGACCGTACGTGATCTCTCTTTACGGTGCCGACCACCCCGGTATCGTCTACCGGGTGGCTGCCAAGCTGGCGGCGATGCAGGTTAACGTGACCGACCTCATGAGCAGGATCGTCGGGGACGGCATCTACACGGTGGTCCTGGACGTTGATCTTCCCGCGGAGCAGGACGCCCAGGTGTTGTCGCAGGAGCTGAGCGAGATTGCCGGTGAGATGGGAGTGGACCTTACTATCCGGCAGGCGGAGATAGACCGGCTGTAGTGATTCGCCCGGTTCTCAAATACCCGCACCCGTCCCTCAGGAATCCGGCTGCCGAGGTGACCGCGTTCGACGAACGGGTTCTTGAAGTGGCCCGGGATCTGGTCGACACCATGCGTTCCTACGAAAAGTGCGTCGGCCTGGCGGCGCCCCAGATAGACATTCCGCTACGGATGATCGCCGTCGACGTAAGCCGGCATCCGAAGACCACCGCCAGTCACGGCCTGGTGGTTCTGGTCAACCCCGTGGTCGTCATGGGCGCCGGAAAGGAGGTCGGCCGGGAGGGGTGCTTGTCGCTTCCAGACATTACCGCCAACGTTGCCCGGGCCAAGCGAATCCAGTTCGAGGCGTCCTTCCCGGATGGGGAGCCCATCCGCTCGGTCAGCCCCGGCTTCGAGGCCAGGGCGATCCTCCACGAGATCGACCACCTGGACGGGATCCTGATCCTGGACCGGGTCGCTTCGCCGACGGAGGTGTTCGCCCGCCGCTCCCGTTAAGCCTTCCGGCCCGCAACCGCAGAGCCGTACTCAGCGGCTGGACCCGGCTTCGGCGGCTGCCATCCCATTCCTTACCCGCTGCTCGAACAGGCCAAGATCAACATCCCCGACCGCCTGCACCAACGTCCCCTCGCCCTCGAGATGGGTAAACCGGACCGCTTCGCCCTCTGGTGCGAGCTGGTCCTTCACGTGGCCGATGGCCACATCACAAACCTGAACCTCCTTATCGCTGTGAAAAGTGCACATGTCCGGTCTCCTTTGGTCGGTGGTGCAAAGATGGGCAGCTATGAACGACTCCCTGAATGAAGTGGCCGCCGCGTTTCAGGCGTCGGCCGCCCTTCGAGGCAAGGCCTCCATCGGTCTGGTTTCGGAGGTTTTCGGGGCCGCCGACTGGCTGCACGGCCCCGGGGACGACACCGCGGTCGTCGAGTGCGGGAATGAGCGCGTACTGGTGGCGGGGGAGGCCATCTGGCCGCCGTTCGTCCAGGCGGATCCGTTCGGCGCCGGCATCGCATCGGTCGTGGCCAACGTCAACGACGTTGCGGCGATGGGAGGCAGGGCCCTCGCGCTGGTCGACCAGGTGGTGGCAACCGAGGAGGTCGCCCGCAGAGTTCTGGAGGGTATCCGCTTTGCCGCCGGCATCTACGGCCTGCCGGTTGTGGGTGGGCACCTGACCGTCTGGGGAGGCACGCCTTCGGTTTCCGCCTCGATAGTCGGCCGGGTGGCGCGGCCCCTGGCCTCGAGCTCGGTCGCGGCCGGGCAGGAGTGCCTGGTGGCGTACTGCCTTGAGGGCACGATCCGAAAGGACTTTCCGTTCCTCTCCTCCATCAACGACCGGGGTGCCGACCTCGCCGGTGACGTGGGGGTGCTGGCGGAGCTGGCCGATGCCGGGCTGGTCGCGGCCGCCAAGGACGTGAGCATGGCCGGCACCCTTGGGTCCCTGGCGATGCTGCTCGAGCCGACCCGGTGCGGAGCAGTCGTGGACCTGGACCGGATTCCGAAACCTGCCGGGGTGCGGCTGGCCGACTGGGTCTTGGTGTTTCCGACCTACGGATTCCTGATGACCGCGGCGGCAGATGATGTTGCGGTGGTCCGTGGACGATTTCACGAGCGGGGGCTTGCCTGTGAACGCATCGGCACCATCGACGGCTCCGGCCTTCTCAGGGTCCGCCTGGACGGCGAGGAGGCGGAGCTTCTCGACTTGAGCACGCAGACCGTGACCGGGCTTAATGCGCCGGCTCCGGCCGGGAAAGTGGAATCGCCATCTTCTGGTGCGGACGGCCGCTGAAGTCGGCCAGGTCTCCTTCGGGGTGCCAGCCGAGGTAGCGGAAGAACACCACGTTCTGGGGCTGGATGTGGGCGATCATCTCCCGGCCCCCGAGCTCGCCGGCGGTCCTGACCGCGAACCTGACCAGCTTTGCCCCCATCATCTTGCGGAACTCCGGCAGCACGGCCAGCCGGTCGCCCTTCCACAGGCCCGGTTCCTCCAGCGGGTAGAGTCTGACCGCTCCGGCGGCGACGGAGCCGTACAGCCCCAGGGCGTGGATGGTCGCCGGGTTGTCGTCGTGCTCGTCCCGGTCCGACCCCTCGAAGAACTCCTGCTCGCCGACGAAGATCTGGCTGCGGATCTCCATGTGGATGGCCACCTCCTCGGGGGTAGAGGCGGCGCGGACCGTAGACGCCAAACCGTCCCTCAGGGACGGCAGGGGGTCAGCTGACCTGGAGAATGGGGAGATTACGACGGGAGGAACCATTTGACTCTTCACGTTCGAAGGCGCCCATACCGGAGCAGGCATTACAGCGGGCGCATCCGGCCTTGACACTGGAGCTGTCGAAGCCGCTCTGCTTGAGGTACGGAACCACCTGCCGGTACATCGATTCGACGTAGTCCGGCGGGGGAGGCAGCAGATCCTGCAGGATGCTCCCGGGGATCGGCCGGATGGGAACCACAAACGGGTACACCCCCATGTCGATCGCCCTGCGGCATCCGTCGGCGGTCAACTTGGGGTCCTCGCCCATGCCGAGGATCACGTAGGTCGAGACCTGGCCCTCTCCGAATACCTCGACCGCCTTCTCCCAGGCGGTGAAGTAGGCCTCGATGCCCCGCTTCGCCTTGCCGGGGGCCACCCGGGCGAAGACCTCCGGGTCGAAAGATTCGACGTGCATGCCGACCGAGTCGACGCCCATCTCCTTCACCTGCTCGAAGACCGAAAGGTCGTCGGGAGGCTCGAACTGTCCCTGCACCGGAAGCCCGCTGGATTCCTTGATCGCCTTGGCGCATTTGGCCAGGTAGAGGGCCCCCTTGTCCGGAGCGTTGTTGGTGCCGGTGGTGAGGGTGACGTCGACCGCTCCGTCCAGCTCTTTGGCGGCCTTGGAGACTTCGGCGAGCTGCCACGGGCGTTTCACCGGGATCGTCCGCCCGGCCTCCAGCGATAGCTCGATCCCGCAGAAGTGGCATTGGTCCTCGTTGCCCCAGTAGACGCAGGTCTGGATGACGGTGCTGGCCAGAGAGTCCAGGTGGAGCAGTGCGATCTTCCAGTAGGGGATGCCGTCGGCCGTGGTCAGCTCGTAACACTTCGGCCGGGGAGGGACGGTGGCGGCGGCCAGCCTCTGCCCGTCGCGGTAAAGCTGCCAGCCGGACTCCTCCTCACGAAGGATGAAGGGGGAAGTGGCCACGAACTCGGCGCCGAAGGGAAAGGTCACCGGGATGCCTTCAATCCACATCATTCCGGCGTCGGAGGGGCCGGCGCCGCCGGTTCGTGCTCCGATGTCCTCTACCTGGACTCCGTACCGCTGAAGCTCGACCAGGAGCTTTCCCAGGTCGGGTTTTACGTCTGCAGCGCTGCCATCACCGTTGGGGCTCATTCAGCTCCTCCGATTGGATTGAGGAATTGAAGCTGCTTTTGCTCAGCAACGTCGCGTGGGGTGGCCGTACCCTACCGCCCACCTTAAAAAACGTGCCTTAAACACTTTAAGAAACGTTCATGTCGCAACCGATATTCTCCGCCCGTTCTGCTCCGCCTGTCAAAGGGGTTTAACGGCTCTTAACGAGCTTTTAATGATTCGATGGCCTGCTGCCAGTTCCGGTAGTCCGAGAAGCTCTGTCGCTCGCTGCTCGGGGCGTCCTCAAGCCATCCGCCGGTCTGCGGATCGAGCTTTACAACCTCAACTCCGTACTCGAATCCGTCGCCGGTTCCGTCCAGACTCTCCTCCACCCACGCATGGATTGCGGTGCCGTCGGCCAGGTCCATATCGATGCTGCGCCAGGGCGGGAACGGCATCGAAAGAAACGGAGGAGACCCCTCCAGGTCGACCCATCGGTCACCTCGGGCCCTCGCCTCTTCGATCCGCTCTTTTACGGCATCACGGCGCGTTTCGGCCAGGACCTCGCGGTAGCGAAGGCAGAACGCCGCGTCCACCGCGAGCTCAATATCGAGCCCCTGGGTCGGCAGCGACTGGGCCTCCGCCGCCGCGCCGGCGAAATCGAGGCCCTCGTCATACGTATCGACGAGGGCCTCGATATCCCGGACGGACCCCAGCTGGTCACAAATCCCGCGTACAAGCGACGTGTACCGTTCGTAGCTCGCAGGCGAGTTCAGCAGAGCCGGATAGAGCCGCTGCTCTGCGGCATTCCAGCGGCGAACCGCCTCCTGCTGTTTCAGTTTTGGGTTATGCGACACAGACCACCGGATCTGCGAAGAACTCCCCGGCTTCTACAGGTTCCAGGTGTTCATCTGGAAGGCCTTCTCCCGCCACGCCGTCAGTGCCGCATCGGCAATGTCGCGTGGGTGGACCGGGATGACTCCCTCCATCATGTCGACCTCCCGCATGCCGTAGAGGGCTGCGGCGGAGAACCGGCAGGCGTAGACCTTGCCGCCCTCGTCCATGATCGTCTGCAACTGGTTGTTGTAGTTCATGTGGCCTGGGAAGGCGACATCCCCGACGTTGGGGAAACCACGGGTCGCCGACGCCATCAACGAAGCCGGTCCGAACAGGACGAGGCTGACGTCGAAGCCCTTGCGGATCAGGCGGGTGGTGGTCAGCATGTTGACGATTCCGACCGACCCTTCGAAGGGGACGGTGTGCATGAAGACGTAGGCCTTCTCGCCCGCCTCTGCCTGGACGTCGGGAAAAACCTTGTCGTCGTAATCGACGATTGCCGAACCCTTCGGTACTCGCTCACCAACGATGTCTGCCATGCACAACCTCCCTTTACTCGGTGCGTCGTCGACTTGCTGCGACCTTCAACTCTTCTTGGTGCTTCCCCAATCCTTGTGGTGGCTGCCGGGCATCGCCATCATCACCAGCTTGGTCAGCCGGTAGGGGAGCAGCCGGTAGATGGGAACGAAAAGGCGCCGGAAGAAGATGTCCTTGACGGTGGCTCCGACCAGCGGTGGTTCGGTTCCCATGTACTTGCGGGCCATCTCCTGCTGTGAAGCCTCCATCAGGTAGTGCTCGGAGTTGGTGCGAACCCACTCGAAGAACGCCATCAGGACTTCGCGTTGGCGAGGCCGTTCTGTGCGGCCATAGCGATCGGCTCGTTGAGGGCGCCGATCGGTGGTGAGTACACGTTCTCCATCCAGGCCAGGTCGTGAAGCGTGACTCCGGTCTTGACCGCCACCGCCAGGAAGTCGGCCCGCTCCTTGATGCCCTCGCCGCCCACCATCTGGGCGCCTATGAGCTTGAGCGATCCGGGCTCGGCCAGCAGCTTGACCCTCACCGGCTTCATGTCCGGGTAGTAGCGGGCCCGCGAGATGCCCTGCGCCACGCCCAGAACGAACGGGATGCCGAGGGCGGTGGCCAGCGTCTCACCGAAGGAGACACCGCCGATCATCCACTTGCCGGCGACCATTCCCCACGGGACGTAGACCGGCTGGTAGAGGCGGTCTCCGCCGGTTGCGCTGTTTCCGGCCACCTTGCCCTGCGCGTAGGCGTGGCTGCCGGAGAGGCCCTGGATCGGAATCTTGGTGATGCCGTGGGGCAGCTCGTTGCAGTCGCCGGCCGCGAACACCCCGGGCTTGGAGGTGGCCATCCGCTGGTCGACGATGATGCCGCCGGTTGAGCCGATGTCCAGCCCCGCCTCCCGGGCGAGCTTGTTGTTCGGCGTCTTGTGG
>JAJCYF010000075.1 GCA_029263035.1 Actinomycetes bacterium
CGGGGTGGCTTCCAACTCGGTTCTTTTGCTCAACACCAGCTACGTCCGGGACCCCTCGGGCACCCTGGTCAGCCAAAAGGGCCTGCTGTCCACCCACTACTACCTGTTTGACCGGCTGGGCTCGGTGGTGGCGCTGACCGATGGGTCGGGCAATGCGGCGAACCGCTACCTTTACGACCCCTACGGCAACCGGCTTGCCGGCACGGTGGAGGCGGTCGCCAACCCGTGGCAGTTCGCCGGGGGCTTTAGGGACGCCTTCAGCGGCTACACCAAGTTCGGAGAGCGCTACTACGACCCGGCCATCGGCCGGTGGACCCAGCGGGACCCCTCAGGGATGGATGCCAACAGTTACGGGTATGCGGGAGCGAATCCGGTGAACTTCGTAGATCTGACCGGTCTAGCGTGGTGGAATCCGGCAACATGGAGCTGGGACGCGCTAGGGGCTGGCGCTGGAGTCGCTGGCACTTATCTTAGTTACCTTGGCTTCCTCGGATGTGGTCCCTGCTTCGTAGCAGGTAGGTTTCTTCAGGTAGCTTCAGTGGCGCCGACGGTTTACTCTTGGGTGCAGTCGTGTTTTATCGACTACTCAGGAAGGGCTTGCGCTTTGAACTCAGCGCGACTAGCCGCAGCCGCAGCCGCAGCCGCTGGCGTGGCCGGCGTGCGGCTAAGCAACAGTGAGATTGCGCAGTTCGCGCCTGAAGTTGCCGGTGGCATGATCTTCGGTGTGGAGGCTGCAGATGCGGTGTTCAATCAATCCACAGACTTCTTGTTTTGAGGTAGACCATGCCTGAGCTACTTGAGCGCTCAATAGGGTGGTTGGCATCAGGAGCTGCGTTTGTCTTGCTGGGTGCTTTGGGCTTCTCTCCAGGGCCGGCTCAGCCACGCAGTTGGAGACAAATGATGCTTCATCCCATCAGATATAGGATCCGTACATCTGATGCGGTGGGAAAGGTTGTTGCGCCCCTTGCCCAGATTAGCTCCTACCTCTACGTCTGGGGCCTAGTTTCGATCGTGGTAGGCCTTGGGCTCTCGCTATGGCAATTTGCGAGGTAGCACTACAGTCTGCTAAAGGACGGTATTTGCCCTACATCGTGGTCGGGTAGTTCTGGCAAGCTTTGAGCATGATCCTTCATCAGTTGTCTAGGGAGAACCCCGACCTTGGAGGTCGGACTCACGAAGGACAAGGGCGGATCTAGCCAGATCGCTGCTCCTTAAAACCGATTCGCCGCTACAACGGTGACCTTACCAAAGCGGCGCACTTAGAGGTAACCCGAAGGCCCGACTGGTGCACATGCACAACGTTCGGCTGGTGGTCCCGCCGGAACTACTCGACCGTGGCCTCGGCGAACATTCCCTCGGTGAAGTGCGGGGGGCCGCCCTCGACCACTGGAGCTTCGTCACCGGATTGCTGGGCCGCCGCCATGTATTCCTGCGGATCTGCCCCAACCGGGATGAAGCAGGCGAAGACGTAGCGCCCGGGCTCCTGCAGCGTGCCGTCGCCCACCACTGCCATGCCGTCCTCCTCGGGGGCCGCGATGATGACGAAGACCGGCGGTCCGCCCAGGGCGGCGTTCAACTCGGCCTCGGGCAGCTGGAAGAGCTCTGCTACCGGCCGGCTCTCCGTCGCAGGAACGTTGAAGGCGACGATCTCATGCGCCTCCTCGGCGGAGGCGTTCGTGAAGGTGACCTGGGTGCCGGCCTCGATCGTGGCGGGAATACCGGTGAACGAGTAGTCCTGTCCGGTTACCTCCAGCCCGGCGGAGGTTGCGGTCGCTTCCGGTGAGGCCTCCGCGGTCGGCGTGGGCTCGGTGTCCTCGGGATCATCGGTGGCGCAGGCGCTTAGCGTAAGCAGGGCACTCAGGGCTATCGGGACAACGCACCTACGAATCCGGCGGGACAACATTCGACACTCCTTTGGTCAAGTATGGGAGTGAATTTCATATCGTTAGAGATCGAAATGCAAGTCTTTTTCCACTCCCTGGCTTCGGGGGGTGCCCCGGCCATCCGTACGTGGTATTCATGAAGCCGGAGGGGATTTCAATCCGGCGGCGGCAGGAGGAGCGCGGTGAACCAGCAGGACGAAATTCTGAACCGGATCAAGAACGCCTTCAGGCTCTATTGTCGTTCGGAGGTGGCCGAGGGACGGCGCCTACTAAACGAGTTGTGGGAAGAGCTCGGGCCCGAGCAGGGATACCACCGGGCGGTCACCGCCCATTACCTGGCGGACACCCAGCTGGAGCTGGAGGATGAGTTGATGTGGGACCAGCGCGCCCTGGAGGCGGCCCAGGAAACGGCCTCGCAGCCGGGCCCCTACGCCGCGGCGGTCCAGGCATTCTTCCCTTCCCTGCATCTCAACCTGGCCGACGGCTACCGCCGGCTGGGAGACTTCGAAAAAGCCCGTCACCACGCCGAGCAGGGAATGGCGACCGGCGACGTGCTGGGGCTGGACCACTACGGCCAAACGGTTCGGGGGGGCCTGATCCGGGTGCAGGCCCAGATCGACGAACTGGACAAGGGTCCGTCGATAATCTTCGACTTCGACTAGGCCCGCGCGGCGGCGCGCCTAATCCGTCTTCTTACCGAAAGCCCTGTCGCCTTCGGCCCGCAGCTTTGCAAGGTCCTTGTTCAGGTCCTCGATCTCTTTGTGGATCTCGGCGATGTCCTGGTCACTGACCGGAAGCTCGCCCAGCGATTTTTGCCGGGCGGAGTTTCCCACCCCTCTGACCGTGGGGTCCTCGGTCTCGTCGTGCGCCATGGGTCGTCCTTTCGTTCGGAGGCTATGGGTTGGTTATCTCCCTTTTCGGGCGGTTTCAATCACGGGCGGTTAGCATCCGGTACGTGATGCGGGGGAATAGTTGCCGACCGAGCTGAGCCTTCGGGTTCCCCACCGGATGCTTCCCGAGCAGGCGCTCACCCGCATCAAAACCTTCGCCACGGGAGCCAAGCGGGAGTACGCCGACCGGATCGACATCCACCAGGAGGTCTGGTTCGCCCGCGGATGTGTGTTCGCGGTGACTCTGCATCTCTACGGGAAGCGACGGGTGAGCGGCACGCTGCAGGTCGACCCGTCCTTCGTCAGGCTCCAGGGCAGCGGCGACTTTCCGGCGTTTATGCGCCCGCGGGTGGAGCGGGTCCTGCAGAGGGAGGCATTGCGGCTGCTGGGCCGGGTTCGAACCTACTGACTCCGAGGACGCCGGCTCAGGCAACCCAGCGCTGGAGCACCCTGCCGAGCTCGTCGGTGCGCACCGGCTTGCTGATGTAGTCGTCCATTCCTGCGGCCAGGCAGCGTTCGCGGTCGCCGCTCATGGCACCCGCGGTCATGGCGATCACCGGGGTGCGGCGTTTCGAGCCCTGACGGCGCCGGATGGCCCGGGTGGCGTCGTACCCGTCCATCGCCGGCATCTGGCAGTCCATCAGAACCGCGACGTACTCCACCTCGGAAAGCGCCTCTATCGCCTCTGCCCCACTGGCAACGACATCCACGCGGTAACCCAGCCGGTCGAGCATGGACCGGGTGACCAGCTGATTGACCACGTTGTCCTCCGCCACCAGGATCCGGCGACCGGCCCCGAACGGAGGGAGCTGAACCGCTTCCGGAAGTAGGTCGAGGTCGACTGGGGCGCTGCCCGGCGCGCTCGAACGGAAGGTGGAAAGTGGTGCAGAGGTTCGGTCGGTCTTCGGCTTCATAGGTCCCCCGGGCATACCTGAGTCCCCTATCGGCACAACTGCCGGGGCGTTCAAGCGTTTTCCTCGATTTCCTCTACATCTGCAGAGGCGGGGTGCCTATCTCCGGCGCCGAGTCGCCCAGCTCCAGGCCCGCAGTCTCCGGCAGGAGCAGGTAGAGCAGCGTCAGCAGCGTCACCGGCACTGCCAGCAGGATTGCGGCCACTCCAAAGCTGCCCAGGGTGTCGGCGAGCAGACCGAATAGGAACAGCCCGGCAACCGCACCCACCACTCCCCCGGCGGTCAGCCACCCGGCGGCGGTGCTGCGGAAAGAGGTGGGAAACAGCTCCGCCGACATCACCCCGGAGGCCGGGGTGAAGGCCGAGGCGCCGAAGATCGCCAGCAGGTAGCCGCCGATCACCCCGGCGCCGGGAACGTTGTAGGTGACCACTGCCGCCCCCGCCAGCACCGCCATTGCGAGGGCGGCGCTGAGGCGCCGCCCCAGGCGGTCGGCTCCCCACCGCCCGACGATCAGCCCCAGCAGCCCGATCGGCCCGGCCGCCACCACCGCCACCGCCATGGGGGCCGGGCTCATGCCGCGCACAGTCTCCGAGAAGTAGAAGACGAAGGTGGTTGCCGGGCCGGAGACCAGCCCTGCGCCGGCAGTGAGTACCGCCAGGACAAATAGCCGGCTTCTGAGGTGCGGCGGAATCGGCCTGCGGCGCTTTGTGGTACCTGTCGAACGATCAAGGTTTTCGTAGAGGCCGGTCTCCTTCAGGCGGCGCGCCAGCAACGGCGTGAGGGCCAGGGGAACCAGAGCCATTGCGAACAGCGCCCGGAACCCCAGGGCATCCCCGGCTGCCGCGCGGATGAGGACAATCAGCCCGGCGCCCATTCCGTAGGTCGCCCCCACCACCGCCACCGCCCGGGACCGGTTGCGCGAATCGGTGACCTCGGCCGATATGACCGCCGCCACCGCATTGGTGGCGGACAGCAGCGGGCGGGCCAGCGCCAGCACTGCGATGAACCACCAGAACCCGCCCGCCAGGGCGGCGAGCGCCGTGAGCGCCAGCCCCCCGGTGGTACAGGCGAGCGCCAGCTTCCGCCGGCCGATGTGGTCGGCGGCCGCCGCCAGCGGCATAGCAGCCAGCGACCCGAGGCGGATCACCGCGAGGCCGATTCCAAGGGTGGTATCGCTAAGGCCCGGGTTAGACCCATCGGCCCCGGTGACGCCGAACGCGGCGGCGACGTCGGCCAAGGACGCGGTGGCGGCAAACTGGGCGAACCCGGCTGCGGAGGCCAGGGCCGCCGGGACGAGGACCCCCGGGTGGACCCAGCCGAAGAGCCGGAGCTGCGGGCCGGCGGCATCCTGCCCGGACCCCTTTCCGCTCAACTGCGGCCCGACGGGGATGTGCCGGGTGCGCTCATGGCTAAACCCTAACTTCTTGCTGGTGGAGCCGAGGTCAAAGGACTAGACCTGGGAAAACATCTGGGTGGGCCGAGACGGTATCGACATCTGGGCGGGGGGAATAAATCAAGGTCCGAGGGCAGATTTGGGGCCCGGTAGGGTCCATAGTTTCGACGATCGTCCTGATCTGTGCGGTTCTCATCGGCACGGCCCAAGCCAGCCGCATCCCGACCGTCGGGCTCGGAACTGCGTCGAGCTTCGCTGTCCTGGCCGGCTCGGGGGTGACCAATACCGGGCCGACCGTTGTCGAGGGCGACCTGGGCTCATCTCCAAACCCGGCCGTGAGCGGTTTCCCGCCCGGACTGGTCCAGAACGGCACCATCAATCCTTACCTACACTGCCGGCGCCAAGGATGCCCTGGTGACTGCGTACGACGATGCCTCCGGACGGACCCCGGTCACCACCATCGCTACCGAGCTTGGCAATCAGACCCTGACCCACGGCGTTTACGACTCGGCGGCCGGCACCTTCGGCATGACCGGAACCCTCATCCTCGATGCAGAGAATGACCCGAATGCAGTGTGGATCTTCCGGGCGGCCTCAACGCTGATCACCGGGGTGGGCAGCAACGTAAGCCTGATGAACGGCGCCAACCCGTGCAACGTCTTCTGGGTGGTGGGAAGCTCGGCGACTCTGGGGGTCAACTCCACCTTCAGCGGGACCATAATGTCGCTGACCTCGATCACCCTCAACACCGGTGCAACCCTGAATGGGCGGGCCCTGGCCCGAAACGGCGCCGTGACCCTTGACTCCAACACGATCTCAAACAGCTGCACGACGGTCCCTCCGACGGGGGGCAGCGTCAGCACCCAGGTCTCCGCCGCTCAGCTGGCTCTCGGCAACTCGGTCACGGACACGGCGACCGTCACCGGCCTGGTGCCGTCGGCCGATCGCGGAGCCCTGGTCTTTGCCGCCTACGGTCCTAACGACCCGGCATGCGCCGCCGACCCGGTCTTCACCTCCACTGCCCAGGTCACCCCGGCGGGCAACGGCAACTACACATCCGCGCCGTTCACGCCCAGCGCGACCGGCACCTACATATTCGTGGTTGGTTACATCGGGGATTCCAACAACGACTTTTTCGCCAGCGGGTGTGGCGACCCGAATGAGACGGTTGTCGTCACCGGATCTGCGCCGGGCGTGGCGGTCGCCAAAACGGCCAGCCCGACCAGCCTGACCGAGCCGGGCGGAGTTTTCACGTTCACGGTCGGGATAACCAACCCATCGGCCGGGCCGGTGACCATCTACACGATCACCGACGATGTCTACGGCAACCTGGCCACAGCCGCCAACTCAACCTGTGACGACCTGATCGGGGACACGCTTGCCGCCGGAGCCGGGGCCACCTGCAGCTTCACCGGCACCTTCATCGGGAACGCCGGCGACGCGGAGACCGATGTCGTTACCGCCACGGTGACCGCGCCGGGAGGGCTAACCGCCTCCGATACCGACGACGCTACCGTGACGCTTACCGACGCCGTGCCGTCGATCACGGTCGACAAGAGCGCGGACCCGGTCGCCCGGGCCCGGGAGGCATCTTCACCTTCACCGTGACCGTGACCAACACAAGCGTGGAACCGGTCAGGATCACCTCGATCGTTGACAACGTGCACGGCGACCTCGCCGCTCGCCCCGGATCCAACTGCAGCGACGGGATAAACATGAGCCTGGCCGCCAGCCCCGGCCCCCATAGCTCCTTCACCTGCACCTTTAGCATCTTTGCCATCGGCGAAAACGGGGCCCGGGAGACCGACCGGGTTACCGCGACGGCCGTTGACGACGAATCGAACGTGGCGACCGCCTCCGATGAAGCCGTGATCTTCATCACCGCTCCGGTTGCCGGGCGGGTCCCACCTCCCCCGGCTGTGGTCCCGGGCCCGGTAGGCCAGCCCCAGGCGCCTCCGGGGCTCCCCGGTCTTCTGCCCGTAATCAGTCCCCCGACGGTGGTCGCTCCTCCGGCGGCGGTGGTCGTAACGCCTCCGGCCGCGACTCCGCCCCCGGCGAAGAAGACGCTGGCGCGAACCGGTCTTCCGATGCTCCCAATGGCGGTTCTGGCCTTCAACCTGATCGTCGCCGGGCTGCTGCTGAACAGCCGGGTAGCCGGCAGACGCCGGTATCTGATCTAGAAGAGGCTTACGGAGGCCAATCGCCCCTCGGGGCCATCGCCCCGGGATGAACCAGGGACGTCTAAAGCGTAGGAAAACGGGGTGGAGCCGTGGGGATTCGAACCCCAGACTTCTGCCTTGCAAAGGCAGCGCTCTACCAACTGAGCTACGGCCCCGGGATGGCTATTCTACGGTTCTGTCAGCCGGTGCGCTGCAAAGCTGCCAGCCTGACCCCCCGGTAGGCGAGGCGATCGAAAAATTCGGCGGGCTCGAACACCGCTTCGGGGGCCATCGCTCCGCTCAACCGGTTGTTCTCGCCGAGCATCCCGACTGCGACAATCAGCGGGGCCACCAGCAGGTTGGGCAGCTGGTCGACCAGGCCGAGGGTCGTTGTCGTCTCCCGGCCATCCTTGGTCCCGGTCACGTCTACCCTTATGGCCGACCAGGGCTGGGTTGAGGGACGGATCTTGCCCGCGGTGCGGGTCAGCCTGTCGGTAAGGCCCCGGGATGCCAGGGGGCCGGAGGTGGGCAGGCGTGCGGAGGACCGAACAATTCCTTCAACCACCGCGTCGGTCAGCCCGCCCTTCACCACGATATCGGTGAGGCCGGGAAAAGACGCCGGGAGCGTCAGCGGCTCGGCGGCCCGCGCCAGCCTGAGGGTGCGCCAGCCGACCGGTTCGGGAAAAAAGATGGCCTCGGATGAGCTCCCCGCCGCCGAGGAGCGGCGTTCACCCTCCTCCCAGGTAAGCGCCTCGCCGGTCAGCAGGCCCAGGGCCCGGCTGAGTGCCGCCTGGGAGAGGGATCCGACGGAGGAGGCGACCCAGCTGATCCGCGCCCGGCCGGCGGTGTCCAGGGAGGCTACGGCCGATTTGACCATGAGATTGGTGATGCCGGGCGACCAGCCCATGCCGGCGACGACCAGAGTTCCCGCCGAGCGCGCCTGGTCGTCCAACCCGAGCAGTGCCTCGACCACCTCGGGTGAGCTGCAGGGGGAAATGTAGGTCAGACCGGCGGCGATGGCCGCCAGGGCGGTATCCCGGGCCTCCTGGGGGTTTTCGACCCAGGGACCGATGATTAGGTCGGCCGCACCGGCCGCCGAACCCAGGTCGTCCTTGCGGACCACCTCCTGGACGCGGGGGTCCTCCTTGAGCACCGCCGAGAGGAGGCCCGTGGCGCCGCCCGAACCCAGTACCGCTATCCGGCTCAAGCTGGGGTGCTGCCGTTGGTGGAGGGCTTGGCAGCGACATCCTTCCATTGGCCTTCGGGCGGCAAAGGAGGTTTGAGGCGCTTGGATGCTACGGCGGCGAACCCCGCCAGAAACGCTGTTCCAAGAATCACTGAGGATCTTTTCATCCACCCAGGCTAGCACCTGCGGGCAGGGCTCCCGTGAGGAGCGGTTTTGGTTTTGGTTTTGGGGGGGCAGGGCACCCGTGAGGAGCGGTTTTGGTTTTGGTTTGGGTTTTGGGGGGGAGTTGGGGGGCGGAGCCCCCCAAACAGTGGGGTTACGTGGAGTCGAACCACGGACCTCAGCATTATCAGTGCTGCGCTCTAACCAGCTGAGCTATAACCCCCGGGCCAAGATTGTACCGGAGTACGGCTAGCTTGCCGGATCCACTTCCTCGTTGACCGGCGCTATGGCCACCACCTGGACCCCCTTGTCCATGGTCATGACCCGGACCCCGGTGGTGTCGCGGCCCTGGCGGGAGATGGACTTTACCGTCATCCGGATCACCTGGCCGTCGGAGGCGATGAGGAAGATCTCGTCCTCCACCTCCACCACCATGGCGCCCTGGATCAATCCCCGCCTGCCGATCAGTTTGGCCGTCTTCACGCCCTTGCCGCCGCGCCGCTGGCGGGGATACTTGTCCAGCCAGGTCCGCTTGCCGTATCCGGCGTTGGTGATGATGAGCAGCTCGCCCTTTTGGCTGACCACATCGAACGACACGATGTTGTCGTCATCGGCCATCTTCATGCCGATAACGCCGCCGGCAGTGCGCCCCATCGGGCGTACGTCCGACTCGTTGAACCGGATGGACATGCCCTTGCGGGAAACCATGATCAAGTCGTCCTTGCCCGAGGTTGCCCGCACGGTGTCCACCGCGTCATCTTCACGCAGGTTGATCGCGATGATGCCGTCCTTGCGGGAGGAGTTGTAGGCGTTGAACGCGGTCTTTTTGACGATCCCCTTGTGGGTGGCGATCACCAGGTAGGCGTGGGTTTCGTAGTCCCGGGTATCGATGATCGCAGCGGTGGTCTCGTCCGGCCCGTAGGGCAGCAGGTTCTTGATGTGGGTGCCGATCGACGTCCGTTCCTTCTCCGGGATCTCATGCGCCTTGAGGCGATAGACCTTGCCCCGGTTGGAGAAGATCATCACGAACGCGTGGTTGGAGGTGGTCAGCATGTGCTGGACCAGGTCCCCCTCTTTCGGCTTGGCGCCGATCACTCCCTTGCCGCCGCGGCCCTGGGTCTTGTAGGTCGCCGACTTCACCCGCTTGATGTAGCCGGTGCGGGTGATGGTGATCACCACGTCCTCGTCGGCGATCAGGTCCTCGATGTTGAAGTCGCCCTCATCCACCGCAATCTCGGTGCGGCGGGGGTTGGCAAACTTCTCCTTGATGGCCAGCAGGTCGTTGCGGATGGTCTTGTTCTGCAGCGCCCGGGACTCGAGCAGCGCCTGCAGCTCCTCAATGGTCTTGGCCAGCTCGGCGGCCTCCTGGCGGATCTTGTCCCGCTCCAGGCCGGCGAGGCGGCGCAGCATCATGTCGAGGATGGCGGTGGCCTGGATCTCGGACAGCTCAAAGCGGCTCATCAGCTGGCCGCGGGCTTCGTCGGCCGACGGTGCCTCCCGGATCAGGGTGATGACCTCGTCCAGGTGGTCCAGGGCGATAAGCAGTCCCTCCAGGATGTGCATCCGGTCCTGCGCCTTTTTGAGGCGGAAGCGGGTGCGGCGGATGATCACCGAGACCTGGTGGTCGATGTAATGGCGGATGATGTCCCTGAGGGGCAGCGTGCGCGGCACCCCGTCGACCAGCGCCAGCATGTTCATACCGAACGAGTCCTGCATCTGGGTGAATTTGTAGAGGTTGTTGAGAACCACCTGCGGGATAGCGTCGCGCTTCAGCTCGATGACGATCCGGGTCCCCTTGCGGTTGGACTCGTTGCGGCCGCCGGACACGCCGACGATCTTCTTGGAGTTGACCAGCTCGGCGATCTTCTCAATCAGGCGGTCGCCGGAGACCATGTAGGGCAGCTCGGTCACCACGATGCGGGTCCCCCGCTTGGTCTCCTCGATCTCGATCTTGGCCCGCACCCGTACGATGCCCCGGCCGGTTTCATAGGCGTCCCGGATGCCGGCTCGGCCGAGGATCACTCCCCCACCGGGGAAGTCGGGGCCCTTGATGATCTCGTTCAACTCGGCCGAGGAGGTGTCGGGCTCGTCCATGAGATGGACGGTGGCGTCGATCACCTCGCCCAGGTTGTGCGGCGGGATGTTGGTGGCCATGCCGACTGCGATGCCGGTGGAGCCGTTGACCAAAAGGTTCGGGAACCGCGCCGGCAGTACCGAGGGCTCGTTCTCCTCGCCGTCGTAGTTGTCGACGATGTCGACGGTGTCTTCGTTGATGTCGCGCAGCAGCTCCATCGCCAGGTTGGCCAGCCGGACCTCGGTGTACCGGGCGGCGGCCGGCGGGTCTCCGTCGACCGATCCGAAGTTGCCGTGCCCGTCGATGAGCGGGTGGCGCATGGCAAACGGCTGGGCCATGCGGGCCAGCGCGTCGTAGATGGCCGAGTCGCCGTGGGGGTGGTACTTGCCCATGACGTCACCGGTGACCCGGGCCGACTTCTTGTACGGCGTGCCGGGGCGAAGCCCGAGGCCGAGCATTCCCCACAGGATCCTGCGATGGACCGGCTTCAGGCCGTCCCGCACGTCGGGCAGGGCGCGCCCAACGATGACGCTCATGGCGTAGTCCAGATACGACCGCTGGACCTCGTCCTCGATGTCTACCGTACGGACGTTGGCACTGTCCTCGTGCAATGAGGGCTGGAGGGACGCTTCGCCGTCCGGGCTGGGGGTGGGGGTCTCGTCCATCTATACGTCCAGCGTCGCGTACCGGGCGTTCTTGGTGATGAAGTCCCGCCGGCTCTCGACGTTCTCACCCATCAGGATGGAGAAGATCTCGTCGGCGATGGCGGCGTCCTCCATCTGAACACGCTTGAGCATCCGGGTGTCCGGGTTCATCGTGGTATCCCACAGCTCCTCGGCCGGCATCTCGCCCAGACCCTTGAACCGGTTGAAGCTGAGCTTCTTGTCGGCGTGGTCCGCCCGCAGCGCATCCCGCTCCTCGTCGGAGAACACGTAGTACTTCTTGCCGGCGATGGTGGTCTTGTAGAGCGGCGGTGTGGTCAGGTAGACGTAGCCGGCATCGATGAGGCCCGGCATGTAGCGGAACAGGAAGGTCAGCAGCAGCGTGGTGATGTGCTGCCCGTCGACGTCGGCGTCGGCCAGCAGGCACACCTTGTGGTACCGGGCTTTCTCGATGTTGAAATCGTCGCCGATGCTGGTTCCGATCGCCGTGATCAGTGCCAGCACCTCCTTGTTCTCCAGGATCTTGTGCAGGCGTGCCTTCTCGACGTTCAGGATCTTGCCGCGAATGGGCAGGATGGCCTGGAACTCGCGGTCCCGGCCCCCCTTGGCACTGCCGCCGGCGCTGTCGCCCTCGACGATGAACAGCTCGCTCATGAACGGGTCACGTGACGCACAGTCGGCAAGCTTGCCCGGAAGGCCTCCGCCCTCGAAAGCCGACTTGCGGGTTATGTCGCGCGCCTTTTTGGCCGCCAAACGAGCCCGGGCAGCCTGCTGCGCCTTGGCGACGATCTTCTTGGCTTCGGTGGGGTGCTCCTCGAACCAGTCGCCGAGATTCTTGTTGATTGCGGTCTCGACGAACGAGCGCATCTCCGAGTTACCGAGCTTCGTCTTGGTCTGGCCCTCGAACTGGGGCTCGCGCAGCTTGACCGAGATAATGGCCACCAGGCCCTCGCGGATGTCCCCGCCCTCGAGCGACAGCTCCTTCTCCTTGGCCAGGTTCTTGGCCCGGACGTAGCGGTTTACGACGTTGGTGAGCGCCTTTCGAAAGCCCTCCTCGTGCATGCCGCCCTC
>JAJCYF010000076.1 GCA_029263035.1 Actinomycetes bacterium
TCCAGCTCGGTCCTTTTGCTCAACACCAGCTACGTCCGGGACCCCTCGGGCACCCTGGTCAGCCAAAAGGGCCTGCTGTCCACCCACTACTACCTGTTCGACCGCCTGGGCTCGGTGGTGGCGCTGACCGACGGGTCGGGCAATGCGGTGAACCGCTACCTCTACGACCCCTACGGCAACCGGCTTGCCGGCACGGTGGAGGCGGTTGCCAACCCGTGGCAGTTCGCCGGGGGCTTTAGGGACGCCTTCAGCGGCTACACCAAGTTCGGGGAGCGCTACTACGACCCGAGCATCGGCCGCTGGACCCAGCGGGACCCCTCGGGGATGGATGCCAATAGTTATGGCTATGCGGGGGCGAATCCGGTCAATTTTGTAGATCCGACCGGTCTGGCCGCTAGGTGGGCGGAGAAGATCAGTACGGGACTTGGGCTCGTAGCAGCAGGAGCACAATACTTGACCCCGGTATGCCCTCACTGCGCCGTTGGGGCCAGAGCCTTCAGCGCGGTCTGGGATGCGGGAATCGTGGGTTATGACTGTGCAATCGCAAGGAGGGGGTGCCGAGAGAGCGCTACCAGGTTTGCAGTGAACCAAGCTGCCGGATTCGGATTTGGTCAGGTGGCAAAGTTCAGGATCGATAAGACGCTGGCGGGCGCTCAGGAAATATCGAACCGTGCCGAGGCAGTTGCCGGTCTTACGCAAACCGCCGTGGGCGAATCGATGAATCTGGCGGACAGATGGACCTAGAGGAGCACAAAACGATGGGAGGGCCTGAGCTATGGACAACACCATGATACTTTTCTTGACTGGCGCTGGTTTTGCGCTCTCCTACGCCTTAGTTTGGCGTTTCCGTAAAAAGGATGGCGGCCAGCTCTTTGGCTATACCTCTAGCTGGGTGGCGATGGCGCCGTTTGCGGTCGGGATAGGGATTCTAATGATGCTTGCAAGCGTTGTTGTGTGGTTGACAGACTCCAATTCTCCCTGAGCTCCAGCCACCAGCCACACATTGAACCTTGTGGGTGGGTGCCCCATTTTCTTTGGTAGATCGTGTGATACGGGGACTCGTTCGAGACGGTGTTGACGCCCTTGGAAATGCAAGCCCCTAGGTTCCGGAGGCCTTGGCGGCTCTAGGCGAAGAGGCCCAGACCAAGCCTAAGCCCAGGCGATCAATCCCATCTCGGCGAATGAGGACAGATTGTCGTGGAACGGGATCACCCGGACAGCAAAGCCGTAGCGACCGGCCAGCTCACAGACGAAGGTCCCCTCGTAGGAGAGCCCGCCGCCTGCGGCCTTGCCCTGCAGCGTCATCTTGACCGCCTGGGTCTCCTGTAGCTCGTCGCCGTGGCCGACCGGGCCGTGGATGAGCTCCAGCGCCACGTCTTCGGGGCTCAGGCCGCCCAGCTCCACCATCGCTTTGACGGTGCGGGTGTCGCCGCGTCCCGCGGGAGCGGGTGCCACCTCCTCCACGCTCAGGACCCGCACCGACTTCCAGCCCGCGGCTATCTTGCGCTTCCAGGCCGCCATTTCGCGGGCCAGCTTGTAGTCGTCGGCGTAGAGGGCTTCCACGTTGCGGGCCAGCGGTTCGTACATCAGGTTCAGGTAGTCGCGCAGCATCCGGGCAGCGGTGACCCGGGGGCCCAGGGTCGACAGCGATGACTTGATCATGCGGACCCACTCCCGGGGTACCGGGCCTTCGCTGCGGTCGTAGAACTTGGGGACCACCTGGCGCTCGAGGATCTCGAAGAGGCTCATCGCCTCCAGCTCGTCCCGCTTGCGCATGTCCTCGTAGGTCTCGGCCGACGAGATGGCCCACCCGTTCTCGCCGTTGAACATCTCGTCCCACCAGCCGTCTTTGATCGACAGGTTGAGGGCCCCGTTCAGCGCCGCCTTCTCTCCGCTGGTGCCGCAGGCCTCCAGGGGGCGGCGGGGGTTGTTCAGCCAGACGTCGGCGCCCTGGTAGAGCATCCGGGCGATGTGCATGTCGTAATCGGGGATGAACACCACCCGGTGGCGCACCAGCGGGTCCTTGGCGAACTGGACGATGTCCCGGATGATCCCCTTGCCGATCTCGTCCTTGGGGTGGGACTTGCCGGCCAGGACAATCTGCACCGGCCGCTCGCTATTCAGCAGAAGCGCCTTCAGCCGTTCCGGGTATTGGAAGAGCAGGGTGGCCCGCTTGTACTCGGCGAACCGGCGGGCGAATCCGATGGTCAGGATCCGGGAGTCCAGGACCCGGTCGGCCCAGTCCACGTCCACGCCTCCGGCACCGCTTTGGATGAGCCCGGCCTTCAACAGGCTGCGGGCGTTCAGGACCAGCTGCTCCCGGTTGTTCTCCTTGACCCGCCAGACCTCGTCGTCGCGGGCCGAGCGGATCTGAGCCCAGCGCCCCTCGTTGGCCTGGTCCCAGTCCGGCATAACGTAGCGATCGAACAGCTTGGACATGCCGGAGGCGACCCAGCTCTTGGCGTGCACCCCGTTGGTGACGTGACCGATGGGGACCTCCTCGACCGGAAGCTGAGGCCACAGGTTGTGGAAGATCTGGCGGCTCACCTGGCCGTGCAGGGCCGAAACCGAGTTGGCCCGGGAGGAGAGTCTCAGCGACATGATCGCCATGTTGAAGACGGTCGACGGGTCGACGCCGGGCTCCTGGCCGATGGCCATGAACTCGTCGAAGGTGATGCCGCAGTCCTCGGCCCAGGTCTTGAAGTAGCGCTCCATGAGCGCCCGGGGGAAGCGGTCGATGCCGGCGGCAACCGGGGTGTGGGTGGTGAACCCGGTGGCGGCCCGGTTGGCCTCTACCGCCTCGGCAAAGGTGAGCTTTTTCTCCACCATGAACTTGCGGATGCGCTCCAGGCTCAAAAAGCCGGCGTGGCCCTCGTTCATGTGGAAGACCTGGGGATCTTCGCCCACCGCCTCCAATGCCCGTATCCCGCCGACACCCAGAAGGATCTCCTGCGCCATCCGGTGCTCCTCGTCGCCGCCGTACAGGCGGTCGGTGACCAGGCGAAGGTGGGGATCGTTGCCGTCGACGTCGGAGTCGAGCATGTAGAGGGTGACCCGCCCGACGCACGCCTTCCAGATCTGGGCTTTGAGCGGCACCCCGGCCAGGCTGACCTCGATTTCGGGATTCATCCGGGTCAGGGCCATGCCGTGGGGGTCGAGCTGCAGGTAGCGCTCCTGCTGCTGTCCGTCGGCGTTCAGCTCCTGGCGGAAGTAGCCCTCCCGGTAGAACAGTCCTACTCCGATGATGGGGATGCCCAGGCCGCTGGCCGCCTTGAGGTGGTCGCCGGCCAGGACCCCCAGACCCCCGGAGTACTGGGGCAGGGTCTCGGTCAGGCCGAACTCGGGCGAAAAGTATGCGACGGAGCGCAGCGGGCTCTTGCGGTTTTGGAACCAGCGATCCGATTCGATGTAGTTGCGGAACTCCACGTGGACCTCCCGCATGAACTCCATGAACGAGCGGTCCTGGACCAGGTCGTCGAAGCGGCTGCGGCTGACGGTGCCCAACACTTTGAGCGGGTCGCCGCCGGTGGCCTCCCAGGCGTTGGGGTCCACCCAGCGGAAAAGATCCCGGGCGCGGTTGTCCCACGACCAACGTAGATTCATCGCGATCTCTTCCAGGGGGGCGAGCGCCTCGGGGAGGCGCGCGCGGACCGTGAAGCTTCGCAGCGCCTTAGGACTCACGAACAGGACTGTACCAGCCCGCATGCCTGGGCAAGCAAGAAAACACTGTGTTACGCCGCGCCGTGGGACCTGAAGCCCCCGCGCCAATCCGAAATCCCGGCTGCTCCGTATACCCCTTGAAGGTAATTCGAGGAGGTAGCCGTGAAAGCTCAAAGTCGCAGGTTTCCCCGCTTCACGATGGTCCTTGTAGCCGCTGCCGCCGCTTTGACCCTGGCCGCCTGCGGGGGATCGGACCAGGCTGCCCCGGCCGCCGAAGCCACCGAAACCGCCCCGGCGGCGCCGGCCACCGGCACGCATGACGGCCACTCCGCCGGCTCCGGTGCAGCGGTTGAGATGCGGCTCATCCAGTTCCGGCCCGAGCTTTTGGAGGTGGCCCCCGGCACCGAGGTCACCTGGACCCAGAACGACGCCGGGTTCCACACCGTGACCTCCGGCACCGTCGCACCCGACGGCGGGGGAGTAACCGGCAATGCCGACGGCAAGTTCGCGTCCGGGCGCTTGGCCACCGGTCAGACGTTCAAATTCTCGTTCGCCGAGGCCGGCGTCTACCCGTACTTCTGTGAGATCCACCCGGCCACCATGACGGGGGAGGTGAGAGCCGGCGCCTAACTGATCGATGTCTCCCCTGACCGGTAGCAATGAATAGGAGTATTGAAATGGCAAAGAGAAAGATTTTGAGCCTGCTGGCGATGCTGCTGACGGTCGCCTTGCTGGGCAGCGCCTGCAGCAACGCCGGCGACGATGCGGAGGCCGTAGCCGAGGACGCCGTCCCCACCGCAGACACCGCCGCTGCCGACCTTCGATCCGGCTTCACCGCCCTTCTGGGTGAACACGTCTACCTGGCCGCCCTCGCCACCGGCTCCGCACTTCGGGGTGACACCGCCGGGTTCAACGCCTGGGCCGCCGCACTGAACGGACCGACCGACAGCAACAGCGCGGACATCGTGGCCGCCGTTCGTTCCGCCTACGGCGACGAGGTCGGCGACGCATTCGACGGCCTGTGGAGGAGCGAGGACCACATCAACGCCTTCGTCGCCTACACCCAGGCAGCCGCGGAGGACGACACGGCAGGTAAAGACGCCGCAGTGGCCCGCCTCACCTCCTACGCCAAGACCTTCGGTGAAACCATGAACCAGGTCAACGACAACCTGCCCGCAGCGGCGGTTGAAGAGGGCATCGTGGCGCACGCAACTACCCTGATCGCAGTGATCGACGCCCAGAAGGCCGGCAACCAGTCCGCGGTCTACAACAACCTGCGCCGGGCCTACCACCACATGGACGAGTTCGCAGCGACCCTGGCCGGCGCTACCGTGGCCAAGTTCCCGGACGAGTTCGAGGGCAACCCCACCGACGCCGCCTCCGACCTCAGGGCCGGTATGACGTCGCTGCTCCAGGAGCACGTCCTGCTGGCGGCCAGCGCCACCGGCGCCGCACTCGGCGGACGCCAGTCTCAGTTCGACGCCGCAGCGTTCTCGCTCAACGGCCCGGCCGCCAGCAACACAGCGGACCTCGTCGGCGCCATCGGCTCGGTCTACGGCAGCGAAGTCGGCACCGCATTCGATGGCCTGTGGAGGAGCGAGGGACACATCCCCGGCTTCGTCGCCTACACCCAGGCAGTTGCTGCGGACGACGACGCTGCCAAGGACGAGGCGGTCGCCGACCTGGTGGCCTACGCCAAGACCTTCGGCGAGACCATGAACCAGGTCAACGAGAACCTTCCGGCTGCAGCAGTCGAGGAGGCGATCACCGGCCACGCCACCACCCTGATCGCGGTGATCGATGCGCAGAAGGCCAAGGACGCCGCCGGTGCTGCAACCGCACTTCGGGAGGCCGCCCACCACATGAGCGGCACCGCCAACGTGCTGGCCGAGGCAACCATCCGCAAGTTCCCCGAGAAGTTCTGACCTCCCCCAGAACCTATCGGTAACCAGGGAAGCCCCGGGAAGGATTCCGGGGCTTCCTGCCATTTAGTTCCTGGGTACGGTTTCAGAGATGCGGGCATGGGTAGGTCTTTTGGTGAGTACGAGCCAGCTCAACTTTGAGGAGGGTGAGATATGGATTTCGACGAGAACCCAGGCCAGCCCACCGATGCTTCGCAGTTGACCGGCGGCGACCGTCCCGGCAGCGCCGGCGAGAACCGCCCGGGCGCCGAGGGTACCGCCAAGCGTGACACCAACGTCACCATTCCGGATCCGTCCGGCGAGGAGATCGCCAACAGCATCCCGACGGAGACCTAGAGAAGATTTCATGAAAAAGGGCCCCTCTTGCGAGGGGCCCTTTTGGCGTGTACGCCCGGCATGGGATGTCACTTGCAGGTGAAAGTCCTGCGTGGAGGAGGTGATGCCAACTCTAGCCAAAGGCAACCGCGTCGCCGTGAGGCGGGGTGGGAAGGAAGCCCGTAGGCAAATCCCTGACCTGAGGGACACGAACCACATCTGAGGCGGGGCGACCCGGGCGAGCCGGCACGACACGGTGAAGCCCGTCATCACCAAAGGTGCGCACGTAAATGTGGCAGGGCTAGGGGGAAAGTGACAGTTCTTATCCGGGGAGATCTGGCGGGGTGTCGGCGCTAGGTAAAAGCATCCGCTCCGACCGCTCCATCCGAGAGGATGAGGTGGACCCGGCAGAAGTCAGCAGAGGTCATAGTACCGGCGGGATGAACACCAAGGCCGGGAAGGACCGAACGTCAAACTGAAGGGGACGACGGCAAGTTCGTGACCGAGAGCAATGACCGCAGCCAACTCACACTGTGGGCCTTGGACGGCGCCCAACCGGTGAATCCGGAAAAGCCTGTCCAAGAGCGGACGCCCTCGTCGGCACAAGTCGAAACCAACCTTCGCCCGCCCAAAGCAACCGGGCTGTGGGACAAAGCGTTCTCCACAGCCAACCTGCAAAGGGCGCTGCATCGAGTCGTGGCTAACCGGGGAGCACCCGGCGTTGACGGGATCGAAGTCAAACAGCTTGCAAGCGACTTCGACACCATCTGGCCGACTACCCGCAAAAGCCTCGATGAGGGCACCTACCGCCCCGCTCCCGTCCGCCGGGTTGAGATCCCCAAGCCGGACGGCGGAACAAGGCAACTGGGGGTGCCGACCGTACTGGACCGCCTGATCCAACAGGCGCTGCTCCAGGTGCTGGTCGAGGTCTTCGACCCGCTGTTCTCGGAGTCCAGTTTTGGATTCCGTCCAAAACGCAGCGCCCACATGGCGGTCAAAGCCGCCCAGCGCTACGTCGAGGAGGGAAACGGCTGGGTAGTCGACATCGACCTCGACCGGTTCTTCGACCGGGTAAACCACGACGCCTTGATGGCACGAGTGGCGCGCAAGGTCGCAGACAAACCGGTGCTCAGGCTCATCCGACGCTACCTCGAGGCCGGGGTCATGGCCGAGGGTGTGAAGGTTGAGGCGGAGGTGGGAACCCCCCAGGGGTCACCCCTATCTCCTTTGCTGGCCAACATCATGCTCGACGACTTAGACAAAGAGATTGAGCGCCGGGGACACCGCTTCGTCCGCTACGCCGACGACCTTCGGGTTTACGTCAAAAGCGAACGAGCGGCGGAAAGGGTACGGCTTAGCCTCACCGAGTTCATCGAGAAGCGGCTAAAGCTAAAGGTCAACCGTGACAAGTCGGGGATCGCCCCGGCGACCAAGCGGGGACTGCTCGGCTTTGGCTTTCTGAGGCGCAAGGGCAAGGTGGACATCCGGATCGACCCCAAGGCCCGCGAGGCCATGCTGGTCAAGATCCGGAACCTCACCTCCCGAACCTGGGGAATCTCGATGAACGAGCGGATCACCGTCCTCAACCGCTTCATCCGGGGATGGTGCGCCTACTTCGCACTGGCCGACACTTCGTCGGTGTTCGACGAGTGCGACGAGCGGCTGAGGCGGCGGTTAAGGCAGGTGAGCTGGAAGCAGTGGAAGCGTCCCGGGAACCGTGCTCGAAACCTGCGGGCCCTGGGTATCCCAAGCCAGCAAGCTTACGAGTGGGCCAACAGCCGCCGGGGGAGCTGGCGCATTGCGGGATCAGCGCCCCTACAAAGAGCCATGCCCAACGCCTACTGGAGCAACATCGGCCTTGTCGGGTTCAAGGAGTCCTACGGCCGTGTTAGGCATGTTTGGCGAATCGCCTAGTGCGGACCCGCATGCTAGGTGGTGTGGGAGGGGCCAGGTCAACCCTGGCCCCTACCCGATTCGGCTACGGCTGGGGCAACCCCGGCGGCGCGACCTCCTCCGGCGGCGCCGGCGGGGCTACCCCTTCCGGCTGGTCCGGCGGCGATGGGGCCTCCGGAGCCGGATCCGGGCTGAAGGTGGGTATCGGGACCCCAGGGGTGTGACTCTGCGAGTTGCAGGCCAGCGCACCGTTGGCCCCGGTCAGCAGGTAGCTCTTGGGATAGGAGTGCTCCACCCCCACGCCGTCCGCCGCCTGGGGGAAGCTAAGCGCCCGTTCGCAGCCGTCGGCCCACCAGTGCTGCATCTCGCTTCGCAGGGGACGGCCGTCCTGGTCGTAGAGCAGTATCCCTTTCAACGGCGTCCCATCCGGCGCGTAGGGAAAGATGTTGGTGACCGGGCCGTGGGGAGAGTTGAGCTCGTAGTTGGGGACGGCAGGTGCGCTCACGAATGCCGGCCCGCCGGTCATCCGGTAGTCGACCTCGGAGACCAACCCCACCGTGAACATCACAAGGACGGCGTTGGCCCCGATGATCAGCCGCCGCCGCCACTTGCCGCCCGGATGCTTGCCCAGCCACACCGAGGCGACAACCGCAGCGACCACAAACCAAAAACCGAGGAAGTTGCTGCCTCCGACCGCCGGAACCGGGAAGTCGTCGGTTGAGTTGGGGGCCGCGAAAGCCGGCAGGGCAATGACCAGATAGCCGCGCAGGACCCACCACGCCGGCCGGAGCTGTGGAACGAAGTCCCGGACCTGCACGACGTACGGCTTGCGCCACAGTTTCTGCGACAGCCTTGCCGGGCCCGACCGGCCGAGGCGGGCAACGAACGATTCCTTGGTGACCACCGGAGCGGTCCGGGGCGGGAGGTCGGCGGCCGCCCGCAGCTCGGCTGCGTACTGCTCGGGTGCGCCGAGCAGCGTGGTGAGGTCCGGCTCGTCCGCTTCGCGGTTGGCCGAGATCTCGGCGAGGTGCTGCGCCAGGTCCTCCAAAAGGTCGGTCCGCTCCTCCTCGGGGAGGTCGCTCAGCTGCTCTTTGACCGCAGCCAGGTAGGCATCGGATTCTGCGGTGGTGGTTGTAGTGGTCATGCGGCCACCTCCCTGTTGAGCTTTAGAACTTGATCGATGGAGTCGGCGAAGCCGCGCCAGGTCTTGATGGACTCCTCCAGGACGGTGCGCCCGGCGTCGTTGATGGCGTAGTACTTGCGGTGCGGTCCCTCGTCGCTGGGGACCACGTAGGAGGTGAGGGATCCGTTCAGGTAGAGGCGGCGCAGGGTGCCGTAGACCGATGCGTCGCCGATCTCGTCAAACCCGGCCGCCCGAAGCCGGCGCAGAACGTCGTACCCGTACCCGTCCTCGTCTTTGACCACCGCCAGAACGGCGACGTCGAGGACTCCCTTCAGGAGTTGACTTACGTCCATGAACCCTCTCTTCCCGTTTAAAGACTACTGTGGAAAGCAGAGTACTCCGCATAGTTGTGGTTTTCAAGGGCTGCTGTCGGAATCCGGACAAAGATGTATCGGCACCGGACATAGGTGGTAGGAATGAAGGGTGATCAATCCCATTGCCATCGAAAATGTCCGGCCGCGCACGCCCGAGGGCTTTCCGGCCAAGGCCGTAACCGGCCAGCAGGTAACCGTTTCCGCCGACATTTTCCGTGACGGCCACGACCTTCTGGCGGCCCAGGTTGTCTGGCGGGCCAAGGGAACCAAGGAGTGGCAGACGGCCCCCATGGTCCAGCTGCCCAACCACCGATGGGAGGCCGCAATCTCCGCCGGCGAGGTGGGGCTGCACGAGTTCGTGGTCCAGGCCTGGTCCGACACCTACGCCACCTGGCGCAAGGGTGCCCTGCTGAAGCATGGGGCCGGCCAGGACATCAGCGTCGAGCTGGAGGAGGGCGCCCTCCTGGTTGAGCAGGCCGCCTCCAAGGTAAAGGGCAAAAGCCGCGGCCCTTTCGATGAGGCCGCCGAACTGCTGCGCAACAAGTACCTGCCGGTCGAGGCCCGCCTTGCCGCGATGGAGGCCGAGGAGGTACTGCCGGCCCTGCAGGCTGCCCCGGTAAAGCGGGACCTGAGCTCCTCGGCGTCGATGCCCCTGTGGGTCGATCGCCCGCGGGCCCTGTTCAGCGCATGGTACGAACTTTTCCCCCGCTCCTACGGCGGATTCGAGGGCACCACCAAGCGCCTCGCCGCCCTGGCCGACATGGGGTTCGACGTTGTCTACCTGCCGCCCATCCACCCGATCGGAGTAACCGACCGCAAAGGGAAGAACAACACCACCACCCCGGAGCCCGGCGACGTGGGCAGCCCGTGGGCCATCGGTTCGGCAGAGGGGGGCCACACCGCCATCGACCCCGGCCTGGGCACCTTCGAGGACTTCGCCGCGCTGGTTGAGGAGGCCAAAACCCTGGGGATGGAGATCTCCATCGACTACGCCCTGCAGTGT
>JAJCYF010000077.1 GCA_029263035.1 Actinomycetes bacterium
TCGACGATCAAAGTCTAGGAGTCAGGAAGTCCTGCTCCGGTCATAGTCCCAGCCGAACCAGAAGAACCAGCACGACGCACCCTACGGGCAGCCGAGAAACTGATCCCGGATTCCCGAAGACTTAGGCTAAATGTCATACCCGGCTCCTAGAATTCCGGGTATGACAACCCAAGCGTGCCTATGACCCCTGCCGAGCAGACCCCTCTGCCCCTGGACGGCGTCCAGGACCATGCTCCGGTGGCCCTGTCGGAAGAATTTGCTCCGGAGATCGAGGTCCGCCGCTCCGAGCGGCGGCACCGTACGGTGTCGGCCCGGCTCCGCGACGGCAAGCTGGTGGTCTACCTTCCCGCCCGGATGTCGAAGACAGAGGAGGAGCGGTGGGTACAGACCATGCTCGAGCGTTTCGAGGCCCGGCGCCTGCGCAGCCGGCTGAACACCGAAGGTGACCTGCAGAGGCGGGCGGCGGAGCTGAACCGGCTGTATTTCGAGGGCCGCCTGAGGTGGGCGTCGCTCAAGTACGTGACCAACCAGAACAGCCGCTACGGATCGTGCTCGCCGGGGGAGGGGACCATCCGCATCTCTTCGGTGCTTGCGGAGATGCCCCGCTGGGTGCGGGACTACGTCCTGGTCCACGAGCTTGCCCACCTGGAGCAGCCCAACCACTCAAAGGAGTTCTGGGCGCTGGTGAACCGGTACCCGTTGACCGAAAGGGCCCGGGGCTACCTGATGGCCAAAGGCATGGAGGAGGAGGCCAGCTAGGACAGAAGCTTTTGGGCCTGGTCCTGGATGAGGCTTTTGGCTTTTCCCTCGTAGCGTCCGGTACCCAGCGGCATCGTCCCTCGAATCACCACCACCTTGGGCTCCACCACGATGCTTCCCGCCAGCCGGAACATCTTGAGCTTCATGCTGAAGTCGCAGGAGTTGTCGGTCCACTTTTCATGGATCTCGGTCACCTGGCCGCCGAATCTGGTTTTGAGCTCCTCAACCAGGGATATGATCCGCTTGAGCGCATCCTCCTGCGAGAGTCCGTGAGGCACGGAAACCTCGAATTCCTTCCCCATGCGTCCCCTCCTGGTCCGGCCGGCTCCCGATGTAGTACCGCCCGCCCGAGCCGGGCTCGGGCGGGCGGTTGCTCATCTTGATTCTAGACTCGGCGCCGGGAACCCATAGTCCCCTCGGCGACACCGATCAACAGCACCGCAGCGACCACGGCGATGATAAATCCGATGAAGTTCAGCTCGGTAATGCCGCCGGTCCCCAGCAGGCTGGCAATCCACCCCCCGATCAGCGCACCGACCACTCCGAGGAGCATGGTCATTGCGATACCCAGCGTCTGCTTACCCGGCTTGATCAGCCGGGCAAGTGCCCCGATGATCAGTCCAACAATCAACAATCCGATGATCTGCATCATTTCGTGACTCCTTCGCCTTTTTTTCTAGCCCGAAAACTGCAGGCATCTAGGGATTCCCCCCCAGACGTAGATCCAATCGTGGCCGCCGCCGGCTACCCGCGGCGTCGTTTCCAATCCCTTCTGGTCATTCCAACAAACCGTTTGTTGGGGTCGGGAATGTTTCGATGGAGGATGTCGGACAGGGTGTTGGTGGTTTGGATGACCTGCATCCCGGCAGGCGAGAAGGTCTTTTCGGTGAATATTCTCGGAGCGAGCAGCGGGTTGGTAAAAGCCTGCGAGAAGGCGTCGATGCCCACCATGCGGCCGATCAGCGAGGGCAGCACCGAGTTGGGGCGGAGGTCCTCGGAATACAGGCCGGTGAAGAACTCGATCCGGTCCACCGTGCCGTAGAGCTGCTCCAGCCCCTTCTGCACCCGGGGGTCCCCCGAGATCTGGTTGAAGGCGGTCACCCTGGGGTAGCCGCAGAGCTCCCGGTAATCGTTGTAGCCGGCCAGCGCAACCGCCCGGCCCTTCTCGACGCTCCACGCCTGCACCGGTCCCAGCACGGATGGGGTGTTGAACAGGCCTATCCGCCCTGCCGCCTGGTTGGAGGCATCCTCGAAAAGCTGCCCCAGGCCGTTGGCGGTCAGAGACTCGGTTTCGTAGAGGGTGTCGGCGATGGCGACGTCCTCGCCGGCTATCCGGTAGGAGTCGGGGACCAGTGGATGCCACCGGTAGACCAGGTTGAACTCCACCGACATCCAGTTCGGGCGGTACCAGGGCGGGTTCTTGAAGCTGGCCGGGTTGGCGCGAAAACCGAAGTGGTACGGGGTGATGTGGTTGATGTATTCCTCCACCACGATCTTGATCAGCAGCACGATCAGGACGTTGCGGGCGGTCTCGAACAGCCGGTCGTCGTCCCAGCCCGGGTACTTCCCGGCCAGCACTCGCGCCACCCGGTTGTGCTCCCGGAAGAACAGCACGTTCATCAGGACGAAGCCGAGCTGGAGGTTGGCGGTGTCGCTGCCCACTGCGAAGAACTTCGACAGCTCTTCCGGCGAGAAGTCGGGCCGCAGCTTGGTGGGGGCGTCGGGGACCCTGGAGAACTCGGGCTTTTTGTTTCCGCCGGCGTCGTAGGCGTAGGGCGGGTATTCCTCCCCGTTGATCATCTGGAACTTGAGCAGCCCCCCGTCGTGCTGCCTCAGTTGTTCGGTGACCTCTCTGGTCAGCCCGTATATCTGCATCAGGTCTATCTCGTGGTTGGAGTCGTTCTTGTTATAATAGGGGGGGTCGGCCCGGTCGCTGCGCAGGAAGCCGTCCGTGAACCACTGCGCAAAGTAGGAGAAGAGCACCGTGGACTTGTCGGAGGCCTCGAACTTTCCCTCCTCCCGAACGAACAGCTTTGCGACCTCCTCCGGGTCCGGGAGGTCGGTTGGTACCTCCTCCGGCGCCGGCAGGTGCCGGCTCCAGTAGGTGCGGTCGGTCAGGGCGGCCCACGAGGTGTACGCAGAAAACGTGCTGTTGGGGTTGGGGCGGTAGGGCATCTTCGACGAGGCTCTGTCGATCAGCTTGCCGTTCACTATCCGGTCGAGCCCCGGCTGCATTTGAATCAACTTCCACACCGGCCCGTAGCTGGTGAGCATCTTGAACTCCCGGACGTTGCCGGGTCCGTCCCTGCTGGTATCTCTGCCGCCCGAATCGGGACTTTGCGCCATCAGCCCTCGCCCCCCGGCACAACTGCCGGTTCCCGGCCGAACCCGAACCAGAATCTCTCCGGGAACGGGCCGCCCTGGAAATCGATCTTTCCCTCCGGCGCCGGAAGAAGATGGACGTTCGGCCGGAGCAGGACCCGCCTGACCACCTCCGGCACCAGCACCGAGGCGACGTACCGCCCGAGGCAGGTGTGGTGGCCGTACCCGAAGTGCAGGCTCAGATATGCCGGCCGGCCGGTTGTGAAGGTCTCCGGGTCCTCCAGCACATCCGTGTCGAACCCGGCGGACGAGGTGCAGGCGAACACCAGGGTCCCGGCGGGAATCAGGGTTTCCCGCTCGGTCCCGGCGGCCACGGTGTAGTCCTCTACCGAGAGGCGAAAGATCAGCGGGTTGATCGGGTTGAGGCGCAGCCCCTCCCAGACGTATTCGTCGAAGGCGGCGGGGTCGTCGGCTCCGGCCGCATCGACCGCCCGCTCGTGCAAGTCCGGCCTAAGCAGGATCTGTTCGAGCGACTGGGCGATGGCCTGGGAGCTGGTCTCCCCGGTCCCCACCAGCAGCCCCATGATGTTGGAGAGCAGCCGCTCATCGTCGAACCCGATTTCTGCGGGGAACTCGGTGCGGAGCAGCCGGCTGAAGACGTCCTGCGGGGCACCGCCGTTGCGGCCGGCGAGCTCGGCACGCTTCTCAGCCAGCAACCCGGTGAGGTACTCGTGCATCTCCCGGCCGGTCTGAACTGCAGCTTCATGGATGGCCGGGTCGTTCAGCAGGTTCTTGAACATGTTGGTCTGGGTGGTTTTCGACCAGCGGTACATGCTGGTCAGGTCGGGACCAGGAAATCCGAAGTACTCGCCGACGATACGGATGGGAACGAAGCGGCACAGGCTGCCGATGGCCTCGATCCGGCCCGCTGCGGCCGCCGCGTCCAGGGCCTCGTCGGCCAGCCGTCCGGCCATCTGCCGGACTTGCGGTAGGTCCTCGGGCTGCAGCACCGCCTGCATGATGCCCTTCTCCCGCCAGTTGATCGGGGTGGCGTCCCGGGCGAGCATGAACGGTCCGACCACCGGATCCATGCGGGGCTGGTAGGGCAGGACGGTGAAGACCTTCTCCCGGGACAGAACCTCGGTTACGTCCGCAAACCGGGTCACGAAGGTGAAGTTGGGAGTCCTGAGGATCGGCCGGCTCTCCCGCAGCTCCTTGAAAAACGGCCGCCAGTCGGTTCGGATCCACTTGAGCGCCAGTCCGACCTTGGTCTGGTCATCCGCCGCGTCGTACTGCTCCAGAAAACCAATCGTTGAAGTGCCTGCCAAAGCCGCCTCCCCCGGCGCTCGGCCGGTGCGTCCGCCCAGCGCTCCTCTGGACTCAGGCGAACTGGCCCTAGCCTAAAACTTCTACTCAGGCGGTCAAGGGCATTTGCCGTCCGGGGCTCCATTTCTGGACGGATGCGGGCACCTAATCCTCCTTGCGCCTCCAGGAGACCTTACGTTCGGGGCGCACCCGGATCTGCGACTGCTCGGAGCCGGTCCCCCTGGAGATGATCTCGGCCGTCCCGGAGATGAGAACCCCCCACTTGGGTTTGCCGAACACCAGGATCGACACTCGTGGGTCGGCTTCCAGATTGCGCATCTTGGCGGCGTCGGAGTCGGTCTCGAATCGAAGCGCCCCGTCCTCCCACCTCACCCCGACCGGCGCCGCGTGGGGAAAACCGTCCCTGCCGTTGGTGGTCAGGACACCGAGGGTGCGTTCGGTGCGCTCCAACTCCCAGTCCTCGAACATGGGAACCGGTCCGCCGGCGGTGTCATCGGGAATGGGCGATCACCTCCACCTCGTTGCCCTCGGGATCGTCCACGTAGAAGGTTCTTACGTCTTTTAGCACCGGGTGCACCCCCTCACGCACCTCCAGGCCGTAGGTGCGGCAGATCTCTCCCAGCTCCTCATAACGATCCGGATTTACGGCGAACGCCAGGTGGTGCAGCACCCGGGAGGGCTTGTCCCGGGGAAAGGGGGCCGCGTCGTGGGCCTGCGGGAACAGGACGATCATCTGGGGTATGCCGCCGGCCCCTTCCCCGGCGCTCAGGAACTTGACCCGGAAGTCCGGTTCGGAGATCAGCTCCAGCCCGAACAGGTCCCGGTAGAAGCGCATCGTGGCGTCCATGTCGCGCGTCCACAGCACGATCTCGGCAAGGCCGAGGACCGTGCGGCCGGGGGAGGGTTCGGTCAAGCGGAGACCGGGGCCTGGCTCGCCGGTCTGCCGCTAGTGGCAGCCCTCGTGCCCGCAGCCGCAGTCGTGCGCCACGTGACCTTCGTGGGAACCGTGCTTTTGGCAGTAGTCGCTGCAGTACCCGTCTTCGCGGGCTTCGCACTTGCATCCTTCGTGACCGCACTGCTGAGCCATAGCCGCCTCCTAGGGGTTTGTTGGTTCCCTTTAACGATACGCCGGATGGCGTCCGGGGTCACCTGAACGCCCGGGATTCCGATAACCTGTCCGGGTGTCCAGTGACGACAGTTTGAAGATAGGGATATCCCAGTGCCTGCTCGGCGAGCAGGTGCGTTACGACGGCGGCCACAAGCGCAACAGTTTGATTGTGGATCTACTGGGCCAGGTGTTCTCCTGGGTGCCGGTCTGCCCGGAGGTCGAGGCCGGCTTGGGGGTGCCGCGGGAGCCGGTCGAGCTTCATGCCGGCGAGTCGGCGACCCGGATGGTGGGGGTCGAGACGGGCGTCGACCACACCGACGCCCTGAACCGGTTTACCGTTCGCAAGCTTGAGGACCTGGACGGATTGAGCCTTCGGGGCTTCATCCTGAAGAGCGGGTCGCCCAGCTGCGGCCGGCAGGTCGAGGTCGAGGGCGCCGAGCCGGAGCCCGGATTGTTTGCCAGGGCGATTGCGGAGCGCTTCCCCGCCCTCCCCACGGCGGAGGAGACCGAGCTGGCCGACCCCTTCGCCCGACAGAACTTCGTCGAGCGGGTTTTTGCCTACGACCGGCAGCAGAAGTTTTTCACCAGCCAGCGCAGCGTCGGCCAGCTGGTCATGTCCCATGCCCAGGTCAAGCTGCAGCTGGACGCCCACCGGCCCGGACTGCACGCCGAGGTGGCCGGGACCTTCAAGGAGGCGAAGGACCTCTCCTACGAGGAGCTGGGCGAACGCTACCTGGCGGCGATGATGGAGGCCCTCAAGGTCCCCGCCACCGGGTCCGGGCACTTCAGCGTTCTCAAGACTGTTTTCGAGGGAGTCAAAAAAGACGTCGCTCCGGCCGTTCAAAAGGAACTGGCCCGATCCCTGCAGGACTACCGCCAGGGCAACGTCCCCCTCGCGGTGCCGCTCTCGCTGCTGCGGCACTACGTGCGGGTTCAGCAGAACCCGCACTTCAACCAGCAGACCTACCTGGAGCCCGAGCCCAGAGAGCTGCTGCTGAGACCGCAGGTTTAGTTACCTCCGCCTG
>JAJCYF010000078.1 GCA_029263035.1 Actinomycetes bacterium
GGAGGAGGAGACGCCCTTCACCAGGTAGTCCTGTGCCCCCTCGCGCACCGCCTGCAGGGCCAGGGTGTCGTCCTCGGAGCCGGTCAGGACGACGATCGGCAGATGGGGAACCTGCTCGTTCACCCGCAGGAAGGTCTCAAGACCCTCTGAGTCGGGAAGCCCGAGGTCCAGCAGCACCAGGTCGATGCCGTTTTGGGATAGGCGCTCCAGCGCGTCGGAAAGGCGTCCGCGCACCTCCATCTCAAATTCGCCGGCCCGCTCCAGGGAGATGCCGATGAGCTCGGCGTCGCCCGGGTTGTCCTCGACCAGTAGGACGCGCATCACGCTCACCGGATCCTCGACCCGCCCGGGAGCTTGACGATGGTGAACCAGAAGTCGTCGATCGACTCCACAACCTTGCGGAACTCGGTCAGGTCGACCGGCTTGCTGATGAAGCAGTTGGCGCCCAGCTCGTAGCTGGCAAGGATATCCCGCTCCGCCTCGGAGGTTGTCAGCACCACCACCGGGATGTGCTTGAGGTTCGGGTCGTCCTTCATCTCCCTCAGAACCTCCATGCCGTCCTTGCGCGGGAGGTTGAGATCCAGGAGCACCAGGTCGGGCATGGTCTCCTGATGGTAGGCATTCTGCTGTCGCAGGTAGTCCATGGCGTCCTCCCCATCGGTCACCACCGATACCTTGGTGGCGACCTTCGATTTGCGAAGGGCATCCTCGGTCAGCTCGACGTCGCCGGGGTTGTCCTCTACCAGCAGGATGTTTATGGGTCGGTATGACGGATTCACGCTGCCACCTCCTCGGGCCGGGGAAGGGTGAAGAATATTGTGGTTCCCTTCCCGATCTCGGACTCTGCCCAGATGCGGCCGCCGTGCCGTTCGACGATCTTCTTGCAGATCGCCAGCCCGATGCCGGTGCCGGGGTACTCCTCCCTGCTGTGCAGCCGTTTGAAGATCACAAACACCCGCTCGGCGTACTTGGCGTCGAAACCCACGCCGTTGTCGGTCACGCCGAACAGCCACTCGTCCGGCCGGTGTTCCGCGGTGATTCGCACCTCCGGCTGGGTCGATCCGTGGAACTTGATCGCATTGCCGATCAGGTTTTGAAGGAGCTGGCTCAACTGGCCGGGGTCCCCGTTAACCGTCGGGAGGTTGTCGGAGGACACCACCGCTCCAGACTCCTTGATCGCCATCTCGAAGTTGTTAAGCGCCTGCCCGACCACCCGATTCAGGTCGGTTGGGACCAACTCCAGGCCGCGGCTGCCGACCCGAGAGAAGCTGAGCAGGTCCCGGACCAGGCTCTGCATCCGGGTGGCGCCGTCGACGGCGTAGTGGATGTAGCGCTGGCCGGTCTCGTCCAGTTGGTTCTCGTACCGCTCCGACAGCAGCTGCATGTAGCTGTTCACCATTCGAAGCGGCTCCTGCAGGTCGTGAGACGCCACATAGGCGAACTGCTCCAGGTCTGCGTTGGACCGCGCCAGGTCCTCGGCCCGCCTTGCCAGCTGCTCCTGGCTGCGGGCTCGCTCTACCGTACGGCCCAACTGGACGCCGATCTGCGTTAGGACGTTCAAGAACTCGTCGTCCGGCTCGTGGGGCTCGCCGGCGAAAAACTCGAGGATTCCCACCACGTCACTTCCAACCTTGATGGGGACCACCGCGGCTGCGCCTCCGGTGACGAGGTCGGCCCGGCTAAAGGCGGGCTCCTGCTTGAGGTCGGGGACCCACCACGACTCCCCGGTGGAGAAAACCTTGCCGGCAATTCCTTCGCCAGTTACGAGCGACGAGTGCCCACTGGCAGAGCGAAAATCCTCGGACAGCTCCGAGGATGCCTCCAGGTGCCAGATCTGGGTAGGTTCGGTTCGGTTCGGGTCGGCGTTGATCATGTAGGCGTGCCCGGCGGTCCACCAGGTTTCGCGGCAAACAGTGTCCAGGGCCGCCTGGATGGCCTCGCGGGTCCCTTCCGGTGCGTTCGCCGAGGCGGTCACCTGCTGGAGGATGAGCAGATAGGAGTTCTTGCGCTGCTCCGCCTGGAAGTGTTCGGCTCTGGCCAGGGCCAGGTCGGCGAGGACTCCGAGCGATTGGAGGATCTGGGCTTCTTCGCTGCCGAAGAACGGGGTGAACGGGCTGGCGTGGACGACGATGTCGCCGGAGCGAAGCGGTACGGTCAGGGCGGATCCACGGTCGGGCCGCTCTCCGTCCGGGGTGGGGGACTTGCCGGCCGGGGCGAGGTAGGAGCCCACAACCTCGCCGTGGATATCGTGCAGCACCGCGGCTTCCCCACCGACCAGCGCGCACATGCTCGGCAACAGGATGTCGGCAATGTGCTGGGGATCCAGCGCCTTCATCAACTCGAGCTCGGCCGCACGCAGCGCAAGCTCCTCTTCCCGCCGCCACGCCATACGAACCAGCCGGGGCGGGGCAAAACCGAGCAGGAACAGCGGCGCGGTTGCAAAGGCGGCAATCTGCAGGACGAACGAAAGGGGGGTCGGATCGCCGCCCCCCGGTGCCGACACTCCGGAGATCAACAGAGCCAGAGCCAGCCCCAGCGTAGCCATGCTGAGGGTCCGCATCCTGCGGCGGGCCACTCCGGGTTGGCCCTTCCCGCCCCTCCACAGGCGCACCCCCACCACCACCGAGAGCCCGCTCCAGTTGGCCAGGAACACTCCGATGAACCCGAAAAACCACCACTGAACCGGATCGCCGGGTTGGGGGGAGTAGGGCAACATCAAAGTGGCAAGACACGCCGAAGCCGTGAGGGCTACTGCGACCCTATCGAGCCAGCGCGGTGGCTTTACGAACGTGGACATGAACCGGTAGAGGAAGTGAGGGAACAGGCAGAGGATTGAAAATAGCCCCTTCGCCGCCCACAAGGTAGCGGGGGTGTCGATCTCCTCGGGAAAGAATGAACTGATCATCGCAACGAATGCGAAGCTGCCCAGGGTTGCGGCGAGCCACCCGGACGCAGGGCTCGGCCGGCGGCGCCAATGCCTAACCGCCAGGACTCCGAGCAGAGTGAACGCCAGCAGCTCGATGGTCTGCAGCGTCTCGAACGCCTGGTTCAAGGCTGGATCCGATTCTCAGTTGCGGCTAGCACGGCCGTTCCTTGCTCTGGTCGACTGCGGGGGCCCTTACCAACCCCAATTCCCCTGCAGTTCCATTCTGGGGCCCGTCGCCCGGAAATACATGGGCCATTCGGACCCCGTTTTGGGGGCCGAATGGCCTGTTTTTCGCCGTCAGGCGGCGCCGGCCAGGTCGACATCCAGCCCAACTTCGCCGGAGAGCCCGCCGGCCTGGTCGCTACGGGTGTAGCCCCAGAGTGCGGCGGCCAAAGCCGCCGCGCCTCCCACAACCAGGCCGCTGCGGGCGCCGAAGGCGTCGCAGATCGCTCCCAGCACCGGTCCGCCCACCGGCGTGCTGCCGAGGAAGACCATCGATTGCAGCGCCAGCACCCGGCCGCGCATGGCCGGGTCGGCCCGCAATTGGACCAGGGCGGTGGACAGGGTCATGAACATCAGGCTTGCCGCTCCGAGCGCCAGAGCGACCGGCAGGGCGGCCGCCAGGTTCGGAGCCGCCGCCAGAGCGAACATCGTCAGCCCGAACACCGCCGAGGTCCGCACTATCGTCTGAAGGTCCACCGTCCCGCGGTGAGCCGCGGCGAGGGCGGCCAAAAGCGAGCCCAGGCTGAGGACCGAGTAGGTCATCGTGTAGGCGACGTCACCGCCGTGCAGGTCCTGCTGGATGAACAGCGGCAGGACGACCGGGAAGTTGAAGGTCAGGGTTCCTATGGCCGTCATCATGATCAACGGAACCCGCAGTTCCGGCACGCTGCGGATGTAGGCGACTCCCGCCCGGAGCTGCCCTTTCGACCGGCCGGTGGTCCGCGGACGCCGGAGTTCTTCGGGCTTCATCCTCCTAAGGCACTCCAGGACCGCAAGGTAGGAGACGGCGTCCACCACGAAGGCCCAGCCGAAGCCCACGGTGGTAATCAGAACGCCGGCGAGGGCGGGGCCCACCACCCTGGACCCGGTCATGAGGGCGCTGTGCAGTGTGACCGCGTTGTGGATCTGCTCGGGCGGCACCAGCTCGGCAACGAACGCCCGGCGGGCCGGCGTACCGATGGCGAAGATGATCCCCCCGGCCAGAGCAACGGCGTAGAAGGCGGGAAGAGGCGTGACCGGCAGGAAGGCCAGGGCCGCCAGCGCCAGCGACTGGACCATCTCGAGCGCCTGGTTCACCATAAGGATCATCCGCTTGTCCCTGCGATCGGCCAGAAGTCCGGCCCACGGACCGAGCACCAGGATCGGCCCGAACTGGCAGGCGGTCATGATGCCCACGGCGAGCCCGCTGTTGGTCTGATGGAGCACCAAAAGGATCGCCGCTACCGCCGTCAGCCAGTTGCCGATCTGGGAGATCGACTGGCCAATGAAGAACAGCCTGAAGTTGCGGATCGACAGCGCCAGAAAGGTCCTGCGGGAGATCTCTCGCAGACCGCCGGTCGGCTTGTTTTCGGATAGTCGCTCCATCCATCAACGCTAACTTGAACCGCCGCGTTAGATCGGGCCGGACTCAGTCGGGCAGCAGGGGAACCGTCAGATCCTCCTTGCGGTCCAGCAGGACGCCCCGGGTGATCGACTTGGAACCGAACCTGTCCCGGACTCCGTCCACGGCAGCATCAATGGCATGGCTGCGGGGAGGACTCAACGGTAGCGCCGCCTGATCCGGGGCGTCCAAATTGCCCAATGACACCCCGATCAGGGTGATGCCCCGCTTCTCTATCATCGGCGTAGCGGCGGCCAAAAGGCCCCTGGCCGTGGTCAGGATGGTGAGCGTGTGAGAGGTCGCCTCGGGCATGGTGTGCGACCGGGTGGCGCGGGTGAAGTCGTCGAACCGCAGCCGGAGCACCACGGTGCGGCAGACCCGGCCGGCGGCCCGTAGGCGGCGCCCGAGCCCGTCGACCAGAGCCACCAGGTCGGCGTCCAGCTCCTCGGGCGTCCGCCCCCGACGCCCCAGGGCGCGCTGGGCCCCCATCGACCGGCGGTGCCGGCGAACCTGCACCGGCCGGGGGTCGAGGTTGTGGGCGAGGGCGTGGATGTGCCGGCCCGACGCTTGCCCGAGGATCTCGACCAGCGAGGCCTCGCTCATCTGAGCCACCTGCCTCACGGTGGTGATGCCCCGGGCCCGCAGCTTCTCCGACGTCACCTTGCCCACGCCCCAGAGGCGCTCCACCGGCAGCGGGTGCAGGAACTCAAGCTCGCCGCCCGCAGGGACGACCAGCAGGCCGTCGGGCTTGGAGACCGCGCTGGCTACCTTCGCCAGGAACTTGGTGGAAGCCACCCCGACGGAGACCGGGATTCCGACCCGCTCCCGCACCTCCCGGCGCAGTCGTTCGGCGATCTCCGTGGGCGTGCCGGAGATCCGCCGAAGCCCGCCGACGTTGAGGAAGGCTTCGTCGATCGAAAGCCCCTCGACGAACGGCGTGGTGTCGTCGAAAACCTCGAACAGCGCTTTGCTGGCGGCGCTGTAGGCGTGCATCCGGGGCGGAACGACCACCGCATGGGGGCAGAGTTTGAGGGCTTTCCACCCCGGCATAGGGGTATAGACCCCGTACTTCTTCGCCTCGTAGCTGGCCGCGAGGACCACCCCGGCGCCCACGATTACCGGCCGGCCGCGCAACTCCGGGTGATCCCGCTGCTCGACCGAGGCGTAGAACGAGTCGGCGTCGGCATGCAGGATGTTGGCTTCCTGTGCCATCGAACGTATGTTCGCACAGCGGAGCGGTTCGGCGCTAGGGGTTTTGTACGATGCGCCGGATAATCCGTGCGGTCAGGGCAATGCCGGCGAGGACAAAGGCGATCGCGACCCGGGTATCGGTCTTCTTGTCCACCTTAGTCCCTCGCAAACAGCTCGACGAACCGGCGGAGCAGCGCCGGTGGGTGGACCACATTGCTGTTTCTGGCCCTGGCCTTTAGGTCGTCGGCTTCGTGGGGCTCGAAGTAGCCGGCGTGCTTGTAGACGTCGATCCGGACGGCGATGCCGTCGGCGTCCAGCTCCGGGTGGAACTGGGTGGCGTAGACGTTGGCGCCGACCCGGAACGCCTGAACCGGGCAGGCCGAGGAGGAGGCGAGGTTCACTGCGTGCCCGGGGAGCTTATTGATCGCCTCCTTGTGCCCGAGGAACGCCTCGAAGCTGTCGGGCAGCGCCCGGAACAGGCGGTCGGCCCGGCCCTGGTCGGTGAGGGTGATCACCGAAGCGCCGACCGGCTCGGAGTAGGTCCGGTCGACGGTGGCCCCCTGATGGGTGCCCAGGGTGCCGATGCCGTAGCAGGCCCCGAGAAAGGGAAAGTCCCGGGGGACGATCTGATCGAGCAGGGCGCTGATCTCGGCTTCGACGCGGACCTGCACCACGGACTTCTCAATGTCGGAGGAGTTGAACGGCCCGCCGCCGATGATTTCGCCGGAGAGTTCGTCGAGGTCCACCGGCCCGAGCGGCCCCTGCTCCAGGCGTACCCGGCGCAGCTGTGACTCCTCCAGCCCGGCGAAGCGGCGCATCGCCCGGTACTCGTCGTCGGCCGCCAGGTCGACCTCCCGGGTGGCCAGGAGCAGAAACGGTTTCATGG
>JAJCYF010000079.1 GCA_029263035.1 Actinomycetes bacterium
ACTGTGCCCGGGTCGCCGGACGGCCTCCACACGCCGCGGTGGTGCCTGGCGTCAACGATCGTCTCGCGGTCGCGCAACTGGGTGTACGGATCACGCGGTGGGAGCAGCCGGACCCCTTTGGGCGCCGGCGCCGACTTCAGCACTGCGAGATCCTCGGTGAGAATCCACGCCCGGCCCCCGAAATCGACCTGCGTCAGCTCATCTTCGACCAGGCCCCACCAGGATCCGGCGTCACCGGCGCGGACCCCCAGCCAGGCGGCGAATTCCGCCCGGGTGGACGGTCCGTAGCCGTGCAGGTAGCGCCGAAGCAAATCCGCGCGAGCATCCGCCGGGTCGATGTCGGGGATCGAACGGCCGAGCCACTCCTTTACCAGGACGAACCGCGCCCTATTGCCGGCGCGCGGTGCAAAACAGACCACCCCCTGTAGCGTGAGAATGCGGAGGCAGAAGTGGACGACGGCCTCGCCGAGCGGCTGGCCGGCGGCGTAGGGACCTTCCTTTACCCAGGTGTCATGTTGGTTCTTCGGAAGCTTGCGGGCGATCCGCTCGGCGATCTCGACCCCCAGCTCGCCGATGGCGAGCCGGCGGCCGGCCAGCACGTCGCCGACCTCGGCGCCCGCCATCTCGACGGCCTCCGTCAGGCTCATGCCCAGCTGGTCCACCGCCGGTCCCACCCCGAGGATGAAGTGGCGCATCGCCTCCTCGGTCGGCGGAAGCACACCGGTAGCGAACGCTGCTGCCTGGGAGGTGGGGAAGTAGAACGGCGCGCCGCGCATGCTCCAGCTCTGCAGCAGGCTCTTGGTTTCGGCGACCGCTTCGTCCATCTGTTGCTGCGTAAAATTCCGCACCCGGGCGTGCAGCGCGAGGAGCGCGGATCCCGGCGGGCTGTTCTGGATGCCGCAGCGTCCGGCCGCGTCGAGCAGCCCATGCTCCCCCAGGCGCTCGGTGAGGTGGTGAGCATCGAGGCGAAACGCGATTACGTCGTCTCTTGAAAACTTAAGAGTCACGATCTGGGGGCCTTGCTTCGTATCTAGGGGGTGAGTGTCTCGCGGCCGAGGACGATGTCGATTCCTTCGACGATCAGCTGGAGCTTGGCTCCCGACACACGTCCAACGTGATCCGAGATGATGGCTCGATCGATTGAGACTATCTGTGTGACATTGGCCACAGAATCCTTTGGAAGACCCGTCTGACGATGATTGAGAAGTACGTTTCCCGGAGCGGCGGACCAGCGGAGGTTACTCGTGAGAGGAACGACGACTACCGTCGCCAGGCCGCTTGCGTTCAGGGCGTCACCCTGAACTACCACTACAGGCCGCCGCAGACCCGGACCAGAGCCGACCGGGTCGGGAAGCGATGCCCAGAAGATGTCGCCCTGGGCTACTACCACTCCGATCGCTCGAGCGCCTGACGACTTGCTTGCGAGACCCACGGGTCGGCGACCTGATCAATCTCGGCCAGAGCCCGGTCCATCGCCTCTGTGACGGCCCCGAGATCTCGCCGGAGCAGATACTCCCTCAAAGCTTCCTGGTAAACCTGGCTGCGCGATTTCCCCGTCCGGCGGGCGAGTTCTTCGGCTTGGTTGAAAAGTGGGTCAGGAACGGAGATAGCCGTTTTCATACCGTTAGTATAACCGGCCAACCGGGAACCCAAGAGGGAAACATCCCTGTAATTGTGGTCTTGAAAGAACGGTGCGCGAACCGCGGGACCTTCAACGGATCGGGGCTCAGCCTTGCCTAGAACCGATCATCACTCAGGAGGCAGATTCCCACGCCGTATGTCGAGCGGCCTCGTCGATTGCACGTCCCGGCGCGGAGACAATTAGGTTTCCGGGTGAAGGAATGGTTTGGATTTGGGAGGTCCGCAGAACCCAGCGTTCTGAAGAGGCGTCCCAAGATGCGATTTGCCACGTCCGGGACCACGCCTTCCTCCTTGACAAAATCTAAGGTACCCGGTTACCCTCCCAGGAAGCATTTCCCAATGCACTTGCCAAGTTGACCAAACTCGACGACTTCAGGGGGAAGTCGGTCGTTCCATTATTTCTGGTGCCATCATGATTGCCGGGCGGTCTCCACCGCCGTTATGGAGGAAATCAATGCAGAAACCGGCGCGAGGTAAACGACGTCGAATTCGAGCTACCAAGCACCTCATTGCTGCATGTTCCGCTGCCATGCTGTTCGTAGTCTTTTACATCAATATCGCAGTGGGCGGGCCCGCCAGTCCGGATGTGAGTCCAACTCAGAGCGACTTGCGCCCGGAAGCGCAGGGCATACGTTCCCTTCCTTTAGAACCGCTGGCTCAGATGGTCATCGGAAGTGAGTCTGTGCATTCTGCCATTCAAGATCGCCTTAGCACTTGCATGGAGTCGAAAGGCTTCGATTACGCTACCGTGCCCTATTTCGGTATTCCTGCCCTGGACCTTGGAGTCCGTTACGGTCTGTTCAACAGCGACCGCGCCGTCGATACAGGATACCGGGAGATAAGACCAGACTCCGGGTTTCGGAGCTTTGAAGGTGGCATGAACCCGGCATACCTCCAGTTGAGTGGAGATGCCCAAGCAGCCTGGCAACATGCGTTTTCGGGTCCTCAGAAACCTCCCGCCCTGTCAGACACAGGCGCGGGCGTGTCTAATGGAGGATGTCTCGACCAGGCCCAAAGTGCAATTTATGGTGATCGGCAGAGTCGAGCTCAGCTCGAAGGCCAGATACAGTCCTTCATGGTCGAATCCTACCAGTCAGCCAAGACCGATCCGCGAGTTCAAGCAGCCTTGGATCAATGGTCATCCTGTATGGGAAGCAAGGGGCTGAGCTTTACCGAGCCAAGGGACGCGATGGATGCCTGGGCTCGGTCAGAAACGCGGTCAATCCCGGCCACGGATGCACAGTGCAACATTCAGACGGGCCTTGCGAAGGTCTGGAACTCTGTCGAGATCGAAGTCCAAAGCGACCTCATTGCCAACAACCGCTCAGTAATTGACGCCTGGACAGCTCAGTTGGATCGAGAGGAAGAGGCTGCCGCCGACGCCTCAGTCTCTTAAGTTTCCCGCGCGACCGAAAATTCCTTACGTTTCGGCCAAATACACGACAGGAGATCAGTACGATGAAGGCGCTTCCTCGCAAGGCATCCTTGACAGGGGTGGTGCTCGCCCTTGTTCTCACTACCGCCGTTGGTAGTTCAGCCCACGAGACACAGTCGTTTCCTGATCATGACTATTGTTACTACGGCCGCGTGTGTCTTTACCAGCATCATAATTACGGAGGCGGAAAGGCTTTCTATACGGGAAGTGACGCCGATTATTTCTACGACGTGTTCAGTAACAGCACGAGCCTTGATAACAACGTCAGCACGGTTTGGAACAACGGATCGTCCTGCACCGTGTATCTACGCGGAGGCTATGATTTCGGTGGGTGGCAATGGGCAACGTCGTTAGGTCAGGCATGGAATCTCAATGGGACTCAGGCCGATGACGCGAGTTCTCACCATTGGTGCTCTCCGAGCTAGTCGCCCCGATGCGGTCGGTGGAGCCATTGTCAATAGTTGTGGGATTGAAAATTTCCGGCTCCTCGCTAAATCGTGAGTTCCACAAGGCCGGCTACCAATTCGAGTGGCGCGCTCTCAACTCTGCAGACTTTGGAGTGCCTCAGTTGCGGCCACGCTTCTCTGTAATCGGGACAGCGTAAAGGAGAAAGTCCTCCGGCATTTCCCCTCCCGTCTCCTGGAGATCGATGGGAGGGCCGCCACACCTGGGGTGATTCCACCCCCTATCCGGGATGTCGTCGAACCGGAGTTAAGTCCACATCCCTCCCCGAGCAATTCAGTACGAAGTTACCGACGCCTTACCGTGGGAATCGACTCCCTGGGCAAGTCCACTCGCGTCGCGGAAACGTCGCAAGGTCGTCGCTCTTCTGCTCTTAGGCCGCGTCGCACAAGTAACGCCCTGGAAATATCGCCTTCGAGCGTTTCACAATCGGCCCTTTCAGTGACTTTTGTAGGTGGATGAAAGGACCGAGAAATGAGCTATCCGAAGAACCGGCGGGAGGGCAGCGGCCACTACTCACGCCCCCCAAGCTGGTTCACATGACCGCGGCCGAGCGCGAGGACGCGGCGCGGCTTCTAGCCGCCATGATTCAACAGATTCACCGTATTCACGGTGCCCATCAGCCGCCGGAGGTGCCCCAAGATCGGCACTGCCTTGCCGCAACCTTGCCGTTGGCTCCCCCCGATATCGGCAACTCCAATTCCGCAAATGACGCTGGGAGCGCTGCGTGAGCGATTCATACAGTGCGCCACCGACAGTCCTACGCACTTAGATAGGTATTTTGGATTCTCAACGATTTGAAGAGGGTTCGTCCTTTGCTCAAACTGGGAACAGGCGTACTTCCAGGAACTCCACCTTCTCCAATTTCAAATCTCTTTCCAGATCAGAGTCTTTGTCTCTGCTCTCCGATATTGATAAAGAGATTGTTCATCTTCTCTCTGAACACCGGGTCGTTACTACTCAGCAGTTTCACAAGCTTGTGGGAATTCCCGAGCGCACGGTTAGATATCGCCTGGAAAGACTCCGCAGTCTCGGTATCGCCGGAAGAAGCTCCATCTACGTCGAGCGGGGCAGATCCGCCTTCCACTGGTGGCCCACCCGCTTGGCCGACTCCTACCACCGGGGGGAGCCAGTTCCTAGAAGCGGCGAGCGGGACGAGCCCAATCAGCTCTTCCTGCGCCACGCCGCCGGGCTGACCGGAATCTACGGAGCGGTGGTGCAGCTTTGTGAGTCCTCCGGGCTGGCGATCCACACCTGGCTGAGAGAGATCGAGGCCAAGGAGGAATTCTTGGAGGGATCTCGCCCCACGGCCATCGTCCCGGATGTGACCTTGATCCTTGGATCCTCCGAGGTCGAGTACCGGGCCTTCATCGAGCTGGACATGGGAACCATGAGCCTGCCTCGTCTGGGCAGAAAGCTGCGGGCCTACGCCGCGTATGGCCGCCGGAAGGCGTGGAGAGCCAGGCATCCTTTCGTTCCGCCCTTGCTGTTCGTGACCACCAGCTGGCGACGAGCCGAAGCGGTTCTCAGGCTCTTCGAAGCCAAATGCCGGATGGTTGAGCGGGACCTGCAACCATCAAGCCTGCTCAACCCTCCGGAACGGGCCATATTGGCTGTCTGCTCCGAGGCCTCGACTCCCGAGACGGCTTTCAGCGAACCGGTATGGATGGATCCCTACGGGCGCGACGGCCTGACTGTGATCGAGCTGCTTCATCCTGTCTGGGAGCGGTGGGCTCAGGCAGAGGAGGAAAGAAGGGCCCTGGCTCTCAGGCGCCACCAGCACCAGCAGCGCTTGGCCGCCGACCCGGATGCCCGTCGATCAGAGATTCAGGAGCGGGACCTGGTCGACGAGTACGCCAACCACCTGGACGAGCTTGAACAGGAGCCCCAAAAGGCAATGCGGATCCTGTTGGCATCCACCTCACCCATGAGCCGGATTGAGAAGGCCGCGTTCGGCTTCTTTGAGCGCAGAGTAAATCCCAACGGCGACGGCGAACCGATCAGCAAGCCGATCGAGGTCAGCGATCAGGAGAGCGAGGCAACGGAGACCCTTCGCCTCTGGACTCTTCAAAAACAGCAGGAGCATCTTGGCCAGCTTTATGGCCGATATCCGGAGTCTCCGACCGTCATCAGCTCGATACGGAGGCTGGAGTCGCAACGCCTGCTCAGCGAAATTGACTTGAGGTTCCTCGACTCCCAGATCGAGGAGGATTTCACAGTCCATCGGCGACAGGCGAACGACCGCGCTACCTATCTGACCTGGAGGGACGGCGAGGTTCTCCAGAGCATCGCGCAGGGCCGCCTAATCGAGCGCCTTCGCTCAAGCCGGGATCATGAGGCCAAAGCCATCGACCTGGAGCGGCTGAGCATCTGCACACGATGCGAGCAGGTGGTCGTAACCTCGACCGGGGGTGGCGGCTTGGGGATCGAGAGTTGTCCGTTCTGCAGAAACAGCGCCGTTAGGCTAAAGGTCGCGGTTTCGCAGGGCCTGGCGCTTCCAGACGGCGAGGGCTTCTGGAGGGTGTGTCATCCGGCTATGCCAGAATGGATCGCTTTAAACAGCCCGCAGGTCCCTTCAGGTTCGCCGGCCGAAGACCGAGGCGAGATGACTCAATGAGAGTAGCCACCTACACCCGAATCTCCACCGACGAGGATCACCAGCCGTTTTCTCTGGGCGCTCAACAAGAACGCCTGCTGGCCTACTCGGGTGTTCAGGAGGGCTGGCAGGTCGTTCGCCAGTTCACCGACCAGACCTCTGGCGCCACCCTTGAGCGGCCCGGGCTGAAAACGGCACTGGAAGAGGCCGCCTCGGGAGTATTCGAGCTCTTGCTCGTATGGCGGGTCGACCGGCTGTCACGAAACGTTCGGCAACTGGCCCAGCTGGTAGAGGAGTTGGACAAGGCAGGGGTGGCGCTTCGCTCCGCCACCGAGCCCTTCGACACCTCCAGCGCCGCCGGCAAGATGATGCTTCAGATGCTGGGGGTGTTCGCAGAATTCGAGCGCACCACCATCGTGGAGCGAATCACCGCCGGGATGGAAAGAGCGGCGTCTCAAGGCCGCTGGGTAGTCGGCAAGGTGCCCTTCGGCTATCTACGGGCCCAACAAACCAAGCTGATCCACCCCGACCCTGCCCAGGCGGAGGTGGTTCGAAGGATCTTCGAGCTCTACACCACCAAACAGATGGGTGCGGAGGCGATCGCCAAACTACTAAATGCCGAGGGGCATCGCACCAAGAATGGGCTCCCGTTCGCCCGCCCGATCGTCTTGGCCATCCTCGCCAACCCAATCTATGTCGGAAGCATCGTGTTTCGGGGTGCCACCAGCACCGGACTGCACGACCCGATCGTCGAGCAGTCCGTCTTCGAGGCCGCCGCTCGAATTCTTGAGGAGCGGGCCGAGTCGCAGGCGCTTAGACGGGGCCACCCAACCGACTATCTTTTGTCAGGGCTCATCCGCTGCGGGCAGTGCAATCGGGCATATGTGGGCACCACCGCTACCGGCCGCAGCCGGACCTACTCCTACTACACCTGTTCCACCCGCTACCGGTACGGGACCAAGGAGTGTTCCGCCGACCGGCTACCGAGGGAGTTGCTGGAGGATCAGGTCTTCGATCAGCTGGCGGAGGTGTACCGGGACAGCGAGCTGATTGCCGACGCCCTCGATCAGGCCAGACTGGCAACTGAGCAGGACCGGGGAGAATCCGAGCGACGCCTGGAAGCCCTCAGGCAGGAACGAGCTGGCTCCCAGCGAGCTCTTGACCGCTACTTTGCCGCTTTCGAGGAGGGAAGCCTTTCTCCCGCGCAATGCAAGGAGAGGATCGGGGCGCTCCACCAGAGGCTGGATTCGCTTGCCGCCGAGGAGGTATCTCTCAGCGGACGAGTCCATGACGATGACGCAGTCCTGGTTACCGCCGAGGATCTCGCCAAGTGGGCGCAGGACCTTCCAGGCTTGTTGTTGGCGGGTTCAGCGCAGCAGAGGAAAGCCTTGCTGCGCAAATTGATCAAAGAACTGCGGGTTATGAGCCGGTACGAGATCGTCCCCACCTACAAGATTCCCGCGCTGGTTCGCGCACCGATGGGTCAAGTGGAGCTAAGGGGATTCGAACCCCTCGCCTCCGCCATGCCATGGCGGCGCTCTACCAAATGAGCTATAGCCCCGGGAACAACGAGTTTAGCAAGATCACGAACGCAGGACTTTGCCCTAATCGCCCTGGACCGGCTCGAAGTGTACCGTTACCCGCTTCACCTCGGGCCAGCGAAGGTGGGTGGCGTCCTCGATCCGGGTTGACGCGTCGTGAACCTGCAGCACCGAAAGCTTCGCTTCCGCCTCGCAATGCATGACTATCGCCAGTCCCTCCTGCGACTCGGAGATCATCACCTCGTGGCAGTCGTGGACCTCAGGCTGGCGCTCGGCAAGTTGTTTGGTCCACTGGGCCAGCAGCATGTGGCTCTCGGTCACATCCAGCCCGAAAGCTCCCTCGACCAGGGGCTCGAGGTGGGTGTCGACCCGCACCACGGCCGGTATCTCGTGCATGATCTCCCGCTCAAGCTGGTCGGCGAGCGCATGCGCCTGCTCCAGGTCCATCTCCGCCGGGAACTTGGCGTGCAGGGAGATGTGGTCGCCCCCCGGGTGGGAGGTCACGACAATGTTGTGGACCTCGGCCACCACCGGCTGCCGCAGGGCCACCGCCTCCACCTGCTGGGCCACCTTCTTCTCGTCGGCCAGCGGCTCGACGTGGACCACTACGTCGGCGCCCGGCTCCTGCTCCCGGATCAGCCGCTCCACCTCCTCGCACACGTCGTGGGCCCGCTCCAATGGCACCCGGCGGGAGATTGCGATCACCACGTCGGTCTGCGGCTCTCCGCCTACGTAGCGGACCCGGACCCGGCGCACCTCCTCCACGCCCTCCACCTGCGAGGCGATCTGGCCGATCCGGGCGGTCGATCCGGCGGGGGCCCGGTCCATCAAGGTGTCGATGCTCGACCGGCCCATCCGGATGCTCATCCAGGCGACGTAGCCGGCGATCGCCAGGCTGGCGATGGCGTCGACCGCCGGATACCCGAGGCGGACCAGCACCAGGCCGATGAGCACGGTCGCCGAGCTCAGCAGGTCGGAGCGAAAGTTCAGCGCATCCGCCTCCAGGGCCGGGCTGCGCTCCTCCCGGGCGACCTTCCTCAGCACCGTCGACCGCCAGCCGTCGACGGCCATGGAGCCGATGACCACCACGAACGCGTACCACGCAGCGTCGATGTCGGCGGCGCCGGTCCTCAGGCGAAAGACTGCCTGCACCGCGATGTACATGGCCAGGCCGACCAGCACCATGGTCTGCAGCAGCGCCGCCAGGTTCTCCGCTTTTCCATGGCCGTAGGGGTGGTCGTGGTCCGGGGGCCGGGCGGCTATGCGGACGGCGATGAAGGTGACCAGGGTGGTTCCGACGTCCAGCGCCGAGTTTGCCGCCTCTGAAAGCAGCGCAAGGCTGCCGGTGGCCAGCGCAGTGGCGGCCTTGGCGGCCACCAGCACCAGCGTGATGACGACCGAAAGGAAAGCGGCCTTGCGGACACGGGAGGGGTTGGGGGCGGAAGCGCCCGGCGCCGGCGGGCTGGCCATGGGGGGTGAAGTCTAAACCGGGATTCAGGCTCCCTGCGCCGAAACGAAGATCCCGGCCGCCAGCTCGGGGCCGACGGCGCGCCGCCGGGACCCTACTTTGACCCAGATGGGGCCGCCGAACGGCTCCTTGTCCAAAACGGTGATCGCGGCCCCCGGCCGCAGCCCCATCTCCCACAGGTACCTCAGCGCCTCGGGGTCCCGGTCCGACACCCGCTCCACCCGGGCCGGGCCCGCCGGGAACTCGGTGAGCTGTTGGTGCCCCACCTCCATGTGCCGCCCGCTCTTCGGGGGGATCGGGTCCCCGTGGGGGTCGTGCGTCGGGTGGCCGAGAATGCCGGCTATCCGGTCCTCCAGGTCCTCGGAGAGGAAGTGCTCCAGCACCTCGGCTTCGGCGTGGACCTTGTCCCA
>JAJCYF010000080.1 GCA_029263035.1 Actinomycetes bacterium
ACCGCCGCCTCGTCGTGCCACTTGAGGGGGGACGGGGGGCCGGATTGGCCGGTGGCGGCATTGACGTACTTTATGCAGACGTTCACAAATGAGTCGATGGCGCCCCCGGGCAACCAGACGGTAAAAAATGCCCGGGCCCGGGGCGTCATGACCCGGACCATCTCGGCGAAGGCCTTCTCCGGATCCGAGGCGAAGATCAGGCCGAAAATTGAGAGCACCACGTCGAAGGAGGCGTCGGGAAACCGCAGGTCCTCGGCGATGCCCTCCACGAACGAGATATCGAGGCCCTCGGCGGCCGCCCTCTGCCCGGCCACCTCGATAAGCCGGGGGGCCTGGTCCAGCCCGACGACCTTCGACTTGAACCGGGCGGCCAGGATGGCGGCGTTGCCGGTCCCGCAGGCGATGTCGAGGACCCTCTCGTTTCGAAGGGGCGCCGCCATGGCCACCACCCGGCGGGCCACCGGCTCCAGCTCCGCAGCCGTCAGCTCGTAACGGCCGAGTCCCCAGTCAGGCATACGGCAAGTCCACCACATCCGGGCCCCGGCTGCTCGGCGGGATCAGCCGGCGGACTTATCTTCGGGCGACAGTCCGGCCTCGTCGTGGTCCAGCACCGACAGCGAGCCGTGGGCGATCAGGTCCCGGATCTGGCCCGCTCCCCACTCTGCTTCGGCGGCCCGGCCTTCCACCCGGACCGCCGATGTCTCGATTCCCCGGCCCCGCGTTCGGTTGGCCACGTCGTGCAGCAGGGCGGCCCGCTCCTCCAGAGCTCTGATTGCGGTCCACAGGGTGGTTTCGACGGTTGCCGCCTGCTCGCCCTCCAGGCTGGTTTGAGAGTACGCATGCCCGATGCGGCAGCGGTACCGCTTGAGCTCGTCGCTTTCGACCTCGAACAGGGTCCCGTGGCATTCGGGACAGGTAAAGGGGGATGGACGGGTCGCCGGGTCGTCGGGCGGGAGCTTCATGTTGTCCAAGTGCCCCGGGTCGTCAACATCGGGGACCGGGACGGGCGAAACCGGCGGTACCGTCTTTTCCACCAGGTACCTGACGAGCTCGGGAATGCTCAGCACGGCCTCGACCGCACCGGTTTCCACTGCGCTTTGGGGCATACGGGGGTGGATGGCACCCGTGGGGTCCTGGGCTACCGACGTCCCGCCGGCTGCCCGGATGGCGACCACCCCTGCCGAACCGTCATCGGCTCCGCCGGATAGGACCACGCCGGTCACGGTGTGCCGGTAAAACTGGGCGGCCGACCGGAAAAGCGGGTCGATGGCCGGACGGTGCCCGTTCTCGCGCGGACCGCGGGACAGGTGCAGATGGCCCGGCCCCACCAGCAGGTGGTGGTCCGGCGGGGCAACGTAGATCCTTCCGGCCAGGATTGGCTCGTCGTCGACTGCGTGCTGGACCGGAAGAACGCCGGCCCGGCTCAGGATTTGAGGGAGACGGCTGCGAACATTAGGAGAGATGTGAATTGCAATCAGCACTGCGGCCGGCAGGTCGGCCGGCAGTCCTCCGACCACATCCCCGAGCACCTCGATGCTGCCGGCTGAGCCCCCGACCACTATCAGCCGTTGTGGTCCGGGCTCTCCAGAAGGTGTTTCATCCTCTACCCCGCTGAGCTCAGCCACCCTGGACTTCGCGCAGCTCGATCTTGCCGCCGTGGATCCGGGTTTCGAACCTTGGCTGCGGGGCGCTCGCAGGCCCGTGGACCACCTCTCCGGTACGAAGGTCGAACTCACTGTCGTGCCACGGGCAGGTCACGGTGCGGGCTTCGGCGTCGATCCTGCCTTCGTGCAGCGGGCCGCCCCGGTGGCTGCACACATTGTGGATGGCGCATATGTCGCCGGAGTTCCGGTACACGAGGACATCGGTCTCGCCCGCCTGGGCCAGCACCGGGCTGTCCTCCGGAAGGTCTTCGTCGGCCAGGACCGGCGTCCAGTCCTGCGGCCTTTTGTCGAAGATCGTCCGGTCCACCCCCGAGCCCAAACGGTAGGCCAGGTGGCCGCCCAGGTAGCCGGAGAAACCCAGGAGCCCGGCGCCGAGGGCGCCGAGTACCTTGCCCCGGGAGACGTCTCCGTTCCTCCGGGCGAACCAGGAGGCGGTGAAGGCCCCCAGCGCCGCGGTGTTTCCCACCGCGTGAACCAGCCCAACCCGGCGCTCCTCGCCGATGGTGTCAACCCAGTCGGCAACCCCCGCCAGGGCGGTGGGTACCGCGGAGACGATGCCCAGGCCGGTAAGGACCTCGGCGGATTTGTCGTGCCGGGTGCCCAGCAGGTCCAGGACGCCGCCCGCGGTCCAAAAGGCGATGGCGACATCGGTCAGGAACGGGTGGACGGGGTGGCCCAACCATTTGCCGGTCAGGGCGTCCTTGACCGGACCCTTTGGCACCAGTCTGGAGGCCGCTTCGGTCCCCGGGACGGCAACCTTATCCAGGCCTTTGGCTTGCTCAAGGTTCACCAGCATCTTTTCAAGAAAGCCCGGCATCTCAAACTCCTTTGGATCGTTGGGCATCTGGCGGTGGGTATCCATTACCCGGGGCCGGGCGAGCGTAATCAGGAGCGTTTTGGGCTGGGTTGGCCCGGGTAACCTGTGCCGTTGACGGACTCTGTTCGCTCGAGACGAAAGGAGCGACCCGATGCACAACTTCGGAGACCAGACCGCAACTTCCGCCCCGCTGAAAGAAATAGAGCCCAAGGCCCCGGCTCCGGATGACCCCTCGATCGTTGACCCCGAGGACCCGCCGGTGCCCGCCGGGGTGCCCGAGGGCGTTTCGGAAGCCGACTACCTGGAGCAGAATCTGCCCGCATAGCGTCCCGGCAGGCGGTTATTGGCAGTGGGAATCATCGGCGCCCTTATTGCTCGTTTCAAGCCGCTGGGTATGGCACGGGCGCTGATCGCGATGGCGGTTGCCGACGTTGTCGCGGCGCGATCGCATTGATTGCCGGCCTGGGCCGGCCCTACAGCGCGGCGCCCAGATCCAGAACCCGGCCCTCGGTAGCCGCCTCGACCTTCACGCCGGATTCCAGGGCATTCAGGATCTCGGTGAGCTCGGCGTCGGTCCGGCTCGGGTCATGGTGGAACAGCAGCAGCCGCTTCGCTTTGCAGACCTCCGCCAGTCCCACCGCGTAATCGATGGTGGAGTGACCGAAGTCGGAGCGGCTGGGGAACTCGGAAACCGTGTACTGGGCGTCGTGGATCATCAGGTCCACGCCTTCGCACAGGGCGTACGCCGTTTCGTGGTACTCGCCGTGTCCCTCCGGTCCGGGACCGAACTGGATGGGGTGGTGGTCGGACAAATAGGCCAGGGTCGAGGTGCCGTCGGTCACCCGAAAGCCGAATGTCCGGCCGCCCTTGTGGGGGATCTCCATCGCGGTCACCTCAAAGCCTTCGATGGTGTGGTTGCCGGCTTCCAGCTCTCCCACCCGCCAGTCGCCCCGAAGCTGGTCGATACGCACCGGGAAGTGGGGCGGCGACATGAACCGGGCCATGAGCTCCTCGGGACCGTCCTCCTGCGCCGGCAGCAGCACCCGGACCCGGGAGTCGGGCCGGTCGCCGGCGGAGAAGAAGGGCAGACCGTGGGTGTGGTCCCAGTGCAGGTGGCCCAGCAGGATGGTGCCCCGGAAGGGCCGGCCGTTCAGCACCTTTGACAGGTTGCGCAGGCCGGTGCCCCCGTCGAGCACCAGCTTGGGCCGTTTGCCGTCCCGGGCAAGAGCAACGCAGGAGGTATTGCCTCCGTACCGAACGTACTCCGGCCCCGGTGCCGGCGTGCTTCCCCGCACCCCGCAGATGGTTACCTCCACCCGACCCTCAAGCTTCCTCCCGTCTGTGGCCCTCGGCCAGCTGCTTCAGGACCTCCGGCTCTATCTGGTCTCCCGGCACCGCGGCCACCCGGCAATCGGTAACTGCGATGAGCGTCGAGGTGCGGTAGCCGCGTTCGACGACCGCCCTTTCTCCCAGGACCGATCCGGGTCCGACCTCCGCGACCTGTTCGCCGTCGACCTCGATCCGCAGGACCCCGTCGAGCAGCAGGAACAGCTCGTGGCCGGGGTCCCCCTGCTTCACCAGCGTGTCGCCCTTCTTGACTACCTTGATCTTCGGCTTGGCGCCTCCCCGCATGATCGTGCCGGAGAGCTCCCGCTCCAGGGCGGTCTCCACTGCGGTGACCAGGGCCGGCGACTCCTCGTCCCCCCAAGGGGTGTGTTTGCCGAACGCCTCCCGAACCCAGTCCTCGAAGTGGATCAGCCCGGACTTGGCGGTGAGCCTCCCGTTCTCGTCGTAGATCCAGTGCCGGGGGAACTTGCTGGCCCCGACCACCTCGTGCTCGACCGAGCCGTCCGCATGGATGGTCAGCGCCAGCGTTGTCCAGGCCAGGGGGGCCGAGAACTGAACGTACGGTTTGCGGCGAACCCGCCGGGGGGTCGGTATTCCCGTCCGGCCCCCTGCGGTCTGGACGAACCGGACCGCACCTCCTTGGACCTCCGGGTTGCGTTGAAGGTCGGGAAGCGCGATTGCAGGCACCGAGATCCCGGCCGGCCCCAGGGTGAGGGTGGTGGCACCGATCAGCCCCCCTCCCGAGTAGCCGTAGGAGTCGACCTTGCCGTCCTTTACCTCGACCCACGCCTTGAGCTGGTTGGCAAAGCGGAACCTGCCGGCGTCTCTTAGCGCGGGCAGATCGTCGACCTCATCGGGCGGAGGCGGGTCGTAGTGCGTTACCCCCATATCGAAAGATACCTTCAGGTACTTCACCCCCTGAATCGCCTCCGAAGGTATCCAGGTGATCGATGTGACCGACGCCTCGATTCGCATGGCCTGCCTCCTCCTGCTCGCTTGATCGGAGATTCTAAGCACTACTGAACGGTGAGCTTGCCCTCCATGCCCGGGTCGTGTGGTTTGCAGTAGAAGCGGAAGGAGCCGGCTTCGGCATCGAACGTTATCTGCTTGGACTGCCCCGGGGCGATGCTTTCGTCCACGCCGAGCTCGTCCACCGTGAACGTGTGCCGGGCGGAGTCGTTATTGGTGATGTACAGGCTGACTTCGCCGTTCTGGGCGGTGATGTCCCTCGGTCCGAACTCGAAGCTCTCCATGTCGACGATCAGGCTGCCGTCGGCCGGGGAGTCATTGGTAACGGTCGCCCACGCGGCCAGGGAGCCGCCGATCGCCGCCACCACCACTGCGATACCTGCAACTGCGGCAACCTTCGGGAAGGCCGTGTCGTGCCGGCGGCCCTGGGCGCTGCGAAAGGCCGGCACGGTTGCGATGACAGCAATTAGCCCGCCCACGGTTAACATCGTTATGGGAACAAAATCGGCGGGGGATTCCGGGTGCATGAGGGCATCCACAGTGAACGGGGCGTTCATAACAAGGAGGGCCAAACTGACCACCCCCAGCCAGACAATCCCCACCTTGCGGGCAAAACGCAGCAGCACCAGACCTACCAGAATCGGCGCAACGAGTATCGCCAGGAACGGCTCGAACCCCTCCAGAAGCATCGGAAGTACCGGCCCCGAAGCCGAGACCGCGCCCGCCAGCGCCATGAGCCCGACCCAGCCGAACCTGCCCGGCCCCTGTCCGGCGGCCTCCATCTTTACTGCTGCCTGGGTCTGCATGACCCCTCCTTTCGGCGTCACCGGGCTCTGCCCCCGGCGCGATCTCCAATCTGCAGGTCGAACGTTATGCCGGGCTGAAGGGCACCGAAAGCAGGCAGGCCGGTCAGTTGCGGGAGGGTCAGCACCCCGTGCAGCCCGCCGGGCGGGGGGTGGGCAGGCACCCCCCGGTATTGGGGAGGCGACCTTCCTTGATTCTTTCGACCCCGTAGTACTGAATTAGCCCATGCCAGAGCTATCGCCCGACCGGAAAAAAATCACCGTCTTCCTGGCCGAGGACAACCTCTTTGTGCGGGAAGGAGTGCGCGCGCTTCTTTCGCTGGAAGACGACCTGGAGGTTGTCGGAACGGCAGCCGACTACGACGAGCTGATCGCCGGCGTGTTCGACCTGAACCCGCAGGTCCTGGTCACCGATATCCGGATGCCGCCGAGCTTTCAGACCGAGGGGATCGACGCCGCCAAGGAGGTCCGGAAGCGGAACAACGGTACCGGAGTGGTGATCCTGTCGCAGTACGACGACCCGAACTACGCCATCTCGCTGCTCAGCGAGGGGGCGGAAGGCTACGCCTACCTGTTGAAGGACCGGGTCGCCGAGGGCGATCAGCTGGCTCAGGCCATCCGAGAGGTGGCCGCCGGCGGCAGCAAGCTGGATCCCAAGATCGTCGACGCGCTGATCTCGCCGGTCACGACCGACACCGATTCGCTCAGCACCGAGGAGGAGGAGTTGCTGCGGCTGGTGGCCGAGGGCCGCCCGATCAAGCGCATCGCCGCCGCCTTCAAGACCACGCCGGCCGACGCATCGGCATCCATTGAGCGACTGTTCCTCAAACTTGCCCAGGGTGCCAGCACCGGGGCCGGCGGCGCTCTGCAGCGGCTGAAGATGCTGCACCAGGCCATCGTCGACCTGGACGAACGGGGCGAGTCGATGAGCCGGCTGCTGCCGGGTGGGGTGGCGGACAAGCTTCGGCGGGAGGGCCGCCGGGTGGGGGAGACCGAAGTGCTGACCGTCACCGTTTTGATGTCGGATATCCGGGGCTACTCGACGATCGCCGAACAGACCGATCCCAGCCTCCTGGCCGGGCAGCTGAACATCCACCGGATCGAAATGAACAAGGCGGTGAGCGCTGCAGGGGGCAACGTGTGGCAGTTTGTCGGCGACGCGGTGATGGCGGTCTTCGGTGCGCCCCTGCCCCAGGAGGACCACGCCGACCGGTCGCTGACCACCGCAACCGCTATGCACGCCGCCCAGCGGGAGATCAACCGCAGGTGGGTGGCCGAGGGCCTGGCCCCGTTCGAGATAGGTATCGGGCTCAGCACCGGCGATGTCGCTGCGGCCCTGCTCGGCTCGGACGAGCACCTGGAGTACTCCCTGGTCGGCGACACGGTGAACCTGGCGCAGCGCCTGCAGCAGTGGGCCGACCCGGGGCAGATCGTGTTGTCGGAGGCAACCTATCGAGGTTTGGCATCACCCGTCGAGGCAGAACAACTGCCGCCCGCGACGGTCAAGGGGCGAAGCGCCCCGGTTCGGGCTTACAAGCTTTCAGGAAACAGTTTTGGAGGTGACCATTGAATGGATTGAGATCACCGAGGCTTCTGAAGCCGGCGGCCGTCGGCTTGCTGATGTGCCTTCTCGCCGCCTGCGGAGGAGACGATTCAGGCCCCCAGGAACGCACGATCCGGGTGGACTACTCTCACGATGAGTTTGCCAGCTACTTTTTGGAGTACTTCCCGCGCGAGGTGACACTGAGGCCGGGCGACACCGCCGTCTTCAAGCAGACCTGGACCGGGGAGCCTCACAGCGTGACCATGGGGACGCTGGTCGACGACCTGATGGTGCTGGTCGAGCCCTACATCCAGGCGGCCCGCGAAGAAGGCGAGCCCATTCCGGATGAGGAGCCGGCAGATGTGGCAGAGGCCAACGCACCGCTCCCCTGGATGTTCGGCGATGGAATTGACGAGGTTGCCCAGAACGGGGCACAGCCCTGCTATCTGGAGAGCGGCACGCCGCCGACCGACCCCAACACGCCGTGTGAGCAGCAGACCCAGCCGGACTTCAACGGAAAACAGAGCTTCTATAACAGCGGCTTCATCCCCTACGAGGGTCCCCGTGGCAACGAGTTCACGGTCCCGCTATCGGACGACATCGAGCCGGGCACCTACTTCTACTACTGCAACTACCACGGGCCGTTGATGTCCGGGAAGATCAAGGTGGTGGGCAAGGGAGCCTCAATTCCCTCCCAGAGCGAGGTCAACCGGCAGGCCCGGGACGAGATTGAACGGCTGGCTGCGCCCCTGCGGGAGCAGATTGAAAAGTTCGAGGAGGGCACACTGGAGGTCCCGCCGGAGGAGGCCCCGGCCTACCGGAACGCCGGGTTCCTCAAGCCCGGTACCAACCGGTTTGAGGGCAACCTCTCAGGGCTCTACGCCGAGGACCCCTCGATCATGGCCGGCATCAACGAGTTCCTGCCCCGGACCATGACGGTCGGGGTGGGAGAGAAGGTCAGGTGGGCCAATCTGGGGATGCACACCGTCAGTTTCAACGTGCCCGAGTACTTCCCGGTGATCTCGGTCGAAGAGGACGGACGGGTCGTCTACAACCCTCAGGTGATAGCACCGGCCGGAGGGGTCCCCGAACACCCGGGGCCCTTCGAGTTCGAGGGCCCGCCGCCGGAGGAGCCGTTGATGATCGACGGCGGGACCTGGGACGGTGAGGGCTTCTACTCGACCGGACTCATTGCCTGGGCGCCCTACGTGGTGTTCGAGATGGAGTTCTCCAAGAGGGGCACCTATAAATACGCCTGCCTGATCCACCCGCCGATGGTCGGTACCATCACGGTCCGGTAGAAGGCCGGCGACGGGTATCCGGGCACATGACAACTGAAACAGCCGGTCCGCCGGACCGGGAGGCCAAAGGGCTGGTGGAGGCGATCCGTCTCCGCCGGCTCAGCACCTCCGACCTGGTGTTCGTCGTTTTCTTCGGGGGACTGCTCATTTCCTCCGTGCTGGTCATGGGTTTCGGGCTGCTGGCGGTCGTTGCCGGGTTCTCGCCGGGCCTGCACGACTGGTTGCACGACATCGGATTCGGCGAGGGAGTGGTGGCCCGGCTGGCCCAGGGAATGGGGGATGCGGCCCACAACTCCCACTCGGCCACCGGTCTGGTTATCGATTACCTGTTCAGCGGGTTCAACCTGGCTCTGGCCTGGGTGCTGCACCGCCTCCGGTTCCACGACTGGACCGCCCGCCTGCTGGCGGTAGGCATGGCGGGGACCGCTGCGGTCTTCAATCTCCAGGCGGCCGAGGTCTACCACGCCATGCCCAAGACCGAGCTGGAGGTATCGCTGTTCTCGGCCCACCGGCTGATCGCAGGCGGCGCCTACATCGCAGCCCTTCTGCTGTTCCCGGACGGCAAGCTGATCCCCCGCTGGCCGTCCTGGGGCAAGGTCCTGCTCTACTCACCGCTGGCAATCGGCCTGGTCGCGGTTTCGCTCCGGTCCGACGAGATCATGGCGACAAACAACACCGTTTCGCTGATCGTCTTCTTCGGCCTTTTGACCCCGCTGGTGGCGGTGATTGCCCAGGGCTACCGGGTCCGGCAGTCGCAAAGCCCGGAGGAGCACCAGCAGTCGAAGCTGCTGTTCTGGGGGCTCACGCCGGCCCTGATCATCGGGTTGATCGTTTTGAGTCAGGGCATCCGGTTCTTCACCTCCGGCGAGTTCGCCGGGCGTCCCCAGGAGCTGCCGCTGGTCATCTTCCGGATCTTTCAACCGGTCTTCACCCTCATTCCGCTGGCTCTATTCATGGGGCTGATCAAGTACCGGCTGTGGAACACGGACAAGATCATCAGCCGCACGCTGGCCTACAGCGCGCTGGCCGTCCTGGTCGGTTCGATTTACGTCGGCCTGGTGGTAGGCGTCGGCCGGGCGGTGGGCACCGCCATCGACAGCCTGCTGCTCTCCATCGCCGCCACCGGTCTGGTCGCCGTGGCATTCCAGCCGGCACGGGAGGCGGTTGAGCGTCTGGGCAACCGCCTGGTCTACGGAAAGCGAGCCACCCCCTATGAGGTTCTCAGCGAGTTCAGTGGAAAGATGGCCGGGGCGGCCCGGCCGGAGGACCTCCTGCAGGAGATGGCCCGCACCCTGGCCGACGGCACCGGCGCAATCTCGACCCAGGTCTGGCTGAAGGCGGGGGACCAGATGCGCCTGGCGGCCTCCTTCCCCGAGGGGGATGCTGCTCCGGAGCTGGTCCCGGTCCGGGAGGAGGGCGTGCTGAGGGTGCCCGGGACCGACCGCGTGGCCGAGGTCTCCCACAGGGGTGAGCTACTGGGCGCTCTCAGCCTGGCCAAACGGGCGGGTGAGCAGCTCTCTCCGGTCGAGAGCAAACTGCTGGACGACCTGGCATCCCAGGCCGGGGTGGTGTTGCGCAACGTCCGGTTGAACGAGGAACTAATGCAGCGGCTGGAGGAGCTGAAGGCCTCCCGCCAGCGGCTGGTCTCGGCCCAGGACGAAGAGAGGCGCCGTCTCGAAAAGAACCTGCACGACGGTGCACAGCAGCAGCTGGTGGCGTTGAAGGTGAAGCTCTCGCTGGCGGAGCGGATTGCTACCGAGGACAAAGTCAAGAACTTCCTGTCCCAGCTGCAGCGAGAGGCGGACGACACGCTGCAGACCCTGAGGGACCTGGCCCGCGGCATCTACCCCCCGTTGCTGGCCGACAAGGGGCTGGCGGTGGCGCTTAGGGCACAGGCCAACAAGTCCCCGCTCCCGGTGAGTGTCACCGGGGAGGTCGGCAGGTACCCGCAGGAGGTCGAGGCTGCGGTGTACTTCTGCTGCCTTGAGGCCCTACAGAACATCGCCAAGTACGCCGGGGACTGCGCGGTGGCGATCACGCTTTCGGCGACCGACGAAGCTCTCAGCTTCCAGGTCCAGGACACCGGCAGCGGCTTTGAGACGGCCGGCAACAGCCGGGGGAGCGGTCTGCAGAACATGTCCGACCGGCTGGACGCACTGGGGGGTGACCTGTCGGTGACATCCACAATCGGACAGGGAACCACCGTTTCCGGGCGGATTCCGGCGCGGGTGGCGGAGCCGGTTTGATGGACCGTACCGAGGGGGATCCCCGAAAGGCATGGCTGGCGGCCGCAGCAGGCACCGTCATGTTCATCGCGCTTGCGGCGCTTCAGCTGACCCGTACCGGGCTGGTTTCACCTGAAGTCGACCTGGGACCCAACGCCACGGTACTGGGGTTGGCGGTGTTCGTCTCGGTGATAGTAGGGGCTCTAATTGTGGGAAGAACCCGGGCGCACAGGGTGGGATGGCTCCTGGTCGCTCTGGGACTGATGGGACTGCTTACCGAACTCTCGAGAGAGTACGCGGTGTACGCACTGATCCGCAGCCCGGGCACTCTGCCGTTCGGCCCGGAGGCGGCGTGGTTGTGGGACTGGATCTGGATCGGCATCGTTGCGATGATTCCGCCCCTCCTGCTCTATTTCCCGGACGGGCGGCTCCTGTCCCGCCGGTGGCGGCTGGTGTTGTGGGCGGATGGCCTCTGTACTGCCCTGTTCTTCCTGAATGCAGCTTTATTCACCTGGCCCCGGCGCGGTGCGGACCTTCTGGATCCGGGCTACCTGCCCCCGGAGGACTCGACCACCCTCTCCCAGGCGGTGGAGAGCGGGAGTATCGGCCTGCTGGTGTTCGTCCTGGGTGCCGGAGCTGTGAGCCTTATCCTGCGCTACCGACGATCGGACGGAATCGAGCGGCATCAGCTCAAATGGCTGGCGACTGCTCCGGTATTCCAGCTCATGGCGATTCTGACCGCCTACGTGCTGCTCGGGAGCGAGTATGCGGCATTAAACCTTCTGTCCGACCTGATTACGGTGGGAATTGTGCCGGTAGCGGTTGGCGTGGCGATATTCAAGTACCGTCTCTACGACATCGACGTGGTGATCAACAAGGCTTTGGTCTACGGAGTGCTGGCGGTCTTCATCACCGCGATCTATGTGGGAATTGTCGTGGGCATCGGCAGCCGGATCGGAGCAGGGGACGAGCCCAACCTGGGCCTCTCGGTGGTGGCCACGGCCCTTATCGCCATCGCTTTCCAGCCCTTCCGTCTCCGGGTGCAGCGGCTGGCCAACCGGCTGGTCTACGGCAAGCGGTTCACGCCGTATGAGGTGTTGGCGGAGTTCTCGAACAAGATGACCGGCACCTACGCCCAGGACGAGCTTCTTGCCCAGATGGCCCAAACCCTGGCAGGAGGCACGGCCGCCGCCTCGTCGCACGTCTGGATCAAAGTCGGGAACCAGCTGAAATTGGCCGCTTCGTTCCACCGGGGGGCGGCGCACGAGGGGGGAGGGCACGAGTCGGAGGGGGAGCACCATGCCCCCATTTCGCTCGACCAGGGTGAGCCGGTGATTCCGGATTCAGACCGGGTGGTCCGGGTGGTGCACAAAGGGGAGCTGCTGGGTGCGCTCGCCATCACCAAGCGTCCGGGTGAGCAGATCTCTCCGGTTGAGGACAAGCTCATGCAGGACCTGGCGTCCCAGGCCGGGGTGGTGCTGCGCAACGTGCGCCTTACCGAGGAGTTGCTGCAAAAATTGGACGAGCTCCAGGCTTCCCGGCAGCGGCTGGTCGCCGCGCAGGACAAGGCACGGCGCCGCCTGGAGCGGGACCTGCACGACGGGGCCCAGCAGCAACTGGTGGCACTGAAGGTCAAGCTGTCGCTGGCCCAGCGGCTGACCACCCAGGAGAAGGTCCGCACCTTTCTGACCCAGCTTCAGACCGAGGCCGACGACACATTGCAGACCCTGAGAGACCTGGCCCGGGGTATCTACCCGCCGCTGCTGGCGGACAAGGGCCTGACGGTCGCGCTGGTGGCCCAGGCCAACAAGTCACCGATTGAGGTTGAGGTGCGAGGAGAAGGGATCGGCCGCTATTCGCAGGAGGTGGAGGCCGCGGTCTACTTTTGCTGTCTGGAGGCTCTGCAGAACGTGGCGAAGTATGCCGGCGAGTGCGAGGTCACCGTTACCTTGGAGGCCACAAAGGACATGCTGACCTTCGAGGTGGCCGACACCGGGTGCGGGTTCGATATGTCGGCGTCGGGCGGCGGCCACGGTCTGCAGAACATGTCGGACCGGGTGGATGCCCTTGGGGGCGCCCTGACCGTCGAGTCAACCGAGGGGGCCGGCACGAAGGTCACCGGGCGGATCCCTGTGCGGGCGTTGGAGCCGGCTCCGGCTTAGGGGATCAGCACCAGGGAGCCCTCAGCCCTAGGTTGGAGCCCTCAGCTTTATGTATTGGAACGCTGCCTGGTCGCCTCGTTCCAGGCTTCCTCCAGGCGGTCCGGGTCGAAGGCCGACTTGGGGATGTAGGCGGCGGCCCCCGCCTCGGCGGCGCGGGGTTCGTATTCCGCCGGCTCGTAGGTGGAAAGCAGAAGTATCACGACTGCGTCGGTCTCGGCCAGGATGATCCGGGTGGCCTCGGTCCCATCGATGCCCGGCATGTTCACGTCCATCAGAATCAGGTCCGGCTTGAGGGAACGGGACATCTCCACCGCCTCTTCGCCGGTCTTCGCTTCACCTGTAACCTCAAAACCATCGGTCAGGTCGACCACCAGACGGGCCACGTCCCGGAAGGGAGCCTGGTCGTCCACTATCAGCACTTGGACACTCTTCTCGCTCATAACCAGATTCTGCTCTTTCCGGGGCCGGAACGCTATCGTACTTCCACGTGTATTTGGGGTGGGGTCAACCCCCCTGTTCTGAGAGGAAAAGCAGAACTGCCTTTACCCGCCGGTGAAGGTCCATCTCACCGGACAGCTCCAGCTTGGAAAAGATCACGTTGATGTACTTTTCGATCGCCCTGTCGCTCAGCACCAGCGCTTCGGCGATGGCGTGGTTGTTCTTGCCCTGTGCCATCTGGGCCAGCACCTCGGTCTCCCGGGGAGTCAGGTGGCGCAGCAGAGACTCCTTGCGGTGGGCCCGCATGGTGACCAGACCTTCGACCACCTTGGGGTCGACGACCGATCCCCCCCGGGCCACCTCATTGATCGCAGCCAGCAGGTGGTCCAGGTCGGCAACCCGCTCCTTCAGCAGGTAGGCCCGCCGCTCCGATCCTCCTTCGAACAGGCTGAGGGCGTAGGCGGCATCGGCGTGCTGGCTGAGAACCACCACACCTATGGTGGGCCACTTCGTGCGGATCTCGGCTGC
>JAJCYF010000081.1 GCA_029263035.1 Actinomycetes bacterium
CGATCCGGTTGGCCAGCCGGACTTGCTGTAGCAGCGGCTGGTCGGGACCGGCAGTGACCGACCGCAGCGCACGGGTAACCAGTACAGCGAGGTGGCGGGCCAGGACTTCGTGGGAGTCGACCGGGTCAAGCGGTTCGCGGGACACCAGGTCGGCGTCGAGCCCGCGGAGCAGTCGGTTGAGCTCCTCGGTGACCAGCTGCAGGTAGATTCCGGGCTTGATCGGTTCCTCCCCCGCCTGACCCTGATTTGTCATGGGCCGTCCCTACACTACTTGCCATGCCGGAGACCGAGCTGCCACCCGGAAGCGGATTTGCCTACGACCTGGGCGAACGCATACTCGCGGCTCAGTCCGCACAAGTTGATGCAATCGATACGAAGGCTGCGGTGATCCTGGCCGTGGACGGGGTGTTTGCCGGGTTTCTCTTGCGGAGTCCGTTCCACGATGCCCCAAGAACCGCAGCCTTTGTGGCTACCTCCAGCCTGATCGTCTCGCTGATGAGCGCTTTGCTGGCCTTCTGGACCGCACGCTACTCGACCATTCCGGAGTTTGGCCCGGTTGCCGAACGGGTCCAAGGGACCGAGGCGTGGTTGAAATGGAGACTTCTTTCCAATCTCGCTGAGGCCATTCAGGCCAACGAGGTAAAGCTCAAGCGCAAAAACCGCCTTCTTATGACTGCCCTATCCGCCCTGTTTGTACTTGTTCTGTATGCAGGCGGATACTTGTTGTACGCATTGTCGTGAACTATTGCTCGATGGCGATAACGCCTGGAGGCGTAATGGACGAAGACAAGCGAGGCAATCTCCCTCCACCGATTGAGGGTGGCACGGGAACCTACGCCAGCAGGGGACGGTTTATCGACCGCCTCATGGGCGATACGAAGATTCGAGCCCGCGCTCGTAGGGACGTCGAAGCACTTGTTCTGAGATCCCAGCAGGGCGGAGGCGAACTCCCGCCAGATCCCCCTCCAGTGAAGCTGCCGCCTCCCGTACCGGGAGGCACGGGCACCGAAACCAAGGGAGGCCGGCGTTCGGGCGCGATCCGGCCCCGGCAAGCACGTTAAGGCCCGCCTGAATGATCGACCACGGAATCAACGTTTTCTGGTCCGAGGAAGACGAATGCTACGTCGCCGACATCCCCGACTTGAAATACTGCTCCGCCCTGGGGAGCACTCCCGAGGAGGCCGTCAGGCAGGTAGTAGTCGCTAAGCAGGCGTGGCTGGAAACCGCCCGGAGTACGGGCAAGCCAGTACCTGAACCTTCGCATTTTCCACAGGTATCATCCCGATGAACTGCCGGTATCGACGGCACCTCTACTGGGGGCAGGCGTAATGGCCGACGACGACAGGCGAGGAGTCCTTCTTCCCCCGGTTGACGGCGGCACCGGCACCTACGCCAGCCAGGGTCGGATCATCGACCGCCTGATGGGCGATCGGAAGATCCGGGCACAGGCTCGCAAGGAAGTCGACGAGCTCGTTCGTAGGTCCCAGGAAGGCGTCGATGAACTACCGGCGGACACCCCTCCGGTCAAGCCGGCCTCACTGGACGCTCTCAACGAATAAACCTGGACGATTACAGTGCGGCTACCAGCAGCGAAACTTCGTGGCGGTCACCTTGCTGGCATCGGGCTATCCTTCGTTCGACAGGGTCCAGCGCAGTCACAAAAGCGAATCGAGAACGGACGGCAGCCAGCCACGCGGCCGGATCCACGGGATGGGTTAGCAATCCGATGTCCTCGGAGGGAAGACGCCCAGTATTGATATCTGCCACGATTTCCTCCGGATCAAAAGGGTGGGAGCCCAATCCATCTACGACCACGTCGTGCCAAACCTTAAGGACCAGAAGCCGCCTGATTAAAGGCTCGTTCAACGCTCCACGACCAAAGAAGAACAAGTCGTAGAGGTCGCGCACTTTTTGGCGTCGCCGCCAAGCAGCGAGCTTTTCGGAAAGTGATTCTTCCAATGCTGGAGTTGGGATGGGTGGGATGCTGAACTCGTATCCTGCATGGACTGGCAAAGCTATCGGGGTTTCGCGCAGCGAGGGAAGCCATAGCGGACGAAGGGAAAACTCAATCCTCGCAGGGATCTGCGGCCGGCCCAGTGGAGTCTCAACAACCAGGCTGGCTCGAAGTAGCTCTCGCTCTTCAACTCTAAAGCGAACCCCGAACAGCTCTGCGCCGTCGAGAACGTCGAGAGTCAACTCGGCCGTGTCGGTGTCTGGAGCCATAAAGTTGTGAACCGCCATCTAATCCAGCAGTGCGGTTTCCAAACAATCCAGCACTCCGGTCTCACTCCCTTTTCTACATGACCACCGGTTGCCGGCCAACCTCCTTTTCTCCTCAATCGTTTAGATTGCTGTTGATCTGCTGATCTTGAGACCTTCCCGGCCGTTTGTTCGGCCGGAAGCTGCGGCCCTCCATCAGGACGTGGTGGGCGGAGTTGATCAGACGGTCCAAAAGCCCTTCGGCTACTACCGGATTGGGAAACAGCCCGTACCAGTCAGACGGTGCCCGGTTGGACGTCAAGATGACCGAGCCCTTTCTGCGCTCGCAGATCAGTTCGTAGAAGTCATCGGCCTGACCCGCTGTCATCGGCCGCATGGCGAAGTCATCGAGGATGAGGACGCGTGGCCGGGCCCACCGGCGGATCCTGGCCTCCCAACTCCCGTCTGCATGCCCTCCGGCAAGGTCGGCCAGGACCCGTGAGCACTTGGCGAAGGTGACGTCGTAACCCCGGCGGCAGGCCGCATGTCCCAGCGCCTGGGCGATGTGCGACTTGCCTACCCCGACCGGACCGTAGATCAGCACGGACTCGTTGGCCTCGACGAAGCTCATGGCTGCCAGATCGCGGATCACTGCAGCCGGGACCTTGGGGTTGAAGGAGAAGTCGAACTCCTCAAGGGTGGACAGCTCCTCGAAGCGAGCAGCCCTGACCTTGCGAGAGAGCACGGCGGCATCCCGGCGGGTGAGTTCGTCCTCACACAGCACCTGGAGAAACTCGAGGTGGCCAAGCTGGCCGGATCTTGCTTGGGCTAGACGGGCATCCATGGTGTCGAGCATCCCCGACAGCTTCAGGCGCCGAAGCGTCGGGCGCAGCTCATGAGGGGCGATCATGACGCCACCTCCCCACACAGGTCATCGGGACCGCGCAGAAAAGCCGGGGTTTCAAGCCCTACCTGCTCAGTCGGCACTGCAACGTCGCGATCCGCCACCAGGATCCCTTTGATGGTCCGGTAGGAGGGGTCTCCAACTTGAAGGGCCAGGCCACAGGCAGTTTCGGTGCGCTCGGGGGTGTAGCGCTCGGCAAGCCCGATCACCGCCTGAGCCGATCGCAACCGGTAGAGGGCGTTGACGCTCATCAGTTCGGCGACGACCTGGGCGCAGCCGGGGCCGATCCGACCGGCTTGCGCCCGGCACCATGCCGGGGTGCGCTGCAAGAAGGCGATCTTGTCCGGCGGGTAATCGTTGAAATCGGTCTGGCGGCCCTTGGGCTTGAAGACGTGGGTCTTGACCACCTCCCCCCGCAGGTAGAAGACCACATGCTCCTGCGTGGTCCGGGCTTGAACCTCGCACCCGATCAGAGGCCAGGGAATCGAGTACAGGGTCTTGCCCACCTTGACATGGCAGTCGGGGTGCACCTTGCCGGTGGACCAGATAGCCAGCTCGAAGGAGCGGGCGGGAAGATCGAGCAGGGTGTCTGCCTCCACCGCTTGAAACAGCCTGACCGGGGATGCTCCGTCGAGCGGCCGGCACTTGCGGATCCCGGCGACGTTCGTGCACCAGATGACTGCCTCGCTGCGCCAGATCTGCATGGTCGGGTAGTCGCGGCCTGAGAAGAAGCTGTCCCGAATGTAGGGCATCGGCCGCTCCACCCGGGGCTTGTCTTTGGGCTTTCCGGCACGAGCCGGGTCGATCAGCACCCCGTAGTGGTGAGCAAATTCCCCGTAGGCACGGTTGATCTTGGGGTCGTAGAGATCTGGGCGGTCGACCCCGGTCTTGAGGTTGTCGAGCACCAGCCGGCGGGGAAGACCCCTGAAGAACTCGGCTGCCGCGACATGGGCGGCCACCCACTCGGACTGAGTCATCAGCAGTGTCGGACGCACGAACATGTGCCG
>JAJCYF010000082.1 GCA_029263035.1 Actinomycetes bacterium
CCGCCATCAGCCCGACCACCGCCCCCGCGAGCGTCATACCACTGTCCGCTTGAGTGCGAGTTCCCCGGGCCCGCCGCCGGTGCCTTCCATATCGAGGTCGAGGCTGACGATTGTCGCCACCGCGTCTCCCCACTCCCGCCCCTCGAGAATCGCCGGGAGTTGCCGGAGCAGCCGGGCGGAGGGATGCGACCCGGCGCTGAGCTCTCCCCGGGGAGACTCCACCCGACCGGTTTGCGAACAGGTCAGGTCCCCGGCGGCGAGGGCCAGCTCCAGGGACTGTTCGGCTTCGGAAAGCCGCTGGTGCCAGCGGGCGGCGACGTCCCCTCCATCTCTGACCACCGGCTCGAACCCCAGCGCAACGTAGGCCGGATCATCCAGCCGGGCATCCTCGGCGAGCCCGGCGGCCCGGGCAACGGGTCCGGCGCCGGCGCCCGACAGCCGGATCCGGTCCAGGGCGCCCATACCGGCCGTCGCCCACGATGTCGCCCCGGTACGCCGCACCGCCCGGTAGAGCCGCCGCAGCGCCTCCGCATCACCCGGTCCTAGATTGGCGGAGAGGCGTAGCGTCCGCTCAGCGATCGCTTGCATACCGAGAGCGGAAAGGGCATCGCTCAACCAGCAAAGATGTGAGCGCGCCCGGGCCGTCTCCAACTCGGCAATAGGCACGGGGCCGGTAAGAGCTCGGCGGAAGGGGTTGTCCGGGACGCCGGGCATCGGCGAAAACACCACCTGGACGGAGCGGACCACGTCTCCACTCAGCTTCAGGTCGAGCATCAATCCGGGGGGCAGCGGCGGCAGGAACGGCCCCACCCTGATGGAAAACTCGTCCAGCGACAGGCCGTCCCGGTCGTAGCCCCGGCCCGCAAGGGGCCGGCCGAAGGGGACGCCACCGGTCATTCCGGCGCCGCCCTGTCCATAGGGGCCGATGCCCCGCCAGGGGGCCGGATCAATATCGGGGAGGATCGGGCCCTCTGACGGCCGGCCGCCGGTCATCAGCTCGTTGTGAAGACGCAGGATCGCCTCGACCGGGTCGCCGTCAACCACAACCCCCTCAGGGAATCCCTCAAGGGCTCTGCCGGCGCCGGCGCCGTCCGGCCTCCATACCAGGGTGGCTCTCGGGTGGCCGAGGGAATCGTGGGCGGCAGCGGCGGCGCGATCCAGGGCCTCGGAAATCTGGCCGGCCACAAGGAATATCCCGGCGGCTCGAGGCGTGCTCACAAAGTCCAGCTCAGGACGCAGACGAAGCGCTCGGACCGCATCCCGGGCGCCGCAGCCCACGACAGGGAAAACGGGCGCCGGGGCCCGCGCTGCCGCGTTGGCCAGTGCCCGCTTCAGGCCCACTTCAAAGCCCGCTCGCGCCAGGCGTAGAGCACGCCGAGGAGTAGGACAACGATGAACATCAACATCTCCACAAGCGCAATCTGTCCCTCGCGCCGGAACACAACCGCCCAGGGGTACATGAAAACCATCTCCATGTCGAAGGCCAGAAATAGCAGGGCCATGGGGTAGTACCGGGCGTGGAAGCGGTGCCAGGCATGAACCGTGGGGGGCAGCCCGCCGGAATAGGGAACCTTCTCCGGGGCCGTGGGGTCGACGAAACTCAGCAGGTCGCCGGTCCAGCGCAAAACCAAGGCTGTACTGAGTCCGACAACCAGGACGGTTAATGCAGCCCCGAGTGCTCCCAAGGTCCTACAGTCCTTTCGCAGTAACAGGCGCCGGCCCGGAGGTCATGGAGTTTAGATGTAGTCCTCCGGGTCCTCCTCGAAGGTGGACGCGCAGTCGGTGCTGCAGAAGTAGTAGGTTTGGCCGTTGTGCTCGACGGTGGTGACTGCGTCGGAATCCTCGATGGACATCCCGCAGACCGGGTCCTTGACTTTCATGAACTCCCCTTTCAGTTAAACGATGCTCGACTGTGATGAGATTTGACCTTTGCCCATGGCGGAGTCCCGCAAACTCTACACATCAAAGCAGGCGTGGGTCTGGGCCGCCCCGCCGGGGCCGTTGTTATGGTTTTGACGGAAAGCCATTACCCTTGATCGACCGATGAAATGGTTCCGGCTGCTCTCTGCATTCCTGCCGATGGTTATGTTGACCTCCTGCGCCCAGGGTGGAAGCGTCTCCATGGACAACGAGCGCACCCTCGATTCTGGCAAAGGCGCCGGCGGGTGGAGGGAGCTTTCTCCGAAGGAGCTCTCAGCCATGCTGGATGCGAAAGACTTCGTAATGGTCAATGTGCATACCCCGTATGAGGGAGAGCTTCCCCATGACCGACGCCTTCATTCCTTTCGACCAGGTGGAGTCCAGACTGTCGGAGCTGCCGGCAGTAGACGGCAAGTTGGTCGTCTACTGCCGTACCGGGCGTATGTCGAAGTAGCTCTCGACACCCTTTAAGCCGCTGGTTATTCGAACCTCTTCGAACTAAGGGGCGGCTTCGAGGCCTGGCGCTCGGAGGGCCTTCGGCTTTGTCGGGGCTGCTCCCACCCAATCCTGCGCCTCCAGGGTTAGGCTGCCCCCAGCTTCATGCGACCTGCTCCGACAGGCCGCCGGGAGGGTCCTTTCATCCCTCCCCGATCATTCGGCGCATCGTGGCGCACGAGGGCGTAATCGAAGCTGTCACCCTTGGATCCGACCGATCCGATCGCTCCCGCTTCGGCGAGCCGTTCGGTGTATCGGATGGCTAGATATTGGGCGGATTCAACCGGTTGTCGCAACACCTTCACGTGGAGGTGTTTGATGAGTGTTGGTAAACAGCTGGCGGCAGTTCATAGGATGCGAGGTCAGATGTGGTCGCCAGGCCGGCCATCGACGGCCCGGCGCGAGGATCCTGTTCAATTCTGGGTGGCAATCGCGGATGGGATACCAAGCGAGGAGGCCGCCTTGAAGGCTGGGGTGTCACAGGCTGTAGGTACGAGGTGGTTTCGGCAGGCTGGCGGGATGACGCCAATGTCGTTGGCACCAGTTTCGGGGCGTTATGTGTCGCTCGACGAGCGCGAAGAGATCGCAATCCTCAACGCTCAACATCATGGAGTACGTGAGATTGCCGGCCGAGTTGGGCGTGCGCCGTCGACCGTTTCACGAGAGCTTTGTCGCAACGCGGCAACTCGTTCTTACTCAGTTGAGTACCGGGCTTCGACTGCGCAGTGGCATGCAGAACGGCGCGCCGGTCGCCCTAAGATCGCCAAACTTGCAACTAACGACGCCCTCCGCGAGTACGTGCAGGACCGCCGGGTGCTAATCACCAAGCCAGATGGCAATCAAGTGCCAGGACCCGATGTGCGTTGGAAAGGTCGTCGGCGGCATGGCCGGCGCCGGGACCGGCGCTGGGCCTAATCTTGGAGCCCTGAGCAGATTGCACGCCGACTCGTGATCGCCTCGACCCCCTTCTTACTGGGTCGAGCCATTGACCACTCGGCTCGCCACTACCGCCTGTAGTAAATACGAGAAATAGTCCTGCAAATCAACGGCGTTTCCATGTCAAGGCACTAGCCTGGACGGCCCCTAGAAAAACGCTCCGGCGGAACTTTCTAGTCGCCAAGGTGATGGCGGCCAACGCTCTTAAGAGAGGACCAGATATGGTCAAAGCACTAACGACCTTGATTCTGCTAGCAAGCGGAACGCTCGCCTTCCTTACTCTTTGTTAGCGATCACGAATAGTGCAACCTCCTGATCACGAAAAGTGCAGAGGCCTCGGGACTCCCGGGGCCTTTTCCTTTGAGTCGTTGAAAAGGCAGATCCCTCCTGCCACGGTCCAGGTGTTGAAGCCGGAGCCGAGCAGGAGGGATGAATGCAGTCTGAGGAGGATTCGATCGTGATGCACGTCTTGCACACCAAACACGGCTGGAGCATCCAGGCTCTGGCCAATGAGTT
>JAJCYF010000083.1 GCA_029263035.1 Actinomycetes bacterium
TGGCGGAAGCGGTTCGGAATTGCGGCCGGGCCCAGGCCCCGACCGCGCGAGATCAGGCGCGCCGACTCCAGGCGGGCCGGCCGCCACCGGGAGTCGCTGCCCGGGCCGGCGGCGGCCCACGCCGCCAGGTCCAGCACGGGAGCCCACTCGAACTCATAACCCTCCGCAGCCTCCCGGAGCCCGTGGAGGACGGCCCAGACGTAGGCCGGATCCAGCTCGCGGAACAAGCGGGCGGCGTCGGCGAATTTCACCGGCTCGGTGGCCACCACCGCAGCCAGCTTGCGGGCCAGCCCCTCGACCGTCGGGTTTCCAAGGCCGGGCGTGGGTGTCCAGGAAGCGAGGAACCCAACCAGCTCGTCCAGGTCGTTCTCGTGCAGCTCATCGGCCTGACGCGGAGTGGTGGGGTCGGTCCGGGCCGCCGGCAAATACACGACGAAGTCGGGGTGCTCGGGAGGGCCGAGGCTCGAGACCAGCCGCTGATACTCCTCCAGGTGGACCGGTGGCAGGGACTCGTGGAGCATGGCCAGCCGGTCCAGCCGCCATCGGTCGGAGTATTCCTCGCTGCTCCCGGCGGCCCGTGGATCGGTGCGCCACAAATCCGGGTCGGGGCCGGCGTCCACCCAGCCGAGCAGCACCGTCTGGTCCTCCGGGGACAGGTCCTCGAAGTGGTCGCGGGCGAGCAGCAGGTATTCGTGGTGGAAGTGGGGATCGGCAAACAGGTGGCGGTCGGTCAGCCGGCGCGAGATCGCCTCGGGCGACACCTCGGGCCAGATGCGCAGCAGGTGAAGGGCGACCCGGCGGAATATGTGCCACTCCCGACGCTCCAGCCGTTTGACCAGCTCCAGGACCTGCAGCGGCTGCTCCCGGGCGATGCTCTCGGCGATCTCGGAAAGTGCGGTCACCAGAGCGTTGCGAAGGGTCTTGTCGTCGTTCTGCTCATGTTCGTGGATGGCCGGCCGCCACAGGTGTGAGTGGTCCGCCGGCGGCTGTTCCTCCCCCGGGCGGTGCGAGAGGGTGATTGCGCTCGACACCAGGTCGCACAGCAACTCCAGCGTGGGGAACGGTGCCTTGGCGGCCAGGAGCGGAATCTGCTCGGCGAGGATCTCCTCGTAGACGTACTTGCCGAACCACCCGCGGGGCTCCGGCGGCAGCCACACCGGCTGCTTTGCGGTGGAGGGGTCGCCGGGCCGCAGCTCGAACAGTGCGCCGGCCAGCTCGACGGCGACCTCCGTGTGGCCGCCCTGAGCCAGGCGGACCACCAGCTGTCCCAATTTTTCCGGCAGGTGAAGCAGGTAGGGGGATTGCAGCCACTCCCGGGCCTTGGGCACAAAACGAACCGCAAGGTCCGGCGGGAGGGCCAAAGCGACATCGGCCAGGTCCTCGTGAACCTGCACGTTCTCGGCCGCGGGCACCGCAAGCGCGGTCCCCTGAACGACCTGGGGACTAAACGGCGCCATGCGGGCCAGGTACTTGGACTGCGGCCAGGGGGGCGATCCGACGGTCCCCTCCGCCAGGTCGACGATCGGGCCGGGCGGCGACTCGAACAACCCGGCTTCCCGCAGCGGCTCGACCCATGCCGGGTTCTGCAGGTTGTCAAAAAAGTGCCGGCGCTGCAGCGCGTTGCCGATGAGTGTGTTGACCCGCGCGACCTGCCGGTCGGTCGGACTGGTCCAAAACTTGAGAGATGCCTCGAAATCCTCCGGTTCCAACACCGGCGGCTTGCGGGCGCCCGCCCGGGATATATGCGCGGTCGGTGCATCGCCCACCGGCTCCTTGCCTTCCAGGATGGGGAACGGGATCATCGGCGGCGCCCCGGCGCAGACCTTGTTTGGCAGATAGCGGATCCAGATCTGCTTGCGCAGCTCCCGGGTCCGGCGGTCGCCGGTGGAGCCCAGGACCACAATCTCGGTGGCGCTGGCCATCAGGGCATCCACCGCTGAAAGCATCCCTGCCGACTCCAGGTGCCGGTCCTGCAGTGAGCCCAGCGCGTTCTCCACTATCGCCTCGGAACGGACGCGGTAGTCGCGGTTCCCCGTGAGGACCGCCAGCTTCGACAAAAGAATCGAGGCGACTGACGATGCCGAAGGCCCCAGGCCGTCCCGGTGCTCCTTACGGCGGGGCAAAGCCGGCCCGAAGTCTCCCGCAGTGGTAAACATGCCGCCTTCCACCGGGTCCCAGAAGTCATCGATCATCCTGCGAACCAGCTCCTCGCAGGTGGTGATCCACTCGGGCTCGAAGGTGGTCTCCCACAGCGTGTACAGGCCTTCGGCCAGGTAGGCGTAGTCCTCCAACAGGCCGGGAATTTCGCGACCGTCGGAGGGGGAGACGTGCCACAACCTGCCGGACGACGATTGCCGGTTTCGCTGCAGGAGCGCCCCTGCCGTCCGGCGGGCGGCCTCGACCAGGTCCGGCCGGTCCAGCGCCGCCCCGGCCTCCGCCAGCGCAGAGACGGCCAAGCCGTTCCACGAGGTCACGATCTTGGTATCCCGCTCCGGCCGCTCCCGGACCCGTCTTCGCTTCAACAGAGCAGCCTTGGCGGGGCCCGGCTGCTCGTCGCCTGCAAGGGTCAGTACATGTCGTCCGCGGAACCGGCCGCTGCCGGTCACCCCGTAGGTCTCGACCGCGTCCGGGGCAATCACCTTGAACTCGTCGACCGGCCAGGTATAGA
>JAJCYF010000084.1 GCA_029263035.1 Actinomycetes bacterium
CACCGAGGACAACGAAGAGTTCCGGGCCTGGACGGCCACCGACTGGCTGGTGCGGGTGCAAGCACCGGTATGGCTGGGGGCAGCGGGCCTCGACGAGTTTTCCGAGGCGCTGAGTAATCAGGATCCGGTGGTTCTGCCCGATCAGGCCCGCACCGTGCAGAAGCTCCTGGACGAAGCCGCCGCCTATGCCAATGTGGGCGCCAAGGACATGTCCCGGGACTGGGGGGAGGCGGGCGAGGCCGCCTGGGCGAAGGTTGGCCCCAAGTCATGGGAGGCCGCCGGCAACGGGGTGAAGATGGCGGTGCGCCGGGCCACCAGCAGCGGACAAAAGGCAGCATCCGCCGCAGCCGGCTACGGGCTTCGTTATGCCGCCCGGGATGCCGCGGTGGAAGTGGCGTGCGATGCGGCCTGGGATGCAGCGTTTATAGTCGCCTGGACTGCGGCTCTGCCCGTCGGAGGGTTCAAGACGGGCGAAGCCAGCGCAGCTGCGGCGGAGGCCCTGGCGCCGATAAAGGCCGCGCTCGAAGAAATGCAGTTCGATCTGCTGGATACCCTTCTGAACACCCGCCGGGTGCCGGAGGAGTACAAGTCGGTGGATTATGAAGGTCAGGAAAAGCGCAAGTCGAAAGACTTTTAGGGGGAATCTTGGTCAAGCTCATCAAGTGGACTGCAATCGGCTGGCTGGTGTGGTGTGGCTGGCTGGTGTTTCGCGACAACGTCTGGGCCACCTACAAGCCCGGTTAAGCCGATCCCATCTCCGGAGTCTGCAGCCCCCCGGGAAGTTTCACTGCTTTTAACAATTACCGGTCAGAATTAGCCGGATGCTGTTTACCCTGCGCATCTCCATTCCCGACCGGCCCGGAACCCTGGGATCGGTAGCGACGGCTTTTGGTGAGGGCGGCGCCAACATCCTGACCCTGGATGTCGTCGACAACCAGTCCGGCGTTGCGGTCGACGACCTTTTGGTCGAGGCACCCGAGGGGATGCGAAGTGCCCTGGAGATCGCGACCCGCCTGGTTCCCGGCCTCGTGGTGGAAGAGCTGCGGCCGCTGGAGGCGTTCCAGGATCTGATGTCGCCGCTCGAGCTGGCGGCGGCGCTATCGGAGGCCCGGCACCAACGGTGCGTCATGGACACACTGGTCGAGCGACTGCCGGAGGCACTGAGGTCGGACTGGTGCGTGGTCCTGTCGGCCGGGGAGGGCGAGGTCGACGTTTTGGGCTCCAGCCTGGGGGCGCCGTCCCTGGCCGGCGTAAAGCCCTCGTGGTTGCCGCTCGAAGGAGTCCGGCGCCTTCCGCTGGCATCGTGGATGCCCCCGTCATGGACGGCCGGTCCCGCCGCCAGGGACGGTCAGGGCAAGTTCGAGCTGGCGGCGGCTCCGGTCTTCGGGGTGTCGACGGCGGCGCTAATCGGGCGCCGGAAGGGTCCTCAGTACCGAAACTCCGAGCTCAAGGAGTTCGGGCTGCTGGCTCGGGTCGCGACATCGTCCCAGTCCGCCATCCAGCTGGGATCCGCTTCTTAGGGTCATCGAATCTCCGGCGGTCCATCCCTGCCGGCAATCCGGTTTAAGCTAGGACCTCAGTCATCGGCTGAGAGGTGATTCTGGCGGCGTGGCCGAGTGGCTAGGCACCGGTCTGCAAAACCGTTTACTCCAGTTCAATTCTGGACGCCGCCTCTTAAAGAAAAGGTTCTCCCCACGGTTCGCGCCGTGGGGAGAACCTTTTTAGGTGGTGCTAGCCATTCCACGCCTGTGGGGGCACCTTGAACACCAAGGCTGACTGGTTTTGCCAAGTTTGTGTGGGCGAAGGGTGGTCCGGTCTACTGTCAGTTGCGCTGCGCAATATAGGATCAGGAGTACGGGCTAGAAGGCGGCGGGTTTCCCGCGGGCCGAGGCGGATATCAAGACCGGCGAAGTTTCGAAAGGAGAGCGATCCCCATGGAGGATGACGAGCGGTCTACCGCACCTGCACCCGATGAGGTGAACGAGGCCCCCGCGTCGGTTTCGCCAGGGGACGGCGCTGCCACTTCAACCAACGGGTCGGCTAACGGGTCGCCGGATCAGACGGTGGCCTCGGATCGGTCCGACGCGTTGACCGACGAGCCTAAGGTCCCTGCTGGCCCTGCGGCTGCTGCGGCCCCCAGCAGGTCCACGACCTCCACCGCCACCGCCTCCCGCCCCCCGGCCGGAAAGGCGAGTCTGAAGGGCCGAGGCGGAACCGCGGGCATCTTTGCCGGAGTTGCCATCATCGCTCCGGTGCTCATCCGTGAGCTGGCATTGGGCAGCGAGCCGTTTCTTCTCCTACCGGTTTCCATGATTGCCCTGGCGGTCGCCCTGTCGGGCTTCAAGGTCGCCCAGGGAGGTCAGGATGGAAAGCTGGGCCGGATCGGGCTGATTATTGCGGTCGGCGGTGCGCTGATCCTCACGATCATGTTTGCGATCATGGCCTACAACGACCTGGTGCTCAACACCCGTCTGCAGAGCGGAACCTGGCTGCTTCAGCTCGGGTTCTTCGCCCTGCTGGGAGGCATACTGATCTTCGGCGCCGCCAGCCTGGTGGCCGGAGTCCTCACCCGGGGGCCCACCCTGCTCATGATGGTCAGCCTGGTGATCGGCCTGCTGCTGGACATGGTCGGCGCCTTTCCGGGCCTTCGGTTCCGCTGGGGACCGGACATCATCCTCGGACAGGGAATGCACTACGGTTTGAAGGTCTTCGGCCTGTCGCTGATTTGGCTGGGATACTCCATACTCAAAGACACCAAAGCCAAAGCCGCCGTAGTTCGCGAGGCTTAAGAGCGCCGGTCCCCAACCGGCGCGAAGGTAGAGGCAGTACTGGGGCGTATAGCTCAGGGGGAGAGCGCTTCCTTGACACGGAAGAGGTCCGAGGTTCAAATCCTCGTACGCCCACCGATTTCTAGGCACATTTTCCGACCGGCTCAAGACATTATCTGGTAGGGGACTCTGCGGCGTCCCGTCAATGTCCCGTCAGGCATTTCTTACCAGTACCTTTGGAGACCTTCTGGATCTAGGGACGGGTGCCCTCAGAGCAGACAATGTTCTCTTTACGTCGCCTCCTTGAAGGGGTCCCTGAAAAGCGGAATTTGTGCCTGAATGGGACGTAATCTTAGGCTAGGGCTTGGGCCATTGCTCCGAAAGCCTTGGCGTGATCCTCAAGGGCTTCCTCCTTTGAGCGCTTAAGTGACGAGCGGGTTCCCAGAAGGTCTTAGCAACGTCTGTACCTAAGAAAAGTCCGCTCACGAGCGGTTCCTGGAGACTGCCTGGGCGGGGTCTGGCGGTAGATTCGATCTCCCAAAATCGGGCGCACGGCAACGAAGGCAACGGCCAGCCCGCCGCAAGCAGAAAAGTAGTTGGCTACGGGGGGACGCCGTCGAGGAAGCGTAGTTGTTAGGCGAGCAGGTGGACCAGTGCGAGGCCGACGGCTGCCATGAGCGACAGGCTGCCATGAGCGACAGGACGCCGTGATCAGGAAGCCCCCCTCGTCAGCCGAGATACTCGGCCACGAGCGCGAACAGGGCAAAGCCGCCGACGAAGAATCCGGTCGCGAGGCGGCTGTCGGATCCGTCCTTATGAGATTCGGGGATGATTTCTTCGACGGTGACCGTAGTGAGAACGCCAGCGGTGAAGGCGAGGAGAGAGAACTGAACCAGTTCGGACTGACCACGGACACCCCAGTAGCCGAGGGTAACGCCCAGCATGATGGGGAACGCGAATGCGGCGGCGAGTAGGAGCCGGGCGCGCCGGTCAAGGTTGGTGTTCTTGAAGGTTGCGATTGCGGCGAAGCCTTCGGGTACGTCGGCGGGCGTCTGACCGAGAGCGAGGAGTAGGCCTAGGCCGAACTCGATGGAAGTGCCGGTGCCAATCATGATCCCGTCGCTGAACAGGTCGATCGCCACGCCGAAGAAGATTATGAAGGGCCCGGCGTCGCGTCCTTTGGTGAGTCGTTCGACGCCCGTGTCTACCGCGAGGTAAAAGCCGCCACCCAGGACGAAGGCGAGGATCGGCACCCAAGCCGCATCTACTTCTAGTGCTTGAGGGATGAGCTCGACGGCTACGACGGCGATCACGATGCCGGCTGCGAGGTGGAGTGCGAGGCTGAGCGCCCGGGCGGATACCCGGGAGAACTCCGCAAGGATGCCGCCCAGAAAGTTGGCCGCGGCGGGAAGGGCTCCTAACGCGAGCGCGATTAGGTAGTTACGCATAACGTCCTCATTCCCTCTCGGCGGAGCTGGTAACCTCAGCCGTTGACGTCGATGACTGGTTGTGCAAACTGCCTCACCGGTGAGCCAAACCGTCCCGTTTCGCAGCGACCTGCGAGGGCGTCGCATCTCTAACTGATACGCCTATCGATCATCGGGTCGACGGCTGGTTAGGCTGTCCTCTTGCCGTCGCAGGTTAAACTCCTCCTCCACGAACGCGGCAACAAAAGGGGCGACACGGGCGGCAATCAGTGTCGAACAGAGCGAATGCGACTGCCAGTCCGCTATCTATCGATGCCTGCGCCTGATACCTGTGGTTTTCCGTAGTCACGGCTAATCGGCCGAATCGGTCCGGGCTCCGGCATGGTGTTCACTCGCGAACAGCAAGGATCTCACTTTTGTATTGGGTTAACTCTTTTGAGCACCGTATAGGGATTGACAGCCGCGCCCTGGGGGGCGTGCGTCTGAAAATGGAGGTGCGGAGGGGTGCCGGCAGCAT
>JAJCYF010000085.1 GCA_029263035.1 Actinomycetes bacterium
GATGCAGGAGTGTTTTACGGTGATGCTGGAGGCCATCGAAGCCAGGCCTCGTGTCGGCGTCCTGGGGCCCCGCCTGAACAACCCGGACGGAAGCCGGTACCCGTCGTGCCGGGTGGTTCCCAGCATCGGTGTGGCCATCGGACACTCGATCCTCGGCCTGATCACCTCCAACAACCCGTTCACCCGGGCCTATCACCTCAACGATTCAGACAACGAGTCCGAACGTGAGGTCGACTGGGTCTCCGGGGCGGCGATGATGATGCGCCGGGAGGTCTTCAACCAGGTGGGGGGATTCGACGAAGGCTTTTTTATGTACCTGGAGGACGTTGACCTCTGCGCCCGGGTCCGCGAAGCGGGCTGGACCGCGCTGTACTACCCCGGAGCGGTCGTGATGCACCACGTAGCGGGCTCCAGCCGGCGCACGCCCTACAAGATGATTTTGCACCATCACGTCAGCCTCCTTCGCTACGCCGTCCGGCGCACCCGGGGCCCTTCCCGCCTGGCGCTGCCGGCAATAGCCGCCGGAATTGGACTTCGGCTTCTGGTCATGTGGGCCAGGCATTACCTGACCACCAAGCACCTCAACCGGTCTGACTGACCAAAAGGAAGGCCCGGCCGAACTGCGTCCAAGCGGCCGGGAGAGCGCGCCGCACTCTTTGGGCGAGCATCGTCTCCTGGCGGTCATCGCATTGCTCCAGGTGGTTGTGATCCTCGGCCTGGGCGTGTTGATCGTGCTGAACTTTCCCATCTGGGCGCCCGTCGACGAGGGTGCACATTTCAACTACATCCAGCACCTGGCCGAAGAACGGAGCCTGCCGGTCCTGGGCGCCGAGATGACCAGCGATGAGGTGGCTGCCATCTTCCAGGGCGTGTACCCGCGGTCCCCGGCGCCGCCCCCAACTCCTCCGAAACTTGGGGATCTCCTGTACGAGGGCTTCCAGCCGCCCCTCTACTACCTGCTGGCCCTACCGGCCTACTCCCTCAGTGACAACCATTTGACCAAAGCCACCCATGTGCGCTGGTTCGACTGGATTCTGTTGGCCGCGAGCCTGGCATTACTCTGCCTGCTGTGCCGGTCGATGTTCCCTGAGGCATGGCTCGGGGCCTATGCGCTCGCCCTCAACGTGTTTTTGGTGCCGGGCGTGCTGGTGAGAATGATCACCATCGCCAACACAGTATTGGAGCCTCTGCTGGTATTGCTGTTTCTGCTGGTCCTCTGGCGTGCCTACACCCGGCCGGGAATGGGGGACCTGGTAGTGGCATCGGTCGTGCTGGGCTTTTGTCTGCTTACGAAGGTGACGCTGGTGCACCTGGCGCCGCTGCTGCTGGCAGGCATGGCGCTGAAGCTGTGGCCGGATCGCCGTCTGGGGAATCTGGCGAAGTCCGCCGCAATCCTGGCAATCCCGCTGTTCATGATGTCTCCGTGGATGGCCTTCAACTATGCCCACTTCGGGTCGCTCACGGCGAACGAGCTCGCCAAGTGGATGCAGTTTCCCCTGGTAAACCCGATCGGGGATGACATTGCTTTGTCCCACCTCGGCAGCCAGCTGGGAGAGCTCAAGCTCGCCTTCATGCCGGCCGAATGGCAGGAGGAGCTGAAACAGCCGATGGTGGTGCTGACTCGGGATTTCATGAGGTCTGCGTTCTTCGTGGGCCCGGCGGTACTTGCGGTTGCAGCGGCTCGCCGGTGGCGTGACTACCGCTATCTCCTGCTGGGGTTACCCCTGGTAGTCAATCTGACGATGCTCACCGTGAGCACCATTCTGCAAGATTTTGAGGTGGTGAACGGCCGGTACCTGTACTCCTCGCTTCCCGGATGGGCTCTCCTCTTCGTCGCCGTCAGCAACAAGTTCCGGGGAGGGCGGGCGGCGGTCAACGTAGTCGCCCTCGTCAGCTTCGCCGGCCTCCTGACAGTCTGGGCGTCCCTGGTTCCCAAATACCTCTAGGGCGGACCGGGTAGAAAGGTACTCCCGAGCGCAGGCTTGGGTGACTACGGTGCAATGTATCCTCCGCACTATGCGGGGAGACGATAGGGCCGGCACGGCCCACGCGGCTACTGAGGATGACCGGCCGGCGGACAAAGCCGGCCCCACGGCGCGCATTGTCTGGGCCGTCACCGCGCTCGCCTGCCTGGCACCGTTCGTCCTGCTGGCGGTGAACATCCACCGGTACGGGGTGAACATGCCCCATTCCGACCAGTGGGAGCTGGTCGGCATGATAGAGAAATCAAGGACCGAGGGGGTTGGGTTGGGGGACCTGTATGCCCAGCACAACGAACAACGGATCCTCGTTCCCCGGCTGTTGATGTTGCTGCTTGCCGGCGTGACCTCGTGGAACATTCGGGCCGAGCTCCTGGTTAACCTGATTCTCGGTGCCGGGATCTTCTGCTTCCTGGCCGCGCTGCTCAAGCGCACGTTTTCCTCGATCGGCCTGTGGTCGGCCGTCCCCGTGGCATGCATCTCCCTGCTCGTGTTCTCACCGGTTCAGTGGGAGAACTGGTCCTGGGGATGGCAGATCAGCTGGTTCCTTCCGCTGTTCTGTTTTCTGGCGGTGCTCTGCCTGTTGACGTTGTGGCCCGATTCCCGGCCCGCCTGGCCTGCCCTGGCGGCAGCAACGGTGATTGCGGTGGTCGGGCAGTACTCACTGTTCAGCGCAACCCTGATCTGGGTAGCCGGTCTGCCCCTTCTTTTGATGCGGCGGGACTTCAGGAAGTACTGGTGGGTTTGGTGCCTGGCCGCCGCCGCCTCTACCGGGACCTATCTGTGGGAGTACACCAGCCCGCCTCTGATGGCCGGGTTCAAGATGTCCCCTGCGGAGCTCATCGAAGACCCGAGGCCGGGCATCGAGTACGTCCTGTACTACCTGGGCCGCCCGGTCCTGGACGAGAAGCCCATATTTTTCATCGGGGGCATCTTCGTGCTGAGCTTCGCAGTGGCAGCAATGTACCTTCTGCTCTTCAGGCGGGAACAGCTGAGGGCGGCTGCTCCGTGGATGGCCATAGGGTCCTACGCCTTCATCTCATCGGTCCTGACGATGGCGAACCGGGTCAGGCTCGGCCTGGAGCAGGCCGGATCCAGCCGGTACACCACGATAGGAATCCTGTTGATGATCTCCACGGTGGTCCTGATGAGCCTTGCGATCCTCCCCGGACCCGGAAAGCCGGTCCGAGGCTTCAGGCTGGCTCCGGTCATGGGGGCATGGCTTGTCGTGCTGGGCCTCTTTGTGGCGGACTACTCATCGGAGGTGAAGGCCATGCAGGAGTTTCACGAGGAGAGGGTGGCGATGCTTGAATGCATCCGCAATGCTGAAATCGCCGGGGACCCATGCCTCCCCGAGGTATATGCCGACCCGGAACTTTTGATGAGCCGGGTCCGCTACCTGCGGGAGATCGGCTGGACGGCCGTCGGTTCGTAGGGCTCCGGCAGTGAATGGCCGACGCTTTCCCACCCATGACGTAGGGTCTTGCCATGCCTTGTGACCTGTCTGTCGTGGTGCTCAACTTCAATGGAAGACAGTTTTTGGACGACTGCCTCTCGTCGCTCGCCGAGCAGTCCTACCCGGCGGACCTTTTCGAGGTCGTCTTTGTCGACAACGGGTCCTCCGACGGCTCGGTCGCCCACGTCAAGGCCGGCTGGCCGGACGTGCGGGTGGTGGAGCTGCCGACGAACCTGGGATTCGCAGGAGGCATCAATGCCGGCGTCAAGCACGCCAAGGGGGTTTACGTCGCCCTGATCAACAACGACGCCCGGGCTCACCCCGATTGGCTGAAGCACGGGGTGGCGGCCTTCGACGAGTCGATGGACGTGGCGATGGTCGCCTCCAAGATCCTGACCCTGGACGGCAAGAGCATCGACTATGCCGGCGGGGCCCTGTCCTTCTACGGCCACGGCTTCAAGGTGGGCGTGGGCGAGCTTGATGAGGGCCAGTTCGACCGGCCGGGGGAGACACTGTTTGGCTCCGGCTGCGCCCTGTTTATGCCCCGGGACCTGTTCCTGGAGGTCGGGGGGCTGGACTCCGACTATTTTGCGTTCTTCGAGGACGTCGATCTCGGATGGCGCCTGTGGCTCATGGGGTACCGGGTCTGGTACGAGCCCGCCTCGGTCGTCTACCACCGCCACCATGGGACCGCAGACGCCCTGGGCAGGGAGCGGGAACGCTTTCTGTTGGAGCGCAACGCCCTGATTACGATCATCAAGAACTACGAGGACGAAACCATCGAGAGAGCCCTCGGCCCCGCAATCATGCTGGCGCTGGAGCGGGGCCTCAGCTACTCGGACGACCAAAGGCAGGAATTCGACCTGGCCACCGCCGACCCGTCGAACCCGGTCGGACCCCAAACCATCGATGCGATGACTATGGCGCACCTGCTGGCGATCTCGGAGATCAGCCGCAACATGCCGCAGATCATGGAACGCCGCCGGGAGATCCAGGCACGCCGGCGCAGGCGCGACATTGAGATCCTGCCTCTCTTCCGGGAGGCCCTTACCCCCAATGTCAACGTACCGAGGTTCTCGCAGACCTTTGACGGCATCGTCGAGCAGGCCGGGCTCAACCGGGTCTTCAACGCGCGAACCCGGGTACTGCTGATCACCGGCGACACCGTCTCCTCGAAGATGGCCGGTCCGGCCATCCGTGCCTGGGAGATGTGCTCCGAGCTCAGCCGTAAACACGAAGTCCGCATGCTGGTTACCAGCGTGGGGGACGTTAAGGCGACTACCTTCGACCTGCAGGAGCTGTCGAATGAGACCTTGCATGACCACATCCAGTGGGCCGATGTGATCATCCACCAGGGGTTCGTCATGCATGCCAATCCCACGATCAAGGACTACGGAAAGGTGCTGGTCGCCGACCTGTACGACCCTTTCCATATCGAGAACCTGGAGATGTTCCAGCGGGACGAAGCCGCCGCCCGGAATCACCGGTTCATCACCGACAAGGACGTGATTGCCGAGCAGCTGACCAGCTGCGACTACTTCATCTGTGCCAGTGAGAAGCAGCGGGATTTCTGGCTGGGCCAGCTATCCGGGGCGGGACGTCTCAACCCGTTCGTCTACGACCAGGACCCCACGCTGCGCAGCCTCATCGACGTGGTGCCGTTCGGGGTTTCGGGCAACCCGCCGGAGAAGAGAAAGAAGGTCTTGAAGGGAGTGGTCCCGGGCATCGCGGACACCGACAGGGTCCTGCTCTGGGGAGGGGGTATCTACAATTGGTTCGACCCGCTGACACTGATAAGGGCGGTGGAGCTGATCGCCCGGGAACACCCCGAGATCAAGCTGTTCTTCATGGGACTGACGCACCCGAACCCCGGCGTGCCGAAAATGCGGATGGCCACCGAGGCCCGGGCTCTGGCGGCCGAGCTCGGGGTCGAGGGAACCCAGGTCTTCTTCAACGACGGGTGGGTGCCCTACGAGGAGCGGGCCGACTATCTGTTGGAAGCCGATATTGGCGTCTCATGCCACTTCGAGCACATTGAGACCACCTATTCCTATCGCACAAGGGTGCTGGACTACTTCTGGGCTGAGCTGCCCGTGATCGTCACCCGGGGAGATGCCCTCGGCCAGCTGGTGGAGGAGCACCGGCTCGGTCTCACGGTGGCCCCCGGCGACGTAGACGGCTTCGCCGCTGCCATCCTGCAGATCCTGCAGGATGGGGAGCTGGACCGGGAGTTCCGTCGAAATATCGCCGGGCTTCGTCCGGACCTGTCGTGGGGCAACATCATCAAACCTCTCGATGATTTTTGTACCCGCCCCCGCCACGCCGCAGACCGGTTGCAGGAGGGAAGGCGGGGCGAACGAATGACCCCCCGCCGGCGGCTGGTGCGAAGGATGGAGGTAGCCCTCGAGCAGGGTGGGCCGGTGTTGGTCGCAAAGCGTGCAGCCGGCTACGCCTACCGCAAGATGGTCAAGTAGCCAAAACCCTTCAGGGAGCTATGTGTTCGGGCTCCGGCTCCGGCTTCGGCTCCACGTAGGGCTCGCCGGTGTTGTGTGCGACCTGGCGAAGGTACATCTCGATGATGTCTTGTGCCTCACCGTGGGCCTTTAGCTGCCCGTGCTCCATCCAGGCCGCATGATCGCAAAGGTTCTTGATCATCTCCATGGCGTGGGAGACCACGACAATAGTGCAGCCTGAGCTTTTCAGCTCCTGGAACTTGTTGGCGCAGCGCTGCTGGAACTCGGCATCTCCTACTGCCAGCACCTCGTCGACGAGCAGGATGTCAGGGGAGACGTTGATGGCTACCGAGAAACCGAGCCTTACGTACATGCCGGAGGAGTAGTTCTTGACCGGCGTATCGATGAACCGCTCGATGCCGGAGAAGTCGACGATCTCGTCGAACTTGCGGTTCAGCTCGGCCGAGCTGATACCCAGGATGGCGCCGTTCAGGAAGACATTCTCCCGACCGCTGAGCTCGGGGTGGAAGCCCGCTCCCAGCTCCAGCAGAGCCGAGATTGAACCTTTGGAGCTTACCGAGCCGCCGTCCGGCACCAGGATCTTCGCGAAGCACTTCAGCAGGGTTGACTTGCCGGATCCGTTCTCTCCGATGAGTCCGTAGGTCGACGCCTTGGGAATCTCCAGGGATATGTCCTTGAGCGCCCAGAACTCCTCGTAGACCCCGCGACGCCGGCGCAGAACCATGGCCTTGATGCTCTGGTTGCGCTCGTGGTAGATCCTGAAACGCTTGGAGACCTCGGTGGCCTGAATGGCTATCTCGCTCATAGTTCCTCCGCAAACCTGGCTTCGACTCTGTGGAATATCCACAGGCCCAGCGCCATCGATACAGCGGCGGACAGGAACATGTAGAGGATGGTGTCGGCTTCCGGCATACGTAGATGGTAGAAGATAGCCCGGTAGGCCTCAACGAAGTGCACCATCGGGTTAAGTAGATAGAGGGTCCTGATCGGCGCAGCACTGAGCCTGGGGTTGTCCAGAACCTGGGTGATCGGGTAGATGATCGGGGTGGCGTAGAACCACAGCATCAGCAGGATGGACAGGAAGTGCTCGATGTCCCGGAAGTACACGTTGAGGGCGGAAAGAGTCAGGCCGATACCGAGCACAAAGAACATCTGCAACACGATCACCACCACTGCAACCGGCAGGTACAGGAAGACGAACTGGCCGACGACCACCAGGGCCAGCGACAGGACGGCCAGCTCGACCAGCAGGTTGGTGTTTGCCGATAGCACGGACGCCGCGGGAAGAACCGAGCGGTTGAAGTAGACCTTCTTGATGAGGCTCGCATTGCCGACCACCGACGCGGTGGCAGACGAGAGGCCGGCGGACAGAAAGTTCCAGGGCAGAAGGCCGCACATCAAGAAGAACCCGAAGTTTTGAAGACCGCTTGGGTCGCCGGCGGGTGCTTCGATCCCGAACACAAATCGGAAAACAAACGTAAACACGAGCATGGTCGCCAGTGGGTTCACCAGGGACCAGGCCCAGCCCAGCGCCGACCGTTTGTACTTGCTTCGGTTTTCGCGCAGAGTGAGGTTCACCAGCAGCGATCGAGCTGCGGCGAGCTCGTTCGATTTGAGCGTTTTCACGTGGATTACCATACCCTTAGCCCGTTCAGCCACCTGAGCTCACCGGCAGCAGGCATGTCGACGACCGTCGGTGAAGTGCGGCCCGAAGTGCTAACCCATTACTATGGCTAGGTCGCGAACGGATGGTGCGGACTCCGGGCCGAAGGTTTGAACTAGGCTACCCATGAAGTAACGATTCCCCAACAGCTTGGTGGGCCGGCCCGCGAGGAGCGCCCGTGAGGCACCCATTTAGTGCAACGGCACCGGGCGACGCCGGTCGTTTAGGTGTGAACGTTCTAGGAGCAAGTTGGATATGAGTGGTTCAGAGCAGGTTTCAGCCGATGTGGCGGTCAACGGACAGGCGAGCCAGAATGGTTCGCCCTCCGAGCCCGGCGGCAGGTTCGTGAAGCCGCAGGAGGGCCATGCCCTTCGATACGAGACCAAAGTCGATCTTTCGGAGCAGAACACCTCGCAAGCCCAGGTGGTCATGCTCGCCGGATGGGACAAAAAGGTCCTGGAGGTGGGTCCCGCTTCCGGTTACATGACGAAGGCTCTCAATGAGCGAGGCTGCCGGGTCACCGGAATCGAGCTGGATCCGGCCGCCGCAAAGATCGGTGCTCAATTCTGCGAGCGGATGATCGTAGGGGACATCGAGCGTCTGGACCTGCCCGCGCTGTTCGGCGAGGAGAAGTTCGACGTGGTCTTGTTCTCCGACGTGCTGGAGCACCTGATCGATCCGGTTGCCGTGCTGGCTTCCGTCAAGGCCATCCTGACTCCCGGCGGATACGTCTGCGCCTCCATCCCTAACGTCACCCATGGAAGCATCCGGCTGGCGCTGCTGGCCGGTCGTTTTCGCTACATGGAACAGGGACTGCTCGACCGCACCCACCTGCGCTTTTTCAACCGGGGAGGAGTGGCCGAGCTCTTCGCCGCAGCGGGCTACGCGGTACGAGAGTGGAACCAGACGAATGTGGGCGTGTTCGCTTCGGAGATGGCGCTCAGAGAACAGGATTATCCCGCGGCCCTGATGCGGGCTCTGGAAACAACTCCCGACCACCTGGTCTACCAGTTCGTCGTCAGGGCCGAACCGATTGCCGAGGGTGAGCCCATTGAGGTGCTTTCCCCGGAGTCCTACGAGGCGGACGTCAAAAAGATGTTCGAGCCCCTTTGGAGTATGGAAATGCGGACCTGGGAGCTCCAGCAGGAGATCCACCGTCTTCGGGGTTTGATCGAGCTGGAGGTCGGAGACGCCGTAGCGGAGAGGGACATCCTTCTTTCGCAGCTGACCGCCGAGTTGGCCGGAGCCCGCCATGCCTACGAGGTACTGAACAACCGGCTGGTTTACCGGCTGGTGCAAAGAGCGGAAGCCGCCCTGGATCGCCAGGCCCCGTGGGGTTCCCGGCGTCGCAAGCTGTTGTTGATGCCCGGCTACGCGCTGAGAATTGTGCTGGACAACGGCCCGTCCGGTCTGGCTCGCAAGCTCTTCAAGGTATGGGAGTGGGCGCCCAAGCTTTTGCAGAAGAGCGTTCAGCCGCTCGCCCTGCCTCAAGGCATCAGCTACGGAGACTGGGAGCGCCATCATGTCCTGGCTCCCGAGATGATCCGGCAGATGCGCCTCAAGATCCGCCAGTTCGTGTATCAGCCCAAGATCACAATCGTCGTGCCGGTGTACAACCCCGAGCCGGAATGGCTTCGTGATGCCATCGAGTCGGTCAAGGGCCAGGTCTACCCGAACTGGGAGCTTTGCATTGTGGACGACAAGTCCCAACGTCAGGATGTCTTGGACCTGCTGAAGGAGTACGAAAGTTCCGATCCCAGGATCAAGGTCACCTTCCTCAAGAAGAACCTGGGCATCGCCGGTGCATCGGCGGCCGCACTGGAAACCGCTACCGGAGAGTTCGTCGGGTTCCTGGATCACGACGACGAATTAAAGGCCCACGCTCTGTATCACGTGGTCAAACTGCTCAACGATCGCAGGGACCTGGACTACATCTACTCGGATTCCGACCATCGCAGCGAGGCGGGGATTCTTGGCGACCCGTTCCGCAAACCGGGCTGGTCGCCCGACCTGCTCAAGTCCTGCAACTACGTCACCCACTTCAGCGTTTACCGCCGCTCGGTGTTGGACTCGGTTGGGGGGATGCGCCCCGGATTCGACGGAAGCCAGGACTGGGATCTCACCCTCAGGGTTACCGAGGCCACCGAACGAATAGCCCACATCCCGGTTGTCCTCTACACCTGGCGCCAGGTCCCCGGCTCTGCCGCGCACGACGACATGAGCAAGCCATGGGCGCACGATGCGGCACGGCGCGCTCTTGCCGATTCGCTGGCGCGACGGGGAATCGACGGAAGTATCGAGGACGGCCCCTATCCCGGCTACTACCGGGTGCGCTACGCAATAACCGGCGAGCCCAAGGTGAGCATCATCATCCCCACCCGGAACCGGGTTGACCTGTTGAGGACCTGCATCGACAGCATCCGGACTCTCTCCACCTGGCAGAACTACGAGATCATCATCGTGGACAACAACAGCGATGACCCCGAGGCGCTCGAGTACCTTGAAACCTACGGCGGGCGGGTGGTCCGCCACCCGGGAGAGTTCAACTTCTCACGGATCGTCAATGCCGGAGCCGAGCAGGCCGAAGGTGAATACATCCTGCTTCTCAACAACGACACCGAGGTCATCGCACCCGACTGGATCGAGGCCATGCTCGAGCATGCCCAGCGGCCCGAGGTGGGCGTCGTCGGCGCCCGCCTGCTCTTCCCGGACGGCAAGGCGCAGCACGAGGGGGTAATCGTCGGCCCCGGCGACGGCCTGGCCGGCAACGTCGACTTCGACAACTACTTCGGTCTGGGCCGGTGCGTCCACAACGTGTCGGCAGTTACCGGCGCCTGCATGATGAGCCGGACCGAGGTCTACAAAGGTCTGGGCGGCTACGACGAAGAACTGCGGGTCGCCTACAACGACGTTGATTACTGTCTCAGGGCGAGCGAGAAGGGATTTCTGGTGGTCTACACGCCCTACGCGGAGCTGCGCCACTTTGAAGGCGCAACTAGGGGCATCGGCGACGAGGCAACCGCCCAGAAGGCCCATCCCATCGAGGACGAGAACACCTTCCGTGCCCGGTGGTCGGGCTTCTCCGACCCTTGGGACGCACCCAGCCAGAAATCCGGCCTTCCTCCCATCCCGACCATTTAACCGGGCCGGTGAACGAGTCGGACAATCAAGTCCTCCCGCCGGAGATTCCGCAGGCCGGTAGGCAGGTTGGGGACATGCAGTACTTCATCGAGTTCCCCAAGGCCGGCCTGTTGTGCACCGGATCGTTCGTCGCCGTCCGGGGTTGGGTGTGGCACCCCAAAGGTATCGAAACCGTCGAATGCCGCACCTCCCGGGGCCGGATTCCAACCAAAACCCGGTTCGGCCGGGCAGACGTCTTCAAGGCCCTGAGTGAACATCCACGGGCGTTTCACACCGGGTTCTACCTGGAGATAGAGCACGACATCTGGGCGAGCGGAGCCGAGCTCTGGGCGGAAAGTTGCGAAGGGGAGTGGGCCCGCTTCCACACTCTGGATGCCGATCTGGACGACGGGTCCTTTGGACGGGCACAAAAAAGGCTCCTGGAGATCCTCGTCTGCCCCTCCTGCTACCGTTCGATCGATTTCCACATTCCCGCCTGCGCCGGGTGCGGACGGCCGGTTGAGTGGATGGGAGATGTTCCGAGCTTCCTGGGCCCGCGGCCCAGCCCGCTCGCCCGGGGCGAGCAGGTGAGCCGGCATCCGGTGATGGAGATCATTCCCGAGTACCTGGACCTCGATAGCGGCGGCCTGTTCCTGGATGCAGGAGCGGGCTGGCCGCCCGACTCCCGCCCGGACATCATTCAGGTGGAGATCGAGCGATTCCCGAGCACAAACGTGGTGGCCGACGGCGCCGAGCTTCCGTTTCGGCCGGAGACGTTCGACGGGATCATCTCCCACGCGGTGATGGAGCATGTGAAGGACCCGTTCGGCTACGCTGCAGACCTGGTTCGGGTGCTGAAGCCGGGCGGAAAGTTTATTTGCCACTCGGCGTTCCTGCAACCCCTACACGGCTACCCCTACCATTATTTCAACACGACCCTGGAGGGCCTGAAGGTGTTGTTCGAGGGGGTGAAAATCCTCGATGCCGGTGTCTCCAAGTTCCAGCTCCCCTGGGTCACTTTGGAGTGGATCCTCCGGTCCTACTGTGCCGGATTCACGGATTCCGATGAGAAGGAGCGCTTCAAGAACATGAAGGTGGGCGATTTGCTCGGCGACATGGACGAAGACCGCCCGCTCAGGCAGTTCCAGTCGTTGACCGAAGAGACAACCCTCGAACTGGCGGCTGGTGTCTACATCCTTGGTGAGCGCTAGCCGGCAGGACCGGTACAAACCTCTCCACCCTTCACGAAAAGGATCCCCATGACCGCGAAGTCAACGCCGGAACTGCTCTATCTCGACCTGCTCAAGCGCATCTTGACCAGGACGGGATTCGTCACCTACCAGCTTCCGATTACCCGGGGCTGGCGCCGGAAGCTCTACGGCCCGGCTAAGGCCGTTCTGAAGGCCCGCGGTTTTCAGCTCGTTCGGAGAGTGGACCCGGAGATGCGCCGGATCGGTGGGGACTGGCCGTCCGACGCGGAGACGATGGTGGGCATGGTCCGTCTGGACAACGTTCAGGAGTGCGTGCTTGACGTCTTCGCCAATAAGGTACCGGGCGATTTCATCGAAACCGGCGTCTGGCGCGGGGGGACCAGCATTTTCATGACCGGGGCGATGAAGGCGTTCGGCGAGACCGGCCGCGTGATGTGGGTGGCGGACTCGTTCAAAGGCCTTCCCAAGCCGAAAGAGGGTGATCACCCCACCGATACCGGCGATCCGCTCCACAAGTTCCAGGACCTGGCGGTCCCGCTGGAGACCGTGAAGGACAATTTCCGGCGATACGATCTTTTGAACGATCAGGTTAGGTTCCTGCCCGGCTGGTTTGAGGACACGCTGGCCAAGGCACCGGTGGAAAAGCTCGCTATCCTGCGGCTGGACGGCGACATGTACTCATCCACCATGGTGGCGCTGGAGGCGCTGTATCCGAAGCTGTCGGTCGGGGGCTATGTGATTGTGGACGACTACTCCGCCCTTGAGAGCTGCAAGCAGGCAGTAGACGACTTTCGTGCCAAGAACAGCATTGAGGACCCCGTCAAGCAGGTCGACTGGGCGGCGGTTTACTGGCAGCGGAGCAGCTGAGTTCCGGGGAGCTCAGGCATAACGCTTGGCGACCACCACAACTACTGCACAGCCCAGGGTGCGGGCCACCGGCGTCTTCTCCAGAACCGGCTCAACCTTTTTCGTCAGGCTTGCGATCCAGCCCGGGCAGAACATCGGGACGAACCCGCCGAACTTCACCGAGGTGATCGTGCCGCCGCCCTTGCGGATCCAGCCCAGCAGCCGCAGCGTGGGGTAGGAGCGCTCGTGGTGGTCCCGGTGGTACTTGGACAGCTTCTCGATAACTTTGAGACCCAGGTTGTTTCCGTTCGGCTCCAGGATGACCACCTCGCGGGCGACCCGGAACGCTTCTTTGATGGTCTCCCACGGCTTGTCGTCGTGGTGAAGCACGCCCTGGATGACCGCCAGGTCGAAAGTCCCGTCGCTCCATTGGAGCTGGTGTCCATTGCCGACCACGAAGTCCAGGTTCTCGATATCCTGGTTGTGCGCTTTGGCGACCGCCACGGCGTTGGGGGCGGGGTCCATTCCGATCATGCTGGACGGATGTCCACGATCGTAGAACCGCCGGGTGAAGTGCCCGTCGCCGCAACCGATGTCCAGGACGCTCTTGCCCTCGAAGGAGGCCGAGTTCAGGATCAGGTTTTCCAGGTTCTTTGTGGCCAGGCGGCTACTAAGACGCGGGTCGGTGGTGTACACGTATCCGTCGATCTTGGCGGCGTCGTCGTCAAAGACCTGAATCTCGGCCTTCATGGGGGTTGCGTCGGACATGGACTCTCCAGAGATCAAGTGGGCTGTTTCGATAACCCTAACCCACTGGGGCGGTGGCTCAGGCATACAGCTCGCGCAGGCCCGGATTCTGCTCGAACCAGTCCACGAAACCTTCAAACCCTTCCTCGAAGCTTAACGCGGGAGTCCAGCCCAACTGGACTGCTATCTTGCGGTTGTCGGACACCCAGCACGTCGAGTCCCAGCTGCGCTGCTCCATCGACCCCCAGCCGGGCTCTTCGGGGATGTCCAGCCTCGCCCGGGCGATCTTCACCGCCTCCTCGATCGTGATCTGTCTCCCGGTCCCGACGTTGTACACCGCCCCCCGTTCCTCCTGTGGAGCCGTGGCCGCCAGTAGATAGGCCCGGCTGACATCGTCCACGTAGACGAAGTCCCGGGCGATGTCGGGGCGGACAAGCGGCGGCAGGCGCTGTTCCAGCCCGCGGGCGATCAGGGTTGGAATGAGGCGGCCGGGCTCTTCGTAGGGCCCGAAAACCGAGTACAGCCGTAGGGTGGGAAGCCTGACGCCGGTGGTCTCGGCGATATGCCGGCAGTAATGCGTGGCCGCCGCTTTCGTCCAGGCATAGTGGCTGTTGGGCTCCAGCCGGTCGGTCTCAGAGGGAGGCCGCTTCTTGAAGCCGTACTCGGAGGAGGAGCCTGTATTGACGATCGCCTCGGCTCCCGCCCGAATTCCGGCCTGGACGACGGCCATCGTCGCCCCGATGTTCGTTGCCACCATGCGGCCGGCATCGGTTTGGGTCGAGTAGGCACCGTGGGCGGCCAGGTGAAAAACCCAGTCGGGCCGGGCCGAGCCTATGCAGTCGGAAACCCCGCCGGCGTCGCATAGGTCGATCTCCACCACGGGGGCGTCGGCCCTGATTTCCTCCAGACGCCAAAGGTCTGAGCCCGGACGCACCAAAAGGTGTACTTGGTGCCCCTCGGAAAGCAGTGTCCGGGCCAGGTTGGCGCCCACGAACCCAGCCGCTCCGGTGATAACAACCCTCTTCAAATCCGCGCTCCGGCGGCAGGAGCAAGCAGCCCCGGCAATGCCTTCCGGAAGCCGATAGTCCCCATGCGCTTAGAATTACCCGGTCCGGCTTGTCTGTGGGGCATTTGGCCTCCGACCCTCCTGGCTGTCAGAGTGTCTCGGGACGGTTGGGAGCACGATGGGAGCAAAGTGTGAGTGAAATCGCGGCCAATGTAGCAGTCGAGCAGGTCCTGGACGGGGGTGCTCTCGACTCGCATGTTCCACAGCTTAATCTTGAGACCCACGTCGAGCTAATGGCAAAGCAGATCCGCCTGTCCATTTTGAAGCAGTCTCGGCGAGCCCATGTCGGACACATTGGATCGGCTCTTTCCATTGCCGACATCGTCGCCACCCTCTACGGGGGTGCCATGACTCTTCCCTCCCCCGACGACCCGGAGCGGGACCGGCTGGTGCTCTCCAAGGGTCATGCCGCCCTGGCTCTTTATTCGGCACTCACCCTGATTGGTTGGATGTCGGAGGAGCAGCTGGACACCTACTGTGCGGATGCCAGCCTGTTGGGGGTGCACCCGGAGCGGGACCTGAGAGGAATTGATTTCACCACTGGTTCGCTGGGTCACGGACTGTCGCTGGGCGCCGGCGCCGCCCTCGCCGCCCGCATGCAGCACTCCGACCGCCGGAACTTCGTGGTGATGAGCGATGCCGAGTGCAATGAGGGCTCAGTTTGGGAAGCGGCGATGTTCGCCGGACAGCATGGCCTCGGCAACCTGATCGCCATCATCGACCTGAACGGACAGCAGGCGCTGGGATACACCAAAGATGTCATCGATCTCGCCCCCATGCACTCCCTCTGGCAGGCCTTCAAATGGGACGTGCACGAGGTGGACGGACACGACGTGTCGGCCATGGCCAAGACCATTGATTCCTTAGACACAAGAGCCGGGCGTCCTCACGTGCTGATCGCTCGGACCATCTTCGGCAAGGGCGTCAGCTACATGCAGAGCCTGATCAAGTGGCACTACCTGCCGATGTCCGAGGATCAGTACGTGCAAGCGGTTGCCGAGGTTGAGGCTGGCTCATGAGAGGCGCATTCATCAGGACCCTGGTAGAGATAGCTCGGGAGGACCCGAAGGTGGTGCTGCTCACCGGCGACCTCGGCTTCACGGTCGTCGAGCCGTTCGCCGAGGAGTTCCCGGACCGCTTCTACAATGTTGGCGTGGCGGAGCAGAACATGGTCGGCCTCGCCACCGGGCTGGCCGAAGCCGGATACATACCCTTCGTCTACTCGATCGTTACCTTCGCCAGCCTGCGGACCTACGAGTTTGTGCGCAACGGGCCCATCGCCCACCAGCTACCGGTGCGGATCGTCGGAATTGGGGGAGGTTTCGACTACGGCACCGCCGGGCTCACGCACTACGGCCTGGAGGACCTCGGGGTCATGCGGATACAGCCGGGCATCACCGTGGTCGTGCCCGCCGACCAGGACCAGGCGGCTGCCGCCCTGCGGTCCACCTACAACCTGCCGGGCCCGGTTTACTACCGCATCGGCAAGGACGACGGTCGCACGCTGGCCGGCCTGGAAGGCAGATTCCGCCTGGGCTGTACCGAGCGGGTGCGTGAAGGCGATGACCTCACGCTTATCGCCGCCGGCAGCATGGCGTACGCCGCCGCCGCCGCCGCCGAGAAGCTGGCCGGCCTGAGCATAGAGGCGTCGGTGCTGATCGTCTCGTCGCTCAATCCGGCACCCGCGGACGACCTGGCGAAAACGTTGCGGGGCGTCCCTGTCGTGGTTACGGTGGAGGCCCACTACGTCAATGGGGCCTTGGGCTCGCTGGCAGCCGAGATCATCGCGGAGAACGGCCTGGGATGCCGGCTTTTCCGGTGTGGGGTGACCGATACCCCCCATGGGCTGGTCGGGGGCAGTTCCTATATGTCCGATCGCTACGGGCTGTCGGCCGACGGCGTGGTCCGGTCGGCTCTCAGGGCTCTGGAGGAAGCGGCACCGGCGGCCATCTGATGGGCGCGACCCAAGCGAAGATGATCAGCGCGGTCATTGCCTGCTATCGCGACGCTCCGGCGGTCCCACAGATGCACGAGCGGCTGACCTCGGTTTTCACCAAGATCGGCGTTGACTACGAGATCATCTTCGTCAACGACGCAAGCCCGGACAACGCCCGGGAGGTCCTGACCGAGCTCGCCGCCCGGGATCAACATGTCACCGTCATAAACCACACCCGCAACTACGGCTCCCAAAGCGCCTTTACCAGCGGCATGCGGCTGGCCTCGGGGGACGCGGTGGTCCTCCTGGACGGAG
>JAJCYF010000086.1 GCA_029263035.1 Actinomycetes bacterium
TGCTGCGCCTGATCGTCGGGTTGCTGGCACCCAGCACCGGCACGGTGGAGGTCCTCGGCCACGACGTCACCGCCAGCACCCCGCAAACTCTGTCCCGGGTCGGTTTCCTGGCACAGGAACACCCGCTGTACAAGCGCTTCACCGTCGCCGAGATTCTCCGGTTCGGCCGGGCCTGCAACCTGCGGTTCGACCAGGAGTTGGCCGAGCGCCGGCTGGCGAAGCTGGGCATCCCGCTCGACCACAGGGCCGGTACGCTCTCCGGCGGGCAGCAGGCCCAGGTCGCGTTGGCTCTGGCCCTGGCGAAGCGGCCGGACTTGCTCGTCCTCGACGAGCCGGTGGCCAGCCTCGACCCGGTGGCCCGGCGCGAGTTCCTGCAGGTCCTCATGGGCGCGGTAGCCGAAGGCGGGGTGACCGTCTTGTTCTCCTCCCACGTCGTGCACGAGCTGGAGCGCGTCTGCGACCACCTGGTCGTGCTTAACCACGGCCGGGTCACGCTCACCGGTGACATCGATACCCTTCTCGCCGAGCACCGGCTGCTCGTCGGCCCGCGCACGGCCACCGACCTCGACCGGGCCGGCGCCGTGGTGGAGGCCGTCCACAGCGACCGGCACACGACCCTGCTGGTACGCGACGGCGCGATCCCGGCCGCGCCTGGGTGGCAGGCCCAGCCGGTGGCCCTGGAGGACCTGGTGCTGGCGTACCTGCGCCGGGCGTCCGAGCCGAGCGCCGCGGTCACGTCGGGGGTGGCGGTATGACGTGGTTGATCTGGCGCCAGCACCGGACCGAGGTCTGCATCCTGGGTTTGCTTACCGGCATGTTCGGCATTGCCCTGCTTGTGCTCGGGACGCAAGCCCACGAACTGTTCCCCGGCGGTCCCGCCCGGTGTGCGGGAGAGGCCGGTATCAACGAGGCCTGCACGGCCTCCTTCCGCCAGCTCGACGAGGGGTACGGAAACGTCGAGAATCTCCTGGCGGCCTTCTATCTCGTCCCCTTCGTCATCGGTGCGTTCCTCGGTGCGCCGCTGCTCGCGCGCGAACTGGAGGACGGCACCTGGCAGCTCGCGTGGACGCAATCCGTGCCGCGGATGCGCTGGCTGGCGGCCAAGCTAGTGGCACTGGCCGGCGTCACCGTCATCTTCACCGGGATGTTCACCGCTGTGCTCACCTGGTTCCGTCAGCCATTCGACGCGTGGGAAGGGCGGTTCCAGTACGACGCCTTCGACCTGCAGGGACTTGTTCCGGTGGCGTACGCGCTGTTCGCGTTCGGCGTCGCCACCGCCGCGGGGGCGATCCTGCGGCGCAGCCTGCCCGCATTCGGCGTCGGGTTCGGGGCGTTCCTCGTCGCCCGGATGTCGGTGGCGCTGTTGGCCCGCCCTGCGTACGCCACGCCGCTCACCACCATGGAGCCGGTCCCCGTCGGTGGCTCGAAGGCGGGGGACCGGACCGTGCCCAGCTTCGCCGACTGGGTGATCGAACAGGGTTACGCAGACACCACCGGGCGCAGGCTGAGCCCGACCGAGTACTACGAGCTGGAGGACGCCGCCAACCTGGCCGGCACCAACCTCAACCAGTTCCTGCACGCGCAGGGCATCCAGCAGTTCGTGGTCTACCACCCGGCCGACCGATTCTGGACGTTCCAGTTCATCGAGGCGGCCCTGTTCATCGCCGTCGCGGCGGTCCTGATCGGCGTGGTGGTGTGGCGGGTACGGCGCCGAATGATCTAGGGAGCGCTTTGCCCACGTCAAAACCGGCCGGTCCTGAGCCTCCACCTTCTCGACGACCTGTTTAACGGCCGCCTCCAATGCCGGGACGGCCGGCCTTCGACGTTGGGAGCTTGGTAACCACCTGGTTCAGCAGCCCGCGGGCCCGGCTCTGGTTGGTCGCCGGCTGCATCTCCACCACCATCTGCCGAAGCGCCTCGAAATTCTTCACGGACGTCACGGGAGTACCTTGACATTGTTCAATGTAACAGTCTATGCTGCATCCATTGGATTTCCGGGAAGGGAGAAGGCAATGGCACAGTCGGTCGTAGCACCAGTTGGACGTGGTTCGGCGGTTGCACGGGTTCGTGTCGAGCCGGTTGGGGTTGCCCGGCCGTCGCATCACTGGGGAGAGCGGGCGGTGGCTCTGGTCCTGGCCTTCGCTGCAGTAGTGCTGAACGCCACCCTGGTGGGCGCCATCCTGGGTATGCCGCTGTTCCTGCTGGCCATGCACCTGATGATGGACTCGGCCGAATAGTGGGTTTTACCTCCGAGGTTTCGGTTCAAGCCGGCGGGCGGTCCTCAACCGGGCAGTTCGCCGGCCCGAACCGAGTTCACACCATCCACCATTTCGAGCCCAGGGAAGACGGCCGCTGCGCCCCCGGCGAGATTCGAACCCACACGGTGGACATCTTCTCGTAACGCCGCCGGTGCCCCCGGTGGGATTCGAACCCACACTGTATCGATTTTAAGTCGACTTTCTCTGCCGGTTGGAATACGGGGGCGCCTTCAAAGTATGAGCGAACTACCCCTTCACCGGCACCTTGAGATGCGTCCTGGCGATCCCGACGTGAAACTACTTCAGGTTGGCCAGGTGCTTCCAGATGGGGACGCCGCTGGACTGCGTGGTGACGTAGTCGTAGAAGCTTCCGCCGATGCCCACCGCGTTGGTGGCGTTGACGTAGCCGATCACCTCGGCCTCGGTCACACAGTCGGCAATGCCGCCGATCGGGTGGATCGGCCGGTCCGAGCCCATGTAGGACCGGGTCAGCGACACGACCTCACGAATGTAGGCGTCGGCGTCGTACTGGGTTCCGCAGCCGCCGTTCCTGCCCTTGGTGACGGACCAGTAAGCCATCGGCATCACGACATCGTAGTTCTTGGATATCTCGGCCCACGGGAAGCCGGCGTGGCGATCCGGGGCCCGGAGGTTGTTCTTGGCGTCGTCCACAATGGCTGCCAGCGTGGTGTTGGGAAGCTGGGCCCGCAGGCGGTTGCTGTACTCGGCCACCCCGGCGTTGTACCGGTCGGCGCTTCCCCCGACCTCTTCGCGGGTCTCGATGTCGGGGGCGAAGCCGTCGAACTGGTGCCCGCCGGGTGTCTTGTGCTCGAGCACCACCAGGCTACGACGGATGTCCCGGTCGATGTTTCCGAAACCGGGCACGTACCAGCCGATCACCTTCATGCCGCGGGCATGAGAGCGCTCCAGAAAAATGTCGACGGCCCCGGCGTTGACGATGTCGTTCGGGTCCTTCCACCGGCTGGTCTGCAGGTAAAGCGTCTTGACCCCCCGGTCGGCCATGACGTTGACCGCGGCCGGGATGTCCATGGAATCGCGTATCGCGTAGTCGTAGAGGTCCACCCAGGCGCCGAAACCCCGGTAGGGATCGATGCTCGCGGTGCTCCTGGGCGCAGGGGCCGCAGCCGGAGCAGCCTTGGGGGCGGCCGGGGCTTTGGCGGGCGCAGGCTTGGCCTCATCGGCCTTTGCCGGAGCTGCAGGCGCGGCCGGGGCGGGTACGGGAGCGGGAGGCGGAGGCGGCTCCCGGTGAAGCGGAATCAGCTCTTCATCCACGTCGATCACCTTCGCCGGGTCGTTGGCGGCGGCAATCTTCTCGGTGGCGTCGCCCACGGAGGCGCTCTTGTCCAGGAAGACCACGGCCAGCCCGGCGAGGATCATCACCAGGACCCCGACAACGACTGTCGAGACGAGCGGCATTTTGTGGCGCGTTAAGCGCAGAGAGTGTTTTGGCATAGGCAGGACAGTCTAGCTGAGTTAATTGGAGTTACAACCCTTTACGGCTCTCGAATCTCAACCTTTTCAATGGTAACCGGGTTCACAGGCGTGGATTGCTCCTGTTGGCCTTCCCGTACGGTGGTCGGCACCTCGTTGAGCTTGTCGACGGTCTCCATTCCGGAGGTGACGGTGCCCAGCACCGCGTAGTCCGGGGTCAAACGGTCTGCCGCAGAGTCGCTGGGAACAATGAAGAACTGGCTGCCCGCCGTGCCCGGCTCCTCGTTGCCCGCCTTGGCCATTGCCACCGTGCCACGCACGTAGCGGAAGTCCTCGGGAACTTCGTCCACCGTTTTGGTCGGGGGCCCGCCTGTGCCGGTGCCCTCCGGGTCCCCGCCCTGAATGGCGAAGTCCTTCACGATCCGGTGGAACGTCAGGCCGTCGTAGAACCCTTCGTTGGCCATCGTCTTGAATGCTTCGACCACGTTGGGCGAGATGTCGGCGGCCAGCTCGATCTCCAGCGTGCCCTCTGAGGTGGTCATCACCGCAACCGCCTTGGGGGCGGAGGGGTCGGCCGGCGTGGCATCGTTGGCCGCCGGCTCCGGGTCATCTCCGCTCCGGTCGGTCAGAAACAGGATGCCGATCACCACGATGGCGGCCAGCACCGCCAGGATTGCGCCCGTCCGGCGCTTCTTCGCCAGGGCCGCCTTGCGCTCCTGCTCGAGCTTCAGCCTGCGGAGTTCCTTCTGGCGCTGGCGCTTGGGGTTTGGCACGTTCGTCATCTTCAGTGGCCTCCTGGAGCAACGCCGCGACGCTGCCTTTCGATGTCTGGATACGATCGGGTGGCCGCCCACCCGCGGACCTTGCTCGCGACTAAAGGTTTCGCGGCGTACAACCGGGTCTGTACGGGATTGTACTGGACCATCAGAAAGAACCCGTCGGAGGGTTCAGCCCGGCATGCCCCGATCGTCCAGCCGGCCCATCATCTGCAGCAGCAGGCCATCGAGGATGTCCTTCTCCGAAACCACGACCTGCTCGAACGCCCACTTGGCCATGATGCGGGACAGGATCGCCGCCCCGGCCACGATTACGTCCGCCCTCCCCTCCGGCAGCACCGGTATCCGGGAACGCTCCGCCAGCGTCATACGGGCCAGGTTGCGGTAGAGGGCGTCCAGAGGCTCCCGACGGACACCGGTCCGGTCGACCGACTCCGGCACGTAGCTATCCAGGCCCAGGTAGACGGCGGCCAGGGTGGTGACGGTACCCCCGAGGCCGATCAACTCCGCGCCCGAGACATCTGCCAGCTGATCCTCCGCCTGCGCCAGAAGGTCGTCGATGGCGGCCTCCATCGTCAGGATCTCCTCGGTGGCCGGCGGGTCCGAAACCAGGTACCGCTCGGTAAGCCTGACCGATCCCAGGTCCAGCGAGATCCGGCCCGCTATCTCCGACGCCGGGTCGCCCATGACGAACTCGGTTGACCCCCCGCCGATGTCGCACACCACGCACCTGCCCACCGCCAGGTCCCCGGTGGCGCCCCAAAAGGACAGCCGGGCCTCCTGATCCCCGGTCAGGGCGACCGCCGGCGACCCCGAGAGCCTTCCGGCCGCCTCTAGGAAGTCCTTGGAGTTCCCGGCGTCTCTAACCGCGCTGGTACCCGCGACCTGGACCCTCTCCACCCCGAACTCTCCGCACAACGAGCAGAACTCGGCGATGGCGGCCAGGGTGCGCTTCATTGCACCGGGCTGCAGCACCTTGCCGGCATCGACACCCTCACCCAGACGGGTGAAGATAAGGCGCCGGTCCAACTCCCGGTAGCCGTCGCCCGTGGCCTCGGCGATGAGCAGACGGGTGGTGTTGGTCCCTACATCGATGGCGCCGAGCCTCATACACAGGGCCTCGCGGGGTCCTGCCAGCCAAGCTGTTGCAGGGCCTCGGCACCGGCCGGGTTGTCGCCGGTAGCCAGGTAGTGGGCGACGTGGGCATGCAGGCACTTGACCCGGTCCGGGCCTCCCCCAGGGTGGACGGTGGGACCGAGGGTGTCCAGCTCGTTGCGCCGGGCAACCAGATCCTCGGTGGAGCGCCGTAGCGCGGCATGAAACTCGGGATCCTCCACCAGGCGGCGGTTGAGCTCGGCCATCCAGCCCCCCGACTCGAGCCCCCCGATGGCGGATGACAACTTGCGGCAGCTCAGCCACCAGAGCGTGGGGAACGGCGTACCGTCATCCAAGCGGGGTTCGGTTTGAAGCACCTGTGGTTTGCCGCAGGCACACCGGCGTGCGACCTCCCACCGCCCGCGCGGCTCGCGGCCGAGCTGAGCCTTTACGGACTCGAAGTCCTGCTCTGGGGTGGGGGTCACTGGAGTGGGAATGGCACCGGCCTCAAAGGGGCCATGCCGGTCTACTGGCGCTTAGAGTCCCGCTGCCTCCGCACATCGGCCAGACGCTCCTGGGACTCACGCATGAACCTTTTGAGCTTGGCTTCGAACTCGGGATCTCTTCCCGAGCGGGCACGGGTGGACTGCTCCTCCCAGGAGGGATCTGCCTGCTTGATGGACAGATCGATCTTTCCATCCTCTTTGATGGCGACAATTTTGACGTTGACCTTGTCGCCTTCCTTCAGATGCTCCTTGATGTCCTTAACGTAGTTGCGGTCTACCTCCGAGATGTGGACCAGGCCTGTCTCGCCCGCTCCAATCTGTACGAAAGCTCCGAAGTCAGCTAGACGCGTGACTGTGCCTTCGACGATTGCTCCTACTTCTGCCAATCAACCCCCTAAATTAGGAAACCCCTGAATGGGCGATACTCAACCCTAATCGTACCCCGATAAGGAACCCGCAGCACAATATCGGCGTTACGGGGTCGCTCAGTCCTTGCCGAACAGGTCCTTGACCCACTCGGCCATCTTCTCCCGGAGACCCTCCGGCTCCTGCTCGACGTCGGCAACCGGCTTGACCGGCGCCGGGGCGGGAACCACCACGTAGGAGGTTTCACCGGGCCGGACCACACCCAGCTGCTCCCGGGCGAGCTTCTCCATGTAGGCGATGTCGCTGAGACGGTTGAGCCTGCTGGTGAGCTCCTCGTTGCGATCCTGCAGGGCTAAGACCTTGGCCTGGACCTCGGCCACCTGCTCCCGCTGGGCGAACGCCTGGCGCGCCGGAGCCACGCCGGTCAACGCCAGCGCTGCAACCACCAGGCCCAGGACTCCCGTGCGGAAGCGGGCCTTTAGGTGTTTCGGCGGCGCCATCTTGGAAACGCGTCGGTGCCCGCGAACCGGGCGTCGGGACCGAGCTTGGACTCGATGCGCAAAAGCTGGTTGTACTTGGCCACCCGGTCGCTCCGCGCCGGAGCGCCGGTTTTGATCTGCCCTGCGTTGTAGGCGACGGCCAGGTCGGCGATGGTGGCGTCCTCGGTTTCACCGGAGCGGTGGCTGAGCATGGAGAAATAGCCGTTGACGGCTCCGAGCTTGATTGTGTGAGCGGTCTCGGAAAGCGTGCCGATCTGGTTCACCTTGATCAGGATTGCGTTGGCGGCCTTTCGCTCGATACCCAGCAGCACCTTCTCGAAGTTGGTGACGAACAGGTCGTCGCCGACCAGTTGGACCTTGTCGCCCAGCGCGGCGGTGATCCGTGCCCATCCCTCCCAGTCCTCCTCGTCCAGCGGGTCCTCGATGCTGACGATCGGGTATTTGTCGATCCAGCCGGCGAACAGCTCGGTCATCTCGGCGGAGTCGAGCGTCAGACCCTCGCCCGCAAGGTGGTACTTGCCGTTTTTGAAGATCTCGGAGGCAGCGACGTCCATTCCCAGGGCAACCTCTTCGCCCGGGGTGTATCCGGCGCCCTCGATGGCCTCGACCAGAAGGGAGATGGCTTCCTCGTTGCTGCCCAGGTTGGGCGCAAATCCGCCCTCGTCGCCGATGCCGGTGGACAGGCCGTTGTTCAGCAGGACCTTCTTCAGCACCTGGTAGACCTCGGCCCCCATCCGCAGGGCCTCGGAGAACGAGGCGGCCCCGTGCGGCACGATCATGAACTCCTGGATGTCGACGTTGTTGTCGGCGTGGGCGCCGCCGTTGAGAACGTTCATCAACGGGACGGGCAGCAGGTTCGCGTCGGCCCCGCCGAGGTAGCGGAACAGCGGGAGGCCCAGCTCATCGGCCGCTGCGTGGGCGACCGCCATCGACAGGGCGGTGGTGGCGTTGGCGCCCACCCTGGACTTGTTGTCGGTGCCGTCCAGCTCCACCATCAGCCGGTCGATGGCCCGCTGGTTGGTGACGTCCTGGCCGACCAAAGCGGGGCCCAGGATGTCGTTGAGGGCGTCGACGGCCTTGCTCACGCCCTTGCCGCCGTAGCGGTCGCCGCCGTCGCGAAGCTCCATTGCCTCGAACTTGCCGGTTGATGCGCCGGACGGAGCAGCCGCCCTTCCCCAGCCTCCCAGGTCGGTGAAAACTTCGGCTTCGACGGTCGGATTTCCCCGGCTGTCGATTATCTCGCGTCCTATTACGGCATCAATCATGGCCAAGTTATAACTCCTTTAACAGCGCCCGAGGCGCATATCGGCGGTTAATCGGCCCGCCCTTCACCTCGGAATAGAGGCGGTTCGAGGGGTTGGTTCGGCGGCGAACTTCGAATTCGGGGCCGGTAGGAAACCAAAAAGCAGAGGGCGGCCGGTCGATACGATGAATCTCCACTGTAATGGAGAAAGCGGCCGGTGTTTGGGATGGACTATCCGCGGTCGCCCTCCTGGGCATCCCGCATCAGGGCGTTCGACCGGCGGCGCAGGGCC
>JAJCYF010000087.1 GCA_029263035.1 Actinomycetes bacterium
CTGCTGCTTTGGTCTGCGACTTTTGGGGTGAGATCGTCACTGCCCCTTTCGAGTTCGACCTGAACGAGTCCGGCTTTGCCAAGCTTAGGGCCGAGCCGGCCCGAGCGGAAGCCTGTCGAGACGTCGCCTTCACCAGGGTCGGCGTCGAGCAGGCCTGCCACTACCACGACACCCTGGTCGCCCGGCTGCAGTCCGAGGGGCTCGACGTGGTGGTCCTCAGCCCCTACCAGGTCAAAGAGAACCGCTCGCAGAACCTGCTTCGAGCGGTCAAGACCGACGCCCGGGACCTGGCTGCGATAGCCGAGCTGATGATCCGGGGGCTGGGACGCCGGCCCGAGATCGAGGACGGTCCGGTTGCCCGCCAGGCGGTCCTAGTTGCCCACCGCCGGCGCAAGGTCAGGGCCCGCAGGGCGCTCAAGAACCAGGTGCTGGCGACCTGGGACCTGGTGTTTCCCGGGCTGAACGGCTGCTTCTCCGACATCTTGTCGACCAGGATTGGAAAGGTGCTGCTGGCCGAAGCGATGACCCCGGCCCGGGGTGATCCATCTGGGTCCCGAGCGGTTCAGGGTCTTCTGCGTGAACCGGGGAGTGGTGGTGAATCGCTGCAAAGCCGATCTGGTGATTCAGCCCGCTAGGCAGGCGTTAGCCCTGCCGAACGTGCGTGCTCGGGCGCTGCTGCAGGTCCTGGGGGTCGACGCCAGGCTGATGCGCCAACTCGACACAACGATCAGCGATGCCGAGGAATGCCTTGCCGAGGTGCTGGGCGACACCCCGGCAAAGGTGCTGACCTCGATCCCCCACATCGGCGTGGTGAGAGCCTCCAACTACGGTGGGGCGGTGGGAGACATCGCCCGGTCCACCGGACCGGATCAGGTCTACAAGCTGAGCGGGCTGGTGCCCAAGCTGTACGAGTCGGCGGGCAAACGCCGGGGAGGGCTGGCGATCAGCCGGATGGGAAAGGTCGAGATGCGGGGGCGATCCTTGAGCTCGGCAGGGGGCTTCGTCAGGGTCATCCCGACTTCGGCGACTACGCCCGGCGGATGAAGCAGCGGGGCAAACCGGGCGGGGTGATCCTGTGTGCCTTGGGCCACCGGGCCAACCGGCTGGCCTTCGCCATGATGCGGGACCAGGTTGAGTTCGACCCCGACAGGTGGCCGGGCGCGAGAAGCGGACGGAACCCTCATGCCCGACCGAGGTCGACCACCATCGAAGTGAACCGCCCGCAGACCTGATCGTTTCATCTTCAAACAGGTTTGGCGAGCATCCAGGAGAAGGTGTGGACTGGGCCGGAGAAGACGCCGAGCTAGTTAAGGGGCCCGATTCGAAATCGGGACTCCGTGCATAACAAGACGCCCGGCCCCTTCCCAATTTGGGAGTACTAACGAAGTTGTCTGGGCCGCCCGAGGTGGGGTGAGTCCGCGTACATCAACGGGTGCCCCAGGGATCGAACACCTTGCCGGCGCCGCCGTCTCATAACGAAAAGAGCCCCTCATCGAGGGGCTGGTACGGCTACAGCCTGCTGTCCGGATTGACAGGGACCACGGTTGTTATGCGCTCGGCTCCGGCCGGCCACCAGGCCCACCAAGGCTTACTTCAAGCTTCTCAATCTCCTGCGGCAGTACGTATAGGTATTCGATCAGGTACTGCAAGAGCTTTACCATCTCCCGAGCCATCTCAAAGGTCGGTTCCTTCTCCGCGTCGAAGTGAGCACCTAAGTTTCCGCCGCTTCTTATGGCATGAGAAAGGGAACTCAAAGGAGCGGCAAGATCCTTTTCCTCCGCAACCTTTCTTATCATGACCGCCAGCGGTTGCCTCTGTTGATCTTTCGGTATCAGGTACTTGAAAATGCCCTCAAGAGTCCGCCTACAGCAGACGGCGGTCGCCACGTAGTTGCTAGTGTTAAAAGCGTCGACGGTCGAGACGAACGCCTTAAGGAGAGGGCCTGGAATGTCCGAAGCAAATTCGGGCGGCGGCAGGTAGTCTACTGCTGGCGGGTACATGTAGATGGCCTGAGGATTCCCCTCGTCGGTTGGTGGCCTCTGTTCCTTTCGCATCGCCCAAAAGCTGACACCTTGTCCGCAAGAGGGGCAACCAGCTGTCGCGACAGAAGCCCTCCGGCCCGGATCATCCTGGTGGGACCTTAGGGCAAAAGTGACCTTGTCTGAACAGTATGGGCAGACGGTGCTTATTCCCGACGGAGACCGCACCCCACCCGTCTTAGACCAACTCCTCACGGATGTCACCGGAATCAGCTGCACTCAGTGTCTCCATGGCTAGTTGAAAAACGCGCATAACGGACCGCAGCATCAGCGGCACCGACCAGCGCAGCACCCGGTGTCCGTAGCATGCCTAGTTATGTCGCTCCTACGTCGAGGACTTGGCCCTCACTCCGGGTACTGGGACGGGCAGGCCCTCTTCCCTTAGCCCTTCAATATGCAGGACTATTGCCTCACGGGTAGATGATAGAGCCTCTTCACGGCTGCCGGCGGCAGCAACGCACCCGGGAGATCGGGAACATGAGCTCCCCCAACTCTCCTCGCCCTGCTCGAGAATCACGGTGTATCGAGTGCTCATCATCACCCCTTGAGCTGAGCCTGTTTCAGGATTGAACTCAGTGTACCCCTGGGAATGTCTGTTCTGCGCTTACCTGCAACCGTAACGACACCTGGCTTTGCCGGATCCTGAATTGGCGGTCCCTACCTCGTGTGCGCCTTAACACTCATCCGTCACGCTCGAGCAGCGGACAACTTCTCCAACCTTTATGACCGCTGGCGGAAGAAGTGATTCCACTTGGTCGAAGAAGCCTTGGATATACAACCGCAGGTCACTTCGATCAATACAACAGACTGCTGCAAGGGTAGCGCGCCCTCCGGTATCGAAGCCGTAGCGGCAAGCATCACCCTTCGGATCGATCCTCTGAAGGTCCTGAATGAAGTGAACGATCCCGCTCTCTTTCAATACCGCAGCGACCTCGGCCGGAAGAGCACTGAGCAACCTACCTAAATCGTGAGTAATGTTCGATCTTCCGGCAAGAAGCTTGAGGCCGAGTTCAGTAAGGTGGCGCGCTCCCCATAGAGCGAACTGATCTGAAGAATCGCAGAGAAGAACGGCGGCTTCATAGCACTCTAGCCACGTGCCTCGCGCTGGATCGTCATGGTGAAGTCGGGACAGGCAAACAGGATCATTACTTTCGTGAGGGTGATCGTACGGTCGAAAAGGGCTCCTATAGGGAGCGTCACTCATTCCAGTCATCTGACCTCAACCTCTGTGATCGAGCGCTGGGATTGAACGAGGACGTTAGCCATAACGTCACCCTGATCTGGTCAACCTGGTCCGCATAGGTAACGGGTTCAGCCGGCCCCCGCGAAGTTCCCGGTCCCCGTTGCATCCGGAAGTTATCGGCCCAAGTCCTGCAGTGCTTGTTCATAGAGAGCCGCTTGGTCATCTGGAAGATCGCCGTTGATCTGGACTAGGAGATTGTCCTTCACCAACGTGTGGGAGAAGAAGACGGAACTCGCCTTTGCTAGGTCGTCGTAGTACGCCTTAGATTGGGCGAGGTCATCCTGAGACCTAAAGCTCAATACACGCCCGCCGACATCGGCCTCCTCATCATTGATTTGTCCGTCGCCGTCCAGGTCTTCTGCAAGTGAAGGAATTTGGAATCGGGTGCCCTCCACAGCAAGCAGCGGGGCGGCACCATAGTCAGTTCTCGTCATGGGTCTCGGATTTGCAGCCTCCAAGCCGCTATCGACAAAGGCCTGAATGGCCTCGGTACTGTCTCGAACCCGGGATTCGGGCGAAGACGCCTCGGAGGCCTTGTTCGGAACCGAACTTGGCGCAGGCTGATTTGAACACCCCGTTGCGAGCGCAACCGATATAAGCAACGCAACGACGCCGCGCCTGATCATGGGTGCATACTGCCAGATTGAGTCCGTGTAACGGATTGGCGGTTGAGCCGCCGACGAAGGAGGCCGGCTCCAACCGCTAGCTATACGGGACACGAAGGGCGGCTGGAAGTCCGATGAGAAGCTCAGTGCCGGCGGCGCGATTCGGTGCATCAGCTCTCCCTAGCGAAACCGGCCTGCGGGCTTGTGAGTACCTTGAATTGATCTCCGGAGGATGGGACCAACCGCCGCCGGAAAGTCCGTTATAACGGACCGCGGTTTGAGCCGTCGACGAAGGAGGCCGGCTGCAAACCGCAGTTATGCCGCGGCCCATCATTTCGCCACCCCCAGTTCGCGGCGAGCGGCATTCATCAACTGACCTCGGCATTCGATCAGTGCCTTGCTGGCGCTCTCTAGGTCTTCGAGCCCTCTGGGATCACCGGGTGTAACGGCTCCAGTCGCCGGATCGCCTTGACGACTCGCCTTCGACATCGCATCAATCATGTCCCCCACATACTTGCTGATCTGCTCTATCACTGGAACGACGCCCTTACCGGCGATCAAGGCGGCGGAATGCTGCGCCGCATTGAATTCACGGTGCGCCTCTTCCCACTTGAGCATAGAGCGATCTACAAACTGAGGAGGAAAGTCGGGATCATAGCGAACTCTGGCCGCTTCTCCGGTTGCACTGCCTATCTCCGACGTGGCAAGCGATAGTCGTGAGTATGCGACGTGCCGTCGGTCAGCCAGCCATTGGCTTCGTTCTCTGCTACTCTGCAGCCAGGCCCCAGCAACGACTCCGCCCAGCGCGCTCAGTGTTCCCATAAGGCTGAGGATCACGGGTTCCATAGACTACTCATTTGTTACGGAACCAATGGCGGCATAACGGATTGGCGGTTGAGCCGCCGACGAAGGAGGTCGGCTCCAATCCGTAGTTATGCCGTTCCCGCCCCGAGAGGAACCTCGGAACGGGCGACCCCAAGAGTGCGCCGTGCTCCCGGTCGCCGACAATTGCACAACGACATCTGAGTCTCCACCGTAGTCAGGAAACACCATCGCCTTGATCGCTCGAGATCCTTTTCTTGCGTTGAACGTGCAATCCTCAGTTAGGTTCGGAGCCGGCTGACGCACAATAGACCCACCGTCGGCCCATTGTTCCAAAGCCTGGTTGACCGACAAGCACACCGGGGCAACGCTGCCGGAGATATACCAGGAACGCGAAACGCCCGGAAAGTACGAGGAGTCGCTTTCGACCGAATAAGTGAGGATGGTGCGATCGCGATCCACTTTCCACCCTGCGGGCGGTTCGAAGTCATAGATCATCTGGACCTCGGCGGCATGAGGCTGGAGTACATCACGGGCAGAAGTAGCTGAGACCAGCGCAAGGCTTCCCGCTATTACCGCCAGAGCAACCTGAGCGCCTCCTACCAGTAACCCGGATCGCTTCGAACGATTTCCAGGTTGAGCGATGCTCGATTCGCGACCAGCGGCCGAGGCAACTCGTCCCACGAGCCAGGGCAGGGCAGTCCCCAGCACAATAAGCACAGCGGCAATCAACGTTCTTTGGCTAATGACTTGTCGAAGACCCGTCGGATACTCCAGACCAGGCGTGGTTCCAAGAACTCCCCACGAAGGGCCGAAGAGTGACGTCTGAGCCCAAGCCCAAAAACTGACCATTCCGGCGATGAGCAATGTCGCCCAAGGTGCCCAGTCGATGATTCTCCTGATAACCAGCCCTTGGCTTGGGTCAGTGGCCAATCAAGGCCTCGACCGCCGATTCGAATCGATCGGCATAACGTATTGCCGTTTGAGCCGCCGACGAAGGAGGTCGGCTCCAAACGGTAGTTATGTCGCATGTCACCGAAGACGATTGAACTCCTCTACTGAAAGGCCGGCGTCCTTTGCGATCCCGCCCATGGTGAATGCGTTTATCGGGTTGGCTCGAGGGATGGTCAGAATTCGCTGGCCGTTGGACATGACGATGTGCTTGCTCTCCCGAACGATGCTGAACCCGGCTTTTTGGAGGGCCCGCACAGCTTCCTGGTGCGAGACGCCCGGAATACTCGGCATCAGATTGCGACTTCGATCTCCCTGATTTCGGCGCCTTCTAGTTGCTCATCAGCTACGGTGAGGTAAGCGTGAATGGCGTCCTTGATGTTCTCGAGAGCCTCATCCTCGTCGCTTCCCTGAGACCAACAACCGGGTAGCCCGGGCACTGACACGGCAACGCCTTCATCTGATCTAAACAGGGCAACCCGAAAGCGCTGAGTCATGTAATCAGTGTACAGACGGGATCTGACACACGGTCGACATAACGGATTGGCGGTTGAGCCGCCGACGAAGGAGGTCGGCTCCAACCGCTAGTTATACGGACCATGGCGGGCGGCCGGAAGTCCGAGAAGTAGCCTCTGGCCGGCGGCGTGATTCGATTCATCGCGTCTCCCCGGAGCAGCCGGCCTGCAAGTTTGAGAGAGCCTTGAATTGATCTCCGGAGCCTGAGACCCACCGCCGCCGGAAAGTCCGTATAACTAGTATTTCGCGGAGTCTCGATAATGCACCGGCTTTCCATAACGTTCCAGCCTCCGTCGAACGACCTTTTAACGAGCGAGAAGCCGAGGAACTTGTGAGGACACAACCGCTCTGAGCGTTCACGAACCATAGTGTAGCGCTCGGAATCGTTTCACACCAGCTTCTGCCATCCCAGTCTGCAGAACAGGAATCTGGGTCCTAGTCGTTCGGCTCCACGTGAAAGCGGGATCGAAGCTTGTCGTAGAAGTGGGACTGGTAGGCGGTCAAAAGCTGCAGGGGTCGCTCGTGGGCCCGCACCGTGACCACGGCTCCCGGGTCCAGGATCGCCACCGGCTGGCCGTCGGCGGAGAAGGCCACCGTGTCGTCTGCCGTCTCCAGGGTTACCAGGTGTTTGGGGCTGACCACAATCGATCGCCAGAGCGGAGTGTGGGCGGAGACGGACGTGAGTAGCATTGCGTGGACCTCGGGCTCCATCACCGGCCCTCCCGCAGACAGCGAGTAGGCCGTGGACCCGGTGGGCGTGGAGACTATGAAACCGTCGGCGACGTAGCGGGCGACGGTCTCGTCCCCCACCCGGACCCGGATCTTCACCACCCGGGACACGGTTCCCCGCTCCACAACGATCTCGTTCAGGGCCATCACCCGGCAGACCTCCAGGCCGTCCTGGAAGGCGGTGGCCTCCAGCATCATCCGCTCCTCCACCCGGTAGATGTCGGTGATCATGCTCTTGACCATCTCTTCGATGTCGCCGGCGTCGATGGTCGACAAAAAGCCCAGGTTGCCCAGGTTGGCGCCCAAAACCGGCACGTCCAGGTGCCAGGCGATCTGGGCGGCGCGAAGCAGCGTTCCGTCCCCGCCGAGGGCCAGGATCGCATCCGGGCTGTCCTCGTCGTCGGCGTGGACCACATCCAGGCCTCGGGATTCGCCGTGCTCCCGGATGGCGGCGGCGACCTCCTGGGCTTTGGGGTTGGACGGGTGCAGGACCAGGCCGATGGTTTTCATCCGGCGGCCTCCACCGCGGCGTCGACGGCCGCCGGGCTGGCGGCGGCGCCGGGGCGAGCCAGCAGGAAGAACTCCTGGTTGCCGGTGGCGCCCTTGAGGCGGGAGGGAGCAACCTGCACGGTCCCCAGCCCCTCGGCGTCCAGCGCCTCCACGGCAGAGGTGATCGCCGCCCTCCACGCCTGGGGATCGGAGACGATCCCGCCGGGGCCGACGTCCTCGCGGGCCCCCTCGAACTGGGGTTTGACCAGCAGCACGCACGCGGCGGTGGAACCGGCCAGGTGCGCGAGGGTCCGGGCCAGGGAACGCAGCGACACAAAGCTCAGGTCGCCGGCGACCAGGTCGAACGGGCCGTGGCCCTCGGGAACCCGCCGGATGTTCGTCCGTTCGTACAGGGTGACCCGGGAGTCGGTGCGCAGACTCCAGTCGAACTGTCCATAACCGACGTCCACCGCCACCACGGACGCTGCGCCCCTCTGCAGCAGGCAGTCGGTGAATCCGCCGGAGCCGGCCCCGGCATCCAGGCAGCGCATACCGGACACATCCAGTCCAAAGTCCTCCAGCGCACCGCATAGCTTGTCGCCGCCCCGGGAGACAAACCGCCTGCCGGCTTCCAGGCTGATGCGGCTCGAGCCGGAGACCAAAGTGCCGGGCTTGAGGCCGGGAGCACCGTCGATGGTTACCGTTCGGGAGCCGATTGCCCTGCGGGCAGCCTCGATGTCGACCACCAGTCCTCGGGCCACCATCTCAGTATCCAGCCGGCGGCGGGTCATCGGGAGCCAAGGTCAGGCCGGGGAGTCGTCGGTTGCGGAGGTCTCGTCGAGCGCAGCCTCCAGCTCGTCGATCAGCCCGTCGAGAAAGTCGGCGCGCTCGGTCAGCGGCAGCTGAGCGATCTCCGCCAGTCGGGTTGTTGCTTCGGCTTCGTCCACAACGCCCGATATTAGCCCAGGTAGGGGCGGCAGCCGGCCCTTTACCGGGCGGAGTTCAGCAGCGGGTACGGGTTGACCGCCGCCCCGCCTCCCCGGTGCCACTCGAAGTGGACGTGGCAGGGACCGCCCCGGGCGTTGCCGGTGTTGCCGTTGGTGCCGATCTTCTGGCCGACGGTCACCCGGCTCCCGTTACGAATGCCGGGGGCATAGCCCTTGAGATGGGAGTAGAAGAAGACATCCCCGTTGCTCGCCCGCAGGTAGGCCATGATCCCGCCGTTGCCTCCGGCGTGCAGGTTGAAAATCGTTCCGTCGGTCACTGCGACCACCGGAGCGCCGCACGCCGCCATCACGTCGGTCCCCTTGTGGCGCCTGCCTCCCGAGCGCCGGGCGCCCCAGGAGTTACCGAAGCCCTGCGGGCCCCCGATGGGGAGCGTAAAACTTGAGAACTGCCGGATCTTGGAGACCTTCGCCGCCACCCGGGCACCCCGCAGCTTGGCCTCCAACTCCGTCTTTTTGTCCCTCTGCGCCGACACCAGGCTGGCCTGCCGGTCCCGGGTCGCCTCCAGATCGGCGATCATCTCGTCGGACCGGGACTGAAGCACTCTTAACCCGTCGACCAGCTCGTGGTCGCCACGGCCCAGAATCTCCATGAAGTGGAGGCGGCGAAAGAACGTGCTCGGGTCGGGGGCCATCAGGAGGTCGGTCATGTAGGAGGAGACACCTCCCGTCTTATAGATCGCTCCCGCTCTGAGCTGCACCTGCGCAGCCCTCTCGGCAATGACCCGGTCGGCCACCTTGAGGTCGGCCTCCAGCTTGTCGCGCTTGGCCTCGGTGTCGGCGAGCTGGGTTTCCAGGCGGCCATATTCGATAGCTGCCGCGTCCAGCTCCTTTTGCACCTGGCTTACCTCTGCGCCTGTGGCGGCGGGCAGAGGGGTCACCAGAGCCAGCGAGCAGGCAACCAGGCTCGCAACACCAAGAGCTTTAATGGAGGGAAGATTGGATTTCATAAACGACGACTTAGGCTGGCAGCCGCCCATTAGCTTGTCAAGGGCGGCAAAAGCCGCATGATCCCGCTTATCCTTCCTAGATGATCCCGGGCACCGGACTCATCCCCATCCACGACGAGAACCCGACCCACGGCAAGCCCGTCACCACCATCACCCTCATCGCCCTGAACGTCCTGGCTTTCCTGGTGTTTCAGCCGCAGTTCGGATCCACTCGCGACTGCCTGCGCTCCGACGTCGCCTGCCAGATCGACAACTGCGAGGTGAGCCAGTTCTTCTTCAAGTGGGGCATCGTCCCGGTGGAGATCGTGCAGGGAGAGCAGTTGACCGGGGAGATCTGCGCCGGGGTGGAGACCGAGCCCAAGTCGGTGATGTTGTCCCTGCTCACATCGATGTTCCTGCACGGCGGCTTTCTCCACCTGGCCGGAAACATGCTGTTTTTATGGGTGTTCGGCAACAACATCGAGGACCGGCTGAAACCGGTGAAGTTTGTGCTCTTCTACCTGGTCACCGGGGTCATCGCCTCGTTGGCCCATGTGTTCTTCAACGCCTCTTCCCAGGTCCCCACCATCGGTGCCAGCGGGGCGGTCGCCGGGGTCCTGGGCGGCTACATCCTGCTGTTCCCCCGGGCGATGGTCCACACGCTGGTCGGGTTCATCCTGTTCTTCCGGGTCCGGTTGCCGGCGATCACGGTTCTGGGTTTGTGGTTCGTCTCCCAGTTCTTCATCGGCGGCGGTCAGCAGCTTGGTGAAGGCGGGGTGGCGTGGGTGGCGCACGTCGGCGGCTTCCTGGCCGGCATGGCGCTGATCCACCTGATGGGCGGAGGGCGAGCACGACCCTCTCCGGCACAGCCTGTTTACCCCTCCGGGCCATTCGGAGTGCTCTAGCCACACAACGAGCTGAGCCCTCATGGTTCCGATTGCAAAATTAACGGGTAAAAGCTTCCTAAGACCAAACTAGGAGGCACAAATGACCGATAGCTCCTACGGAGCGCACACGCACAGCATTGCAGCCACCTTCGACGGACGGGGCAAGGCCCAGAAGGCGGCGGACGTGCTGTCGAGAAACCTGAAGGACGCCCGCGTGGAGATCACCTCCAAACGCGACGACGCCCACGTTCAACAGGCGGAGATGCGCGATGAGCTCGAGGGCATGGTTGCCTCTCCCGTGCTGGGAAGCGCAATGACCAAGTCGCAGGTTCAGGGCGGGGTCGCCGGCATCGTGATGATCGGGGGCATCGCAACCGCTCTGGGGCTGCTTGCAGGTTTCATCCTCAACGGGGCGCCGGGATCGGAAATCTCCGCTGTGCGCTGGTTCATGACCTGGGCCCTGATTCCCGCCTTTGCCGGCGGCACGCTGGGCCTGCTGGCCGGCGGGATGCTCAAGCAGCGGTACGCTCCGTCCGACAAGGACTCGGCCCCGGATTACGAAGCCGGGCCGGAGGCGGGAATGGACGCGCCGGAGGAGACCGTAGTTGAAATTGCGACCAACGACGAGAACGAGTTGGAGCGTGCCTTCGACATCCTCAGGGACCTGCACCCCGACCGCCTTGACCAGTTCGACGCGGAGGGCCAGGTCGTGGCCACCCGGGATCTGGGCGGAAGGGCCTCGAACTAAAGCGCCAGAGCCTGCAAAGAGGTGAGGATGTGGTCGGGCCTGGGGTCCAGCACCGCGTCGCTCACGGTGAGGCCGGTCAGGACCAGAGCCCCGTCCCATCCGATCCTCTTGGCGCCCACGATGTCTGACTCCAGCCGGTCTCCGAGCATCAGGACCTTGTTGTAGCCGATCCGCTCGGCGGCAGCCTTCATCATCGGCTCCTCAGGCTTGCCCAGGACCGTAGCCTGTTTGCCGGAGGCCGCCTCCACCGCCGCCACAATCGACCCCGTGCCGGGAAGCATCCCGCCGTTCTCTACGGGCATGACCGGATCCTTGTTGAGGGACAGAAACGACGCTCCTCCCCTCACCGCGTCCGCTGCCATCCTCAAGCGGTTGTAGTTGAAGTCGGTGTCACGACCACATAGGACAAAGTCTGCGGTCTGGCCGGTCTCCAGGTAGCGGATCTTCAGCAGGTCGGCCAGCTGGGCGGCTACCGTCGGCGGGGCCAGGATGAACGCCGGGGCCCCCTTCATCCCGTTCTGCAGGATCCACTCCCGGGCGACCAAACTCGTCGTAAGAACCTCCTCCAGCGCAAGTTCGAACCCGCCCTCGGCCAGTCGCTCCACCACCTCATTCGGGTGGTATCCGCCGTTGTTAGTGAGAAGCAGCAGGGGCTTGCCCGACGCACGGATCGCCTTGAGACCTTCGATCGCGCCGGGTATCAGGACCTCGCCCCGCCAGACCACTCCATCAAGGTCGATGGCGAAGGCGTCGTACTCCTCCAGCAGGTGGGCCGCGGACCCAAGCTCGGTGCCGTTTTGCGCGCTCACGAGGCAATCCGGTCGAGGGCCTGCCGGTAGTCTTGGGAATCAGGCTTCATCGCGATTGCAATCTTCAGTAATCCGGCCGCCCGGGCCTTGTCTCCCTGGCGGGCCCGGCACAGGGCCAGCCCGAAATAGGGGTAGTGATCCGCAGGGTTCAACTCCATGACTCGTTCAAACTCCTCGCCTGCCCGCTGGGTTTCGCCGATGTTGTAGAGCGCCCGGGCCAGAGCTTCCCTCACCGAGGCCTTCTCGGGTTCCAGCGCCGCGGCTTTCTCCAGCACCAGAGCGGCCTGATGGTTGCGTCGGGCCGCCAGGTGCTCCAGGCCCCTGGTCCAAAGCTCGTAGGCGTCTTTGGCGTTCATGCGTCCACTATCGCATCCCCACCCGCACTAATGCGGCAGCCGTGATAAAAACCAGTGTGCCCCGGATAAATGCGTTTCATGCCCTCCGCTACCGCCCCGGAACCGACCTGGGACTGGTCTCGGCTCCTCCATACGATGTTATCGCACCCGATGAGAGAGACCGCCTGGAGGGCGTCGACCCCCACAACATCATCCGAATCACCCTCGGCGCCGGGCAGCCGGACGACGACGACACCAACAACCGCTACTCGCGGGCCGCGTCCTACCTGCGGAGCTGGCTGGACTCCGGCGTCCTGGTGGCCGATAAAACACCCCATTTGTATTTGCTGCGATCGGACTTCACCGCCGAGGGGACGTCCCGGTCCACCGCAGGAGTGGTGGCGGCGCTCGAGCTGGAGGAGTTGGGGCAGGGTGGGATCTTCGGCCACGAGAAGACCCGGCCCGGGCCGAAAGCGGACCGGCTGGCGCTGATGCGGACCACCCGGGCCAACCTGGAGCCCCTGTGGTTTTTCGCCTCCGGGGCGATGGAGGGCTTTCGGGAGCTGGTCGACGCTCTGGAACAATCGCCGCCCCTGGCCGACGTCACCGATCCGCAGGAAGTGCGGCACCGGGTGTGGGCACTGCCCGACGACGCGGCAGCCGCCATGCAGAAGGTCATCGCAGGTACACCCCTGGTGGTCGCCGACGGCCACCACCGCTACGAGACCTCGCTCACCTACCGAAACGAACGCCGGGAGGTCGACGGGCCCGGTCCCTGGGACTCGACGCTGGCGATCATCTCCGATCCGCTGCAATTTGCGCCGGCTCTGTCGGCCATCCACCGGCTGGTCACCAATCTCTCACCATCGCAGCTTGCCGGCCTGGAGACCTTCGACGGAGACTTCACCGGCTTGAAGCAGGCGGTGGAGGATGCGGGTCCGGGCACCATCGGGGTCGCCTCGCCTGAGGGCCGCTGGACCCTGAGGACCGGTGGCGAGGTCGACACGGTTTGGCTGGCCGACGAGATCCTCGAACCCAACGGGGCCGCCGTGGAGTACGAGCACGACGCCCGCATCGTCGAACAGGCGGTGGCCGGCGGAGCCCTGGCCTTCCTGATGGCGCCGGTTCCCGTCCCCCTGGTTGCCGAAAAGGCCCTGGCCGGAGTGCGACTGCCCCCAAAGACCACCCTTTTCTGGCCCAAACCACGCACCGGCCTGCTGATGAGGGACCTGGACCCGGACCGCTAAGGTTGCCGCAAACGGTCCAGGTGCTGGACACCCACATGCACGGCTGGCAGGGCATCACCGCCGTCTACCTGCTGGACGGACCCCGGCCGGCGATCATTGACACCGGCCCCGGATCCTCGATCGACCGGATCCTTCCCGCCCTGGAGGCGGCAGGGGTCGACAGCCTGGCGTGGATCGTCCTGACCCATATCCATCTCGACCACGCCGGCGCCGCCGGACACCTGGCCCGGCGGTTTCCCGAGGCGAAGGTGGTGGTCCGGGCGGAGGGCGGCCGGCACCTGGCCGACCCTTCCCGCCTGTGGTCGTCCGCGGCGCGGCTCTACCCGGACATGGAGACGCTGTGGGGGCCGATGCTGGCAATCGACGCCGGCCGGATTGTTGCCGTGTCGGAGGACGGACCCGCGGTGGATCTCGGCGCCGGCCGCCGGCTGGAGGCGTTCTATGCACCGGGCCACGCCAAACACCAGATGGCGCTGCTGGACTCCGCCACCGGGGACATGTTCGTAGGCGACGCTCTGGGCGTGCGGGTCCCCGAAGCCGGGGTGGTCCGGCCCGCCGCTCCCCCGCCGGAGTTCGACCTGGAGCTTGTAATCGACACCGCCGCGCGACTTCATTCCCTGCAACCGGCCCGGGTCTTCCCCACGCACTTCGGACCGGCCCCCGACGTCGACCAGATCTTCGACGAGGCCCCCCGCCGTTTCATTCAATGGGTAGAAGCGGCCGAGAAGGTCGTGGCCGCAGGGGGCGCCCTGAACGAGCTGATCGAGGACTTCCGGGCCCGGCGTGAGGAGTTCTACCCCACGCTCCGGCCGGAGACGGTGGCCAAGTTCGAGTACAGCTGCTCCTACGACCTGAACTCCCGGGGCATCCTGCGATACCTGCAGAGACGCCCGGGCTAGAGCGAGGCCAGCCTCTCCTCCGCGTCGAAGAAGTCGGGGTCGGCGGCGACGATCTTGCGCCACAGGTTGCGCGCTTCCTCCCGGCGTCCCGCTCGCTCGAGCAGATCGGCCCGAGCGTACCAGTGCCTGAGGAAGTAGGGCTGCACCGGCCCGGGCCCGGGGTCGGCCCGCGCCAGCATGGTTATCGCCCGGTTGAGATCGCCCTTGTCGGCGAGGGCACCGGCGGCAACGATCATGGTCTCCACCCACGTCTCGGGCGTCACGTCGGCCTGAGATACCTCGGCGGTGGTCTCCAGAGCCTTGTCGGGCCGCTCCAGCGCCCGGTACAGGTCGGCAATGACATGGTTGTGTTCCAAAGACGCGGTCAGGCGACGGAAGGCGAGAAGCTCGCTGAGCGCCTCCTTCCACCGGCCCGAGTGGTACAGGGCCAGGCCGAGCAGCTCGACGACCCGCGGTGAGCGGGAGGCGGAGAGCTTGGCCTCGCCTGCCAGGCGGGCCGCCTCCTCGAACTCCTCCTCGGCGAAGTGCTCCAGCGCCTTGGACACCGCCTCGGCGACCTTCGGCCCGGTGCCGGGCCGGGCAAGCTCCTGTATCTCGATCACCCAGGGCTTGGGCAGGTCGAATGACTCGTCTGCGGTCAGCCGTCGCTTGGGCTCCGCCTTGTTTCCCTGCCCGATGCGGGTGTCCCGGGGCCGCCGCTCGTCGAACTTTTTTCCCGACGAGTCCGTAGCGGGAGCGTCGGAAGCGAGCCGGTCCGCTGCGGCGCGGTAGGGCGGACGGTCGCCCGAAGGCCGGGCCGGGCGGTCGCCGTAGGGCTTGGAGGGACGGTCGCCCGAAGGCCGGGCCGGGCGGTCGCCGTAGGGCTTGGAGGGCCGGGCCGGGCGGTCGCCGTAGGGCTTGGCGGGCCGGTCGCCCGAGGGCCGGGCGGGCCGGTCGCCGTAGGGTTTGGCGGGACGGTCGCCCGAGGGCCGGGCCGGACGGTCGCCGTAGGGTTTGGCGGGCCGGTCGCCCGAAGGACGAGCCGGGCGGTCGCCGTAGGGTTTGCCGGGCCGGTCCGATGACTTGTAGGGGGCCCGGGTGGAGGCTTGTTTCGGTCCCCGCCGGTCGTCGGGTTTGCCGGGACGGTCATATCCCCTCGATGCGGATCCGCCTTCAGCCCCTTTATGCCCTTCCTGGCTGGGACGGGGAGGAAGGCTCGCCGGGAGGCCTTCGGGTCTGTTGGGGCTGGGAACCGCGACCTCTGTCTGCATTGCAGGCGGACGGGACACCCATTTCAATTTGAGGGGAGCATCGGGAGGGGGCTCGGCAGACTGCCGGGGCGGCTTGAACTGGATTTGAAGCAGCATCGGCTCCTCTGGCGCCGGGGGTTCGGGCTGCCGGGGCGGGGCTTTGGGGGAAGGCTTGGACTTGGGGTTGAAGGGAGCCAGCTTGGCCCGTCCGCCGGCGGGCAGAGGCCGCCTGCCCGACTTTCCCGGCGCGCCGGGACGCTTGCCCGTGTCGTCCGGCCTCTTGGGCCGGCGCTGAGGTCCCGCCGCCGGGGGACGTGCACTCTTCGGACGTGGGGGACGCGAACCATCAGTCATAACTGCTCCAGACTAGCTCTTGATATCTGCCTCCCAGAACGGAAGCGCAAACTTGGTTCCAACGATCGATTGACCGGCAGCGATGGGAGGCGGGTTCTCGGTCTCTTTCTTCGTCGCAGGACGTTCCCGCTAGTTTACCCGCCGCACCCGGTGATAATGGGCGATCGGTTTTTTCAGGCCGGGAGACCCAATGGGCAACAGCGAGTGGATCGACAAGGACTTCTACGCCGTTCTGGGCGTAAAGCGCAGCGCGACCGAGATCGAGATCAAGAAGGCCTACCGCTCCCTGGCCAGGAAACACCATCCGGACGCGAACCGGGGGGAAGCCGCCGCCGAGGAGCGATTCAAGGACCTGGCCCAGGCCTACGAGGTCCTCTCGAACTCATCGGAGCGGATGCGCTACGACCGGCTGCGCTCCGTTGCCTCCTCGCGGGGCGGGAGGGGCGGTTTCAAGCGCCACTCCGACGCCGCGGCGGTCTACCGGCCCGTCTACCGCCCGCCCCAGCGGGGAAGCGACCTGGAGTACCGCGTGGTGATCTCCACCAAGGAGGCACGCCGGGGAGCCACGGTGACGGTGGAGACCCAGGAGGTGGGCAGGTCGAGCCGGACCGTCTTCGTCCGGCTGCCGGCGGGGATGGTCGACGGGCAGCGTCTGTGTATCAAGGGTAGGGGCAGTTACGGGCTCAACGGCGGAGAGGCGGGCGACCTGTACGTCACGGCCCGCGTCTTCTCGTCCCGGGCCTTGAGCCGCAACCCGTACCTGGACTCCGCCCGGGCCGACCGCCGGCGGGAGCCGCTGACGGCGCGCAGCCTTGGGCGCCTGGCACGGATGGTGGCGCACTTCCTGCTGACCCCCAACGACGTGGAGCTGAACCAGGCCCTTCGCCACGGCAGTGTGGATGCCGACTGGGCGCGGGAGATCATCAGGCAACCCCGGGCATCGCGGCGCTGACCAAACCCCCGGCTACGGGTCCAGCAATTCCCGGTAGACGTCGACTGTTGCGGCGGCTGCGTCATCCCAGTTGTATCTACGGAGGACATCCTGCTTGAGGCCTGCCGTTCCGGCCCGCTCCGCTTCGGGCTCCTCAACGGCTCGGCTCAGGGCCTCGGCCAATGCGGTGTCCTCGCCCACGGGGACCAGTCGATGGCCGGGCCCGTCGGTCCCGAGGACCTCGACGTTGCAGGGTATGTCGCTGGCGATACACGGGGTGCCGTGCGCGGCAGCCTCGAGGAGGGTCAGCGGTAGTCCCTCCAGGGTGGACGGCAGCACGAACGCCGCAGCGTTTGAATAAAGCTCCTGCAGAAGCGATCCATAGACCCAGCCCGGGAACACCACACGTTCATCGTCACCGGCCGCCCGCGCCAGTGACTGGGTGTAGCCGTTCGTAAAGCTGGACCCGCCGACAATCATCAACTTCGTATCGGCCGCGACCTTACCGAAGCACCGAATGAGCTGATCCGGGCACTTTTCGGGAACCAGCCGTCCCACAAACAGCAGGTATCCGTTCCGCTCGAGCCCCCAGCGGCGAGTGATCTCACCGGCCGGGATGTCTACCTGGGCCGACACACCGTTGGAAATGTAGATGGCCGGCCTGCCGGCTCGGCTGTAGTGGTCGGCCAGAGCCTGGGACACCACGATGGTCCGATCCGGCACATGGGTGCTGGTCCATGCGGCGCTCGTAAGAACCGCGCGGGCCCCTGCGCCCCATTTGGCCCGCAGGTTGTCCATGCCGTGCACCGTCTGGACCACCTTGGCGCCCGAAAGGTAGCGCGGCAGGGGTGCCATCAGTCCGGGTCCCAACCCGTGGTAGTGAATGATGTCGAACCTTCCGGCCATGGCCGCCAGAGTGGAGCTGGCACTATGCGCAATGGCGTCGAGGTGCTTGGTTCCCACCGTCGCGGAGTGCTTGAGGCTCATCCCGCGGTGCTCGTCGTAATGCTTTGGAGAGTAGTTCGACCGGCAGAAGACAGTTACCTGATGACCCAGGCCCGCCAGGCGGCTGCCCAGTTCTTCAACATGGTGTTCGATGCCACCGTAGGTTGCAGGCAACCCGCGCTGGCCGATCATAGCCACCTTAATTTTGCGCACCGCCGAATTTTCCAGTGGGTTGAGGGGAGTATCCCGGTCTGGGCTCGCCGGGGCGTCCCTGGAGGCCGCCGCGACGGACGTTAGGCTAACATGGCGCATGGCCGGCCCACTGCACACCAGGCGGGGGTTGCTGGGCTCTCCGCGAGGCGCCCACTCCATGCCCTTTGCCAAGCATACGGGCGACACCGTCACCTTTTTCCTGGTCGCCGGCGCTTCCGGGCTTGCCGTGCTAAGCGGGATGGCGGGAGCGAACAAACTTGCCTTCGTCCTCCCCCTGGCGGTGGCATTTGCCCTGGCCCTCGGAGTCCTGGCAATCACCCGCTTCGAGGTCTACGTACTGGTGCTTCTGGCAGCCCGGTCCAGTCTGGACCTCGCCAAACTCTCGTCGGCGGGTGAAGGCGGCGGGCTTTCCCGCGCGATCGACCCCGCCGGGATCCTCGGGATCCAGTTCATCCTGCTCGCCACCTTCTGGCTGGCGGCGCAGCACCGTGCCAGAAACCTTGAGCCAGCGTCGCCTCTGGTCAAGGCTCTCGTCGTCTTCGTTGCGGCCTGCGGACTAAGCCTGGTCTCGTCCCGGGACCTGGTCCCCAGTGCGATCGAACTTTCCCGGATCCTCACCGCCGTGATGATGTTCGTCGTGCTCGAGCAGCTGTTGAGCAATCCCACAATCCTGCATCGCGCCCTCATTGCGGTTTACGCCTCTGCTCTTTTTCCGCTGGCCTTCACTGCATTCGGCTTTCTAACCGGCAATCCCCGGACGGAGGGCAAAGGGGGATTCGTCCGGATCATGGGCCCTTTCAACCAGTCGAACACCTTCGGCCGCTACCTCATGCTGCTTACGGTGTTCGGGGTCGCCCTGTGGCCCCACCTCGAACCAAAGCTCCGCCGGTGGATGGCCGGTATCCTCGCCGGGTGCGCGGTCTGCCTGCCGCTGACCTACACCCGCAGTGCGATAATCGGCACCGGGTTGGGCCTACTCGTCGTGGGACTGCTCCAGAGCCGCAAGCTCATCCTCGGAGTGGTCCTCGCCGGTTTGCTCGCCCTCGCCCTTGTCCCCCAGTTCGCTTCCCGATTCTCCGAGCTGGCGGACCCGGTCCCGGCTGCCGGCGACCAAGTGGGCAACTCGCTGCAGTGGCGGATGGAGTACTGGGGTGAGGTAGTGACGCTCGCCCGCAGAAGCCCGGTATGGGGTATCGGGCTCGGCCAGACCCAGCGCACCACGGAGGCTCAAAAGCAACCCCACAACGATGTCCTGCGCGCCTTCGTGGAGACGGGGATCCTCGGCCTCGCCGGCTACCTTCTCAGCCTGGCTGCCATGCTCAGGCTGGCGTACCTTTCAGTGGCCGCGACCAGACCCGAACGCCTGGACGCATCCATTCGCCGTGGGGTGGCGGTAGGCTTTGCCGGATGTGTCGTGGCGTTCATTTCCGTGAGCCTTGTAGCCAACGTGATAACAAACGTCGTGAACCTTTGGTACTTCGTGACGTTCGCAGCCGCGGCCTCGTGTGTCGCTCGAAGTAAGGAGAGCACCCACCAGTGGAAATCAGCGACTATCTCAGCCTAGTCCGCAAACGGATCCGCCTCTTCTTCCTGGTGCCTCTGCTGGCCGCCGGCACCGTGGTCGCGGTGATGCTGATGACCACCGAGGACCGGTATCTGACCACCGCCACCGTCACCACCACCAGCCTGGGCAGCGCAGTCGGCAGCCAGTTCACCGGAGCCCAGGGCAACCGCATGCTGCTGGAGACCTTCAGGGCTGCTGCCGACACGCCGACGGTGGTGCAACGGGTCTCTGAAAGGACATCGGTACCCCAGGCTGCCCTGGAAGAGGCGGGAACCGTCACGGTGGTCCCCATCGGTGAGAGCAGTTTGGTCCGGATTTCCGCCCGCATGCCGGAGCAGCCGCAATCGGCTGAAGTAGCCCGTGCGGTGGCGGCCGAAACCATCAAGTTCCTACTGGAACCCCAGGTTCACCTCTCGGCGCAGCTAGCGGAACAGTCCCAAAAGACGGTGGCCGAAACCGAAGCTCAGCTCGGAGAACTCGGCAGGACCTCCGGGCTTGCCCTTGGACTCCCGGACTACGAGATGAAGTCCCGGGCGGTGTCGGCGCTAAGGGAGGAACAGCTGCGGGCTCGATCGCTCGGAAATACCAGCCTGGCCGCCAGCCTGCAGGGCCAGATCGACACCCAGACCGCCGAGCTTGCAGCTCTGGCCCCGCAACTGGCGCAGTTCCAGACAGTCTCAGAGCTCAACAAGCAGGCGCTGGCCAGAGTCAACGCCGCCCGGACGTCCCAGGAGCAGGCGCAGGCCCTGCAGGCTTCGGCCGATGCGGGGCACCTGATCATGGTCGCGGATTCCCAACGGATTGCGGTTGGTCCGATGATCCTGCGCCGGGCACTTGGGGGCCTGGGAGCGGGGGTATTCCTCGCCGCCCTGATAGTGGTGCTCCTGGAGTTCCTCGGCCGCAGCGAGCCGGCCGGAAAGCCGGCATCAGATCAGCCGGCGCTCCGTGACGAGCCCGAACCGGAGCCCTCCTGATCCAATGGGCGCTGACCCACGCTAGCCGGACGAACCTCCCGTCGCCTTCGACGGTGCGGCCGCAGGGCGCAGCATGTCGAACCTGGCCTGCAGCTCATCGCAAAGAAGCCGGATCTGCGGATCGATATCCAACGGCTTCGGCTCCGCCGGGTTCCGCTGCTCGATGTGCTCGCAAAAGCGACGGTCCCACCGGCACCCCATGAAATCGCAAATCTCGCCGGTCACGCCTGCCGGCG
>JAJCYF010000088.1 GCA_029263035.1 Actinomycetes bacterium
CACCGAGCGGGTGGCGGCGGCCGGGGGCGTTACCAGCGTCGGCAGCCGAGGTGACTCTTACGACAACGCGCTGGCCGAGTCGGTGATTGGGTTGTACAAGACCGAGCTGGTGCACAACCTCGGCCCGTGGACCGGCACCGAGGACCTGGAGTTTGCCACCATGGCCTGGGTTGACTGGTGGAACAACCGCCGGCTGCTGGAGCCGATCGGAATGATTCCTCCGGCGGAAGCTGAAGCAAACTACTACAGTCAGAATGTTCCTGCCGCGGTGGCCGGGATCGTATGAAATGAGTCTCCATGAAACCCGGGGCTGTTCAACCTACATGTACTGGACCGCCCTGGGGGTGCCCGGGTGGTCGAACATGACCCAGGCCCAGGTCGGTGCCCGTACCTGGAACTTCACCAACGATCCCAACATCGGCACCCTGACCAGGGTTACCGACCCGCTGTCCAAGCCGACCGACTTCACCTACTACACCCGCGGTCTGCTCAAAACCATCAAGGACGCCAACAACAACACCACCACCTACGGCAACATCGCCCTGGCCGACGGAGGGTATGCGGCGACCGGACAGCCGGGCAAGATCACCGACGCCACCGCCGCCTCCTCCTTGTTCACCTTCGACTACCTGGGCCGGCTCAAACAGACGACCGACCGCAATTCCAAGCTGTGGAAAAACGACTACGACCTTAGGGGCAACCTCACGCGCTCCGAGGATCACCTGGCCCATGTGACCACCTACTGCTATGACAAGAACGACAACCCGACGCTGGTGATCCCTCCCAAGGGCACCTCAAGGGTCTGTACCCTGGACGGCACGGACGGCATCTCGACCAGGACCACCTACGACGGCCGGGACATGGTCGCTTCGACCGTGACCAAGCCCGACGGCAAGATCCGCAAGTCGACCTACGGCTACTACGACGACGGTGCGCTCAAGGAGATCTTTGAGCCCCGCTCATTCGACCCGACCACCGGCGCCCTTCTGGCGACGGTGCAGAAGGCGAGCTACCTGCGCTACCCCAACAACCGGATCTCCGCGTTCGTCAACGAAGAGGGCAAGCAGACCGACGTCCTGTACGCCCCCCATGGGCTGGTCGAAAAGGTGACCGACCCGGCTGGAGACGCCGGCCGCCACACGATGGCTTACTCTTACAACCGCCTCGGACAGGTCAAAAGCGCCCAGGAGTCCGGCCACGCTGCGGGTGCCTCAATGCGCTACGAGTACAACCTGTTCGGCGACATGACCAAACAGACGACTCCCCGCAACACGGTCACCACCTTCAACCCCGACGCTATGGGCAGGCCGCTGACCGTCACCGACCCTCTGGGCAAGGTAACCACCAACACCTACGACAACGTCGGCAACCTGAAAACTATCAAGCAGCCGACCGGGGCCGGCGCCTTCACCACCACCAGCTACTTCTACACCGCCCGCACCGAGATCGACTATGAAACCGACCCGGCCGACGCCGCTCACTTCATCGACTACGTTTATGACCCCGAGGGCCGGCAGACCTTGCGCCACGACCGCCGGGACAACGGCGTCACCGGGCTGATCGAGCGCACCACCCAGCAGATGTTCAACGACGACGGGACCCTGGCCGAGCGCAAGGCGACCGGAACCGGTCTTAGCGAGCACCGCTCGGTCTTCGGCTACGACGCCGACGGCAACACCACCTCGGTCAACACCTACAAGGACGGATCTGCCACCCCCAACGTCTCCGAGCTGGTCGCCGGATACACCAGCGCCGGTGAGCTCAAGGACTGGTCGGAGAAGCTGTATCCTCCGACCGGAGCAGCCGCGATCACCAAGACGGGCTCGCACATCCACAATCAGGACGGCCTGCAGGCATCCAACACCACCGACAGCCAGACCTCGACCTCAACCTGGTTTAAGGATGGCAACGAGAAGACCTTCACCCCCTACGGCGGATTCGGCTCGTTCACCTCGAGCTACTACGGCAACGGGGCGCTCGACGAGATGACCTTCCCCAACGCCGCCAAGCTGGCCCAGCGCTACAACATCGCAGACCTGGCGACCTCCCGAGTCTTCACCAACTCGAGCGGTACCAAGCTGAGTGCCTGGGAGTCGATCGGCTACGACGAGAACAACAACCGCACCACCGAGGCAATGACCCAGGCCCAGCCCACCGGGACCTCCCCGGCCACCCGGACCGGAACCGGGAACTTCGCCTACGACAATCTCGACCGGCTGACCGGATTCAAGCACCCGTTCGAAAGCTCAACCGCCACCTACGGCCTGGACGACGCCGGCAACGTGAAGACCGAACCGGGCAACACCTTCACCTTCGTCAACAACCGGCTCACCGCACGATCGGTCAGCCTGACTGAGAACTACGTCTACGGCTACGACAATTTCGGCAACCAGACCACTGACACTAAGAATGTCCTGCTCCAGAACCCGGCAACCACCACCACCGGCTACAACGCCGCCTCTCAGACCAAGCGGGTCACCGCCCCCGACGGCACCTGGGTCGAGTACAACTACGACGGGCTGGAGCGGATGGTCTCCCGCCAGGACTCTTTGGGCTCGGTGGTGATGTTCTTCCACGATGGGCTCAGTCAGCAGATCGCGGTCGAGACCAATGCAGCGGCGACGGTGACCAGCCGTTATCTGGTCGACGCCTTCGGGGTTCCAAGAGGCAAGCTGGATATCGGCAACTCGACCGGGCGGACCTATTACATGACCGATCCCCGGGGCAACGTCACCCAGATGATCGGCTACCTCGA
>JAJCYF010000089.1 GCA_029263035.1 Actinomycetes bacterium
AGGTCGACGGAGACGAGCTCGGAGCGCGCCCCGAGCACCTCGGTGGCTACACGCCAGGCGGTCGCTCTGGAGCCGATAGGAAGCAGCACGGTGCTCTCCTGGTTCTCCTGTCCCTCGGAGCTGTAACCGGCAACGACCACCGAGAGGCTGGCCAGCCCAAACGGGCGCCGGATGAAGTTCTCATTGACCGATATGGCCTGAACCCTATGCAGGGGGATCTGTGCCCGCCGTTTCTCCAGAAGCCCCCTTGTGATCACCAGGCGGTCGCCCTCCATGCGTACGGTGAAGTCCCAATAGATCAAGATTGTGAGTGCGATGCTCAGCAGCAACGACAAAGCAATCACCACTGCCGCCAGAGCCGAAACGATCACCACCAGCGAAGCTCCCGGCAGCAGCCGCTCGCCGTAGCCGGTTATGAAGTCGAAAGTGTCCTCGCCCAGGTACTCCTGCGAATAACCGATGAGGGCCGCAAGAACGGCCACCCGCCCGCCGGTGATCCCGGCAACCAGCAGATCCTTGCCCGTCAGCCGGGCCAGCGGGGGAGTCTCCTCTTCCTCTTTTGCGACCACCGCGCTGCCCGCGGTTCCTCCTGAAGCCCAGGCACGAATCCTGTCGGCCTCCTCCGGCGCCAGGGCGACCAGGGCTGCTTCGGTCTGCTTGCCCCCGACCGCCTCGATTCGCAGTTCCACCACGCCGAACGCGCGGTGGCGAAGCTTCTGTACCACGTCCACGCTCTGAACCTTCTCCCGGGGGATCACCCGGCGCCACCGTCCCAACAGGCCGCCCTGGACGATCAGCGTGTTGTCCTGGATGTCGTAGCGGAATCTCGAGTACCTGACGGCAGGGGCAATGAGCAGCACCAGTCCCAGCGCAGCGGCGAAGGGGATCGCGGCGGGTCCCGCGAAGATCAGGGGTATTACACCCAGGATCCCCCGGCCTACGTCGTAGAGGAACCAGATGGGCACGGCGGAGGGTTTCAGCTTGAGCCCCTCAGCCTCCACTTTCTCCGGAGGCGGCAGCTCAGACGCTGGTTGTGCCGGCAACTTTGGAGAGGTCCTCACGGATGGATTCGGCGGTGTCATGATCCAGCCCCGGAATACTGGCGGCTTTGCCGGCTGCTGTGTAGACGATCACCTGGGTAAGCGTGAACATGCGGTCCAGGGGCCCCTGACGGGACTCCACGAACTGGATGCGGTCAAACGGAACCAGCGTCTCGACGTGCCAGAGGGCACCTTTGGAGGTGTAGAGGTCCTGCTCCCGGATGGCGTAGCGCCAGCGCCGGTAGGCGAGGCGGGGGACCACGGCAGCCGGCAGCATGACCAGCAGGACACAGACGGCCACGACTCCCGCGGGAAGGTCGAGCAGGGTGCCGGCGACGACGGCTGCGATCGCAAGAGGCACGGTGAGAAGCAGCGCAATCACCTGCCATAGCTTGCGGACGTTGGGATGAAGAGGCTTGGGGTCCACCCGTCGAGGTTACTCCACGTACCGGCACCGGGGTTGGTTGTAGGGTCGAGGCTAGATTGAAAGGTTCTGAGGAGAAGGGGAATCATGCCTAGTTACTGGATAGCCGTAAGCGGGGAAGCCAACTTTGAGAAGACCCGGCAGCTGAACTTCGAGCTCCAGGGCTTCAAGACCCGGCAACGGCGTAAGGCGGAGCGCATGGCCGATGGCGACAAGCTGATCTGGTACATCACCAAAGAGATGGCGTTCGCCGGCTTCGCCACCATCACCGGCACCTACTTCGAAGACCACGAGCCCATCTGGGAAGGCAAAAAGAGCGCTCCCGGAAAGCCGGCGGAGGACTACCCGTGGCGGGTTCCGATTCGTGCCGAGCTGGTCCTGGACCGCGACGATTGGATCGACGTGGAGGGTATCGCCCGCAGGATGACCTACGTCTCCAAGTGGCCGGCGGAGCACTGGCGCCTGGCCTTCCAGGGCAACCTGCACGATATCCCCGAGGAGGACTTCGAGCGCATCAAGGCGGCGCTAGAGCAGACGGCGGCGAAAGCCAAAGCACAGGCATAGCGCCCGATCTGGCGCTTCAGTCGTGTTGCAGAATGACCGCCCCGGTCTCACGGACGGAGGGGTTCATAGAGTTGCTCACGTAGTTGAACGTCAGAACGGCAGCCAGGATCGTATTCAGGACTAGGGTGAGGCCGCCCAGGGCTATGCCCGCCCGGGCCGAAGCAGGCCGGCGACGGGTAACGCCGACCGGCCGGCTCATCAGTCCCAAAGCTACGGCCCCCACCGCCAACAGGAGTTGAAGTGCCGTCACAGCTACCAGCAGGGCAGTGGATGGTGTTGGACCCGCCAGCCTGACCAGCGGTAGGGCGGGTATGCCGAACAAAGTCATGGTGCCCAGAGCCAGGGAGGCGATCCCAGCCCTTGCCGGCCTGCGGTCGATAATCGCCGGATCTCCTGCCAAGTTCCTCCTCTGGTCTGGCAATGATCTCCAAACAATAGGTGGAGCCCGAACCGGTTGCAACCCTGCAAGCGCGCGTAAGCCGTTGACGGAGGGTCAATAGAAGTTCACGAGAAGTTCAAAGTAATTCCACCCGCCCGTCCCCTGCCTCTCTTAGCGTTTGGTCGACGGCAAGCGGACCGCAACTCGAGGCCTCTTGCCGCCAACCAATAGGTTGCCGACGAAAGGTGAAGAGAATTGATGCGTAACCCAACAAGTGCGAGCGGCGTTCGACGTCCCGCCCGGCCGGTCGCTGCTCTGATAGCCATGCTGTTTCTGCTGGCGGCTTGCGGGGAGGCCCAGGGGGGTGCAGAGGAGGGAGAGCTGTCCGGGGCCATAGTGATCTCGGGTTCGTCCACCGTTGAGCCGATCTCCATCGGCGTGGCGGAAAAGTTCGCCGAGGTGGCCCCGAACGTCGACGTCTCGGTTGACGGACCCGGTACAGGGGACGGTTTCGAGTTGTTCTGCAAGGGCGAGTCAGACATCGCGGACGCCTCCCGAGCAATCAAGGAGGAGGAGGCCGCGGCCTGTGAGCAGGCGGGAATTGAGTTCCTTGAGCTCAAGGTTGCACACGACGGCATTGCGGTATTGACCTCTCCGAACAACGAGCAGGTGAATGATTGCGTCTCCTTCTCCGATCTCTACGCCCTGGTGGGCCCCGAGTCACAGGGATTCGAGCGGTGGTCCGGCGCCAACGCCCTGGCCGCTCAGATCGGAAACACCAAGGCCGCCCCCTATCCCGACATCAACCTGACCATCACCGGTCCGGGTGAGGAGTCTGGAACCTACGACAGCTTCGTGGAGCTGGTGCTGACCGGCCACGCCGAGGAGCGCGGCGCCGAGCCTGAGACCCGGCCCGACTACCAGGCCTCAGCGGACGACAATGTGATCGTCCAGGGTATCGAGGGGTCGGACAGTTCTCTGGGCTGGGTGGGATACGCCTTCTACGCAGCCAATGAGGACCGGCTGAAGGCTCTGGAGGTGGCCGGCGACGACGGTACGTGTGTGGCCGCAAGCCCGGAATCGATCTCCGATGGCTCGTATCCCATCTCACGGCCGCTGTTCATCTATGTGAACTCGGCCCGGCTGGAAGAAAGCCCGGCGCTGGAGCGCTTTGTCGAGCTCTACGTCAGCGAAGAGGGCCTGCAAACCGCAGCCGAGGTCTCCTATGTGGAGTTGAACGAACAGGAGGCAGGCGAGACCCGAGAGGCATTCGAGTCCCGAAGCTCCTCCGCCTCAAGCCGGTAGGCAAATCAGAGGCAACAAAAAAGCGCCCCTCCGAGGAGGGGCGCTTTTGTTCAATATAAGTACCTAAGCCAGAAGCTCCCGGACCGCCTTGGCAATGTGCTCGCCGTCGATCTTGGCTGCCTTCAGCAGTTCCATCGGCTCGCCGGAACCCGGCATCTCCCGCACCGCGAGGTGCTTGAGCGTGAAGTCGGTGAACCCGAGCTTGGCGAAGGCCATGAGGACTGCATCGGCTATGCCGCCTTCCTCCCAGTGGTCTTCGGCGATTACCAGCTTGCCGCCGGTTGCCTTGACCGCTGCGGCAATGCCCTCACCGTCGATCGGCTTGACCGAGTAGGCGTCTACCAGGCGGACGTTGATGCCTTCGCCGGCCAGCTCGTCGGCTGCCTTGACCGCTTCGTGGGCCGTGATGCCGGCGCCCACGATGGTCACCGCATCGCTGTCGGAGGAGCGGTACACCTTGCTTCCGCCGATGGGGAAGGTTTCATCCGGCCCGTACAGCAGGCCGGTCTTCTCCCGGGTGGTGCGCATGTAGCTGATGCCGTCCAGGTCGGCCATGGCCGCCACGAGCTGCGCAGCCTGGTTGGCGTCGGAGGGGTAAAGAACGGTGCTGCCGAACACCGCACGCATCATGGCCAGGTCCTCAAGCGCCATCTGCGACGGGCCGTCGGCCCCGATCGAAACACCGGCGTGCGATCCGGACAGGCACATGTTCGCCTGGGAGATGGCCGCCATGCGGATGAAGTCGTAGGCACGGGTGAGGAAGGCGGCGAAGGTGGAGGAGAAGGGACGCAGTCCCACCACCTGCATACCGACCGCCGATGCCACCATCTGCTGCTCCGCGATGTACATCTCGAAGAAGCGATCTGCGTGCTCCACCTTGAAGTCCTCGGAGTAGGTGGAGTTGGACACCTCGGCGTCCAGGACAACCACGTCTCCGCGGGCGTCGCCCAGAGCCGCCAGTGCCTCGCCGTAAGCCTTGCGGGTGGCCAGGGCGTCGGTGTACTTCTTCAGCTGAACCGGCTTGTTCTTGAGCTCGGGAGCGGTCCACTCACGGGGAGGCTGGACCTCAAAGGTGCGGGACGGGTCGGCGCCGATCTCCGCAAGGGCCTCCTCGGCCTGCTCGGCGTTGAGCGGCTTGCCGTGCCAGCCGGCCTGGTCGGCCATGAACGAGATGCCCTGCCCCTTCTTCGTCTTGGCGACGATTGCGGTGGGCATGCCATCGCTCAGGGCCTCGGTCATTGCGGCGTCGATCTCTTCGAGGTTGTGGCCGTCGACCACGATGGCGTTCCAGCCGAATGCCTCGATACGGCGCTTGTAGGTCTCCATGTCCCACTCGAGCTCGGTGGGACCGCGCTGGCCCAGCCGGTTGACGTCGATGATGGCGGTGATGTTGTCCAGCTTCTCAAAGCCGGCCCGGGAGAAGCCTTCCCAGATGGAACCCTCGGCGCTCTCGCTGTCGCCGACAACCGTCCACACGTGGTACGGAGCGTTCAGGGGGCGCTTGGCCGCCATTGCGACACCGACGGCGATGGGCAGGCCCTGGCCGAGTGAACCGGTTGCCACGTCGACCCACGGGATGATCGGGGTGGGGTGGCCCTGCAGGCGGCTGCCGAACTTGCGGTTGGTGAGCAACTCGGCGTCGTTGATGGCGCCTGCGGCACGGAACAGGGCGTAGATCAGAGGAGAGGCGTGGCCCTTGGAGAAAATCAGGTGGTCGCCGGCCGGGTTGTCCGGGTCGTCGAAGCTGTAACGAAGGTGCCCTGCCAGCAGGACCGCCATCAGGTCGGCTGCTGAGAGCGAAGAGCTGGGGTGACCGGAGCCTGCCGCGGTCGAGGTGCGGACGATATCGGCCCGCAGCTGGCGCGCCAGGTCCTTGTAGAGGTCCAGCTTGGAAACGGATTCAGTTCTCATAGCCATAAGTTAACCCACACTTTACCTTCCGCGGAGCCTCGTGACGAGCCCCTAGCCAACGGGGGGACATAAACAAAAGAGGGAACCGGCACCCGGTTCCCTCTTTTAAGGCCTCAACTCGGATTGCCGAATCGAAACCCAAAAAAGAATCGTTACATGTTGTTGGGGCGCTGCCTGATGTTACCGGGCCGACCGGTAACCCAGTAGTGCGGCTCCCCCGGACGCCACTTGCCACCCTTCATCTGCTCTTCGAACGGCATGTGATCGGCAACTTCGCCGATACCGGACTTGTCTCCTTGGTACGCCACTCAGGTCCTCCTTTTAGAACAACCGACTCTAGAACCACCGGGCAAGTTGCCCTTTAAGAATGTGGTCATACATTAGCTCACGCAGTTGTTTTTTGCACTGCGGCTGAAGCCTACAGTCAGAGGGCGCCGGGTAGCCAGTTTTTGCAGGCTCGAATGGGGCCGTCACGCCCCGTCCTGGGTATCCACCCACATGCTCATCTCGATGAGGTCTTCGTAACCGTAGGACAGCTTTGCGTGCCTGGAGCGGTGCCCCTCGGGGATGAAGCCCATCTTCTCGTAGAAGCGGATGGCCCGCGCGTTCTGCGGGACGACGTTAAGCACCAGCTTTTCCACCCCGAAGACGCGGGACCAGTCCCTGGCTCCCTCGATCAATCCGGCACCGACGCCCTTTCCCCGGTAGGCCGATTGCACCGACATCCCGATCTCAGCGGTGTGGGCGTATATGTTGCGGTTGCGGGTGGTTGTCAGCTGGCCGATCACCTTCCCTGCCGCTACTGCGACGACAGCCGCGGTCTGATCACTCCACGCCCCGAACCGAAAGATTCGGCCCAGCTCGCGGCGGGTGGTGTTGACCGATTCGAGAAGGATGTAGCGGTCCTCCCGGGAGACCTCAACCAGCAGGTCGATCCAGCCGCGAGCATCCGAAGGCCTTGCCGGGCGGATTTCTATCCTGCCGGCGTCGGACTCTATGACCCTGGGGCTGGGAAGTGACATCGGACGCGGGCGAATCCGGCTCGGCGCCTACGGGCCCTGCCGGGCACCATCAGGCCTCTATGCCGGCCCGTCCGGGTCCTTGCCATCCGCGGCGGCATCCTCTACCGCAGCCTCGGCCGGAGTCGGCGGCACGACCTCGGGCGCTCTCGGCTCCAGATCCTCCAGATCCTCCACCGTGACCTCATCGGCCGGGTCCATGAAGAACAGCTCGTATGCCGTCGACGCAATCAGCGCGCCCACGATCGGCCCCAGTACCCACGCCGGCCAGTTGGAGTTCAACTGGTCTCCCAGAAGAGCCGGCCCGAACCAGCGGGCCGGGTTCATGGCACCGCCGGTGGACGCGATTCCGACGATGACGCCGAAGGCGTAGGTGAGGCCGATTGCCAGCGGGGCGAGGATTTTCGGCCCCTTCGGGTCTACCGCCACGCCCCAGATCACAAAGACCAGGAAGAAGGTCAGCATCACCTCGATGAGACCTCCCTGCAGGATCGAGATGCCCTGGCCCAGGGCGGGGGCGCCGGAACCCACGGAGCTGACTATCTCCGCGGGGAATATTTGTTTGACCACCAACGCTGCCACCACGCCGCCCAGGAGCTGGGCCGCCACATAACCTCCCAGGTCCTTGAGGGAGATGCGCTTGGCGATGTAGAAGGCGATGCTGACCGCGGGGTTGCCGTGTCCGCCCGAAATCCGGCCGACGGCGGCGATGACAACGGCCAGTGCCAGACCGAAGGCCAGGGCGATCCCCAGGGTGCCGATGGTGCTTTGGAGCCTGGTTACCGTTTCCTGCTGATCGGCTACGATCGCAGCCGTTCCCACGAAGACAAGAAAGAAAGCAGCGATGAACTCGGCGATATACCTCTTCAAGAAACTTCTCCCTTCCTTGCTTGCGTGAATCGGGTAACCAGCAGAATCATATGCGCCTTCTAGTAATCACCAACGATTTCCCCCCCAACCCGGGCGGGATCGAGAACTACATCTACTCGCTGGTGAGGCGCTGGCCGGCGAAAGACGTGGTGGTCGTCACCCGCAGGATGCCGGGCGGGGACGAGTTCGACGCGGCTCAGGAGTTTGAGATACTCCGTGAGCCCGTCGGCACACTGATCCCCAAGCCGGACCTGGTCCGCCGGATGAGCGCACTGGTCGCGGGCCGTGGCATCGATGTAGTGCATTTCCCCTCATCACTTCCGCTGGGTCTTATGGGCGAGGGGCTGGGCCGGCCCTACGCGGTCAGTGTTCACGGGGGAGAGTTCGTGCTCGCCTCCCGCATCCCCGGCGCCCGGACTGCCTTAAAGGCGGTGTGCAAGAAAGCAGCCGTTCTCCTTCCCGAATCCTCGTTCGCCGAGTCGCTCGTGAGGCGGCTGATCGGCCCGGATGCGACCGTGGCACGGGTGACCTGTGGAGTGGACGCCGAACGGTACGGATCGGCTGAGCCGGTCGACATCGGGGTCGACGGCGAGCCCAACGTCCGCCCCGCTTTGGCGAACCAGGTCTCCCAATTCACGAAGGTTGGCCGCAGTGGGCTCGGGGTCCCGAGGGAAACGGCCGTGGGGTTCGGTGTTTATCGCTTCTACGCGGCAACCGAGCCGCTCGAGTAACGGGAGCATGATCTCGGCGCCCGCGCCGTTGACACAGTCCAAGGCCACACGAAATGATCGGGCCCGCAGGCCTTCGAGGTCTAGGAGGTCCACTTCCAGTATTCGAAGCAAATGACGGGTGATCGCGTTGGGGTCATTTACCACCGTGCCCAACGC
>JAJCYF010000090.1 GCA_029263035.1 Actinomycetes bacterium
CTGAGCGGCCTTGGCTCGAGTACATGGTCAATGGCCAACCGCTTCTGCCGCAGCTCCCCCCAGGCGACATGATCTCGCCCCTCGGATGGGGTGATCCGGCATACGAGCTCACGGCCATTCGTCAGCTCTTACTTGAGGAACCGAGTGGGCTCCCTAACGGCCGAGTGATGATTTATGTCTGCCCAGAGTGCGGGGACATTGGGTGCGGGGCAGTTACTGCCTTGATCCAGCAGGACGGTGACCTCCTTCATTGGAGCCAATTCGGCTACGAAAACGACTGGGAAGAGGAACTACGAGTCGAGGGCTACGCTGGAGTCGGCTTGTTTCGATTCCGTTATTCCGACTACAAGGAGGTGTTAGATGCCCGTCGTACGGCGCTGGCCGGTTAACTACCGCTTGCAACGGACGTCGCTGCGCTCCGCCGATGAAGCGGCAGTACGTTATACGGACTGGAAGGTGAGCCGTTGAGAGACACCAAGTACGCCCGGGAGATCGCAACCGCAACCCTCGACCTTGCTGATGGGTCCCAGGCGCGCGTCGAGAGAATCTACGTCAAGGAATTGGACCAAGAAGAGATTCGCTTCTCGTGGCGGAAGGGGCGGACGATGGCGCAACGACCGTTGGACCTTCCGGAGCCCGAACTTCTTGAGCTGATCGGGGAAGGAGTTCGCAAGGGCGTATTCTCCTCTGAGTTTCTCTCAGGCATTCAAGGTCTCAGCCCTGAATGACATTTGCCGACGCCAAATAACTGGCAACTGCAACCGACCGCCGGCTTCGCGGGCGGCGGCTGAGCGGCCAATCCGTTATGCCGATGAATGGCACCTAGTAGACTGTAACGACCATGGTAGGGCTCCGAAACGTTGACGAGGTTGTCTCCGTTGATCGCGAGGTAATGAGCGGGACGCCGGTGTTTCGGGGCACCAGAGTTCCTATCCAGACGCTACTCGATCACCTGGAATCCGGAGCTTCCCTCGAGGTCTTCCTAGATGATTTCCCGACGGTTCCACGCGAACAGGCAATACGCTTCCTTGAACTGGCAGGCGAGGCCGTAGTCGCAACACTGCATGCGGATTCTGCTTGATGAGTCGGCTCCTCGTGGCCTCAAGGAGCTATTGCCCGGTCATGAGGTAAAGACAGTTCCAGAGCAGGGGTGGGCATCGAAACTCAACGGCGAATTGCTAGGTCTAGCGGTAGCCGATCGATTCGATGTTTTCGTAACCCCGGATCTTCCAACAGAACCTTTCGAACTTCGACATCGCCGTCGTGGTCCTCGCCGCCGGACGGAATGTTCTCGCCACCTACAGGCCCATAGCCGACTCTCTGCTCGAGTTCGTGCAAAACGCGAAGCGAGGCGAGGCAGCGTGGTTCACGGCATAACTACCGTGGTTCTACCGGCTGCGTCAGACCGCCGGCTTCTCGGACGGCGATCCGTTGCGGTGCAAAAGGAGTTGATTCAATGACATTTATCAACTGGTCGGATCCTGAGGAGCTGCTCGGACTACTGATCGAATATGTCGCCGACGAGAGAAGCGACTCGCATGGCGACTCGGGGCGTCACACGTTCCTGACCGGGTTGTTGCATGAGCTGACCAATTTGGAACGGCAATTTGCCGAACCCTCCATCGATGCTTCAATTGAGCAGCTGCGTGCCTTATGCCAGGCAACGGATGAGGAGTTCTCCAGTGACCCGGTCATGGCTCACGTTGAAGCGTGCATCGAGGAACTGGAAGGCATCAGAGACCGAGGAGCCGCCTAACAAGTCGCTGGCAGTTGACGGGCCATGCTGCTGCATGGGTTGAGCTCAGTCGTTAGCGTGAATGGATTATTGCCACGTGGAACCACGCGAACTTGTCCAGAAATGGGTGGACGCTTTCAATAGAGCGGATCCGGACGCGCTTTCAGCCCTCTATTCTGACGATGCGACGAACCACCAGGTAGCCGAGCAGCCTGTCGTCGGCCGAGAGAACATCCGCAAAATGTTCGACGATGGATTTCGCACAGCCGGCATGACCTGTATTGCCGAAAAAATCTTCCAGGACGGTGATTGGGCCATTCTGGAGTGGCGCGATCCGCTCGGACTCAGAGGCTGCGGTTTCTTCCACGTGGTCGACGACAAGATTGCATTCCAAAGGGCTACTGGGACAAGCTCACATTCCTTCGGCTCCAGGGACTGCCGGTACCTGGCAATCAGGATTGAAATTGCTGACTGATGCCTAGAATTGAGTTGGTGACGCACATTCACGCTCCGAGGGAGCGGGTCTTTGATCTCGCTCGCAGCGTTGATCTCCATATGGCATCGACCGCCGCATCCAACGAGACCGTCGTCGCGGGCGTTCGAAGTGGCCTCATGGGCCTCGGCGATTCCGTCACCTGGCGAGCTCGTCATTTCGGTCTTTGGCACAAACTGACCAGCGAGATTACCCAGTTCAGCCCGCCGGCTCACTTTCGTGACTCGATGGTGAGGGGCTCATTTCGCCGGTTTGATCATGACCATTCGTTCGAGCAGGCCGGGAAAGCCGGCGACGGGACCATCATGTATGACGTCTTTGACTTCACCTCACCTCTCGGCCTCCTCGGCTGGCTGGTCAATCGCGCGTTTTTGACCAGGTACATGCGGTTGCTGCTGGAGGAACGGAATCGGATCATCAAGAAAGCTGCGGAAACCGATCAGTGGTCGCTTTATCTAACATGAGGCCGAGTGGTGCGTGGTCGCCCGGGCCCTTCTCGCGGGATCCATCTGGTGGTCCTGGCCGGTAGCGGTTCTATTGCTCTCGTGATCGTAGGATCCTCGCCGGCAGCGCCAACCGCTGGTCAGTCGTGTTGCGGACCCACGTGAGCGGCGCAAACGACCAGTGCAACCGACAACCTCGAGCGGCAGAGAGGAGAGCGTGCAAATGGCCAAGTCCCGTAAGCCCAATACGACCCGCAAGCCCCCCGAACCGTCGGATAGCCACGCTGACATCGAGGATTGGATGCGGCGGGTTATGCCGGACCTGCACCCCATCGTCAAACGGCTGGACGAGATCATTTGCGACACGCTCCCGGGGCTTCAGTACGCAATCAAGTGGAAGAAGGCGTACTACGGATTGCCGGATCTCGGTTGGATCATCGAGATCGTCGCCTACGACGTGTCGGTGAACGTGGTCTTTTTGGGCGGTGCGGACTTCGACTCTCCGCCGCCGCTTGGAACCACCGACCGGAGCCGCTACATCAAAGTGACCACCCTGGACGAGGCGCAGGGGGTGGAGATGCGCAAGTGGATCGAACAAGCGGGGCGCGTGCCGGGTTGGAAATGAGCGGTGCGCAGCGCTACCGGCCGGCTTGATTGATTGGAAGGAAGCGGGCGGAATCGCCCGGTAGGGCGGGTACAATCGCCTGGATGAAATTCGCGACCCGGAGAAAATCCACCCACCACGCCTCCGGGGAGCTAGAAGGGGTTGTCCGCCTGGGCAAGCGCACCAAGGCGTTGACCGGCCGCATCCAACCCGGCGAGATAGTCATCATCGATCACGCCGACCTGGACCGCGTCGCCGCAGAGGGTCTGGTCGAAAAACAGGTCAAAGCCGTGATCAACGCCTCCCGGTTCTCCACCGGCAAGTACCCCAACCTGGGAGCCCTGGTTTTGTGCGGCGCCGGCATCGCTCTGATCGAAGGGGTCGGGGCGGACATCTTTGACCGAATCCGGGAGGGTGACGTCCTGAGGCTGGAGGACGGCACCGTACTGCGTGACGGCAACGTCGTCGCCGAGGGCGAGGTGGTCGACATGGAGGCCGCTCAGCGCAACCTGGACTACAGCAAGAAGAACATCTCGGCCGCCCTGGAGAGCTTCGCCGAGAACACCCTGCAGTACATGATCAACGAGCGGGATTTCATCCTGGAAGCCATCCGCCTCCCGCAGATCAAGACCGAGTTCGCCGGCCGCCACGTGCTGATGGTGGTCCGGGGCTACGGCTACAAGGAGGACCTTGCCTCACTGCGCGGGTACATCCACGACTTCCAGCCGATCCTGATCGGTGTCGACGGCGGTGCCGATGCGCTGCTGGAGCAAAAGCTCACGCCCAACGTGATCATCGGGGACTTCGACTCGGTCAGCACCAAAGCGCTGGGCTGCGGGGCGGAGCTGGTGGTCCATGCCTTCGCCGACGGCATAGCGCCGGGCGCCGAACGTCTCGACGCCCTCCACCTGCCCTATGCCACGTTCGAAGCTCCGGGAACCAGCGAGGACGTCGCCATGCTCCTGGCGCACGAGAAGGGCGCAGAGCTGATCGTCGCCGTAGGCGCGCGGGTGAGCATGGTGGAGTTCATGGACAAGGGCCGCAAGGGTATGGCTTCAACCTTTCTGGTTCGCCTGAGGGTGGGGCCCAAGCTTGTCGACGCCAAAGGCGTGAGTGAGCTGCACCGGTCCGAGCCTCGTCGCTGGGAGCTGTTCGGCCTGGTGGGCGCAGCGCTGGTTACGATGCTGGTGGTCATAGGCATCTCACAGCCGATGCAGCTGGTTCTGCAGGCCGCCGGCGACTGGCTGAGCGATATCTTGTTCGTATTCCGCGAAATCTTCAGATAGGCACAGATGATCACCTTCCGATATCACGTAGTTACCCTTGTTGCCGTTTTCATGGCGATCGGCCTCGGCGTTTTGTTCGGCGCCACCTTCATCGACCAGAACATCGTCGACAGTTTGAGGGCAACCCAGGCGCGCCTGGGCGACCGCAATGAGGCGCTCCGGGACCGCATAGTCAACCTCGAGGACGAAAACGAGGCGCTGCAGACCTTCACCGGCTCCACCCGTGACATCGTGGTCAGGAACTCCCTGACGGACGTGCCGGTGGTGCTGGTCACCTTCGAGTCGACTCCGGGCGATGCGGTGGACGCGGTGCGGGACACCCTGACTCTGGCCGGTGCCCGGACCGAAGGCCAGCTGATCCTGTCCGACCGGCTGGATCTGCGCTCCGAGGAGAACCGGCAGCGCCTGGCGGAGGTCCTGGAATCATCGTCCACCGACGCCGGGAGCCTTTCCGAGGAGCTGGTTGCCCAGCTCGGAACCGCGGTGTCCGGCCAGAACCCCGAGTTTTTGACCAGGCTGCTGGAGGCTGAGCTGGCCTCCGCGCCGATAGCGCTGCCGCCGGCTATCGCCGACCCGGCGCCGGCCGTCTTGTTGGTGGGCGGGAACCTATCCACCGAGGTCAACGACCGCATCGCCGTCCCGCTGGCCCAGATCCTGGGAAGTGGGACGACGGTTGCTGCGTTCGCCGAGAGCGGAGTGGACCTGCAGGCGCTCAAGCCTCTGCGGGACAACTCGGATCTTCGGATCATGACCGTGGACTCGGTGGAAACCCCGCTGGGCCAGTCGGCTCTGGCGGTGGGCCTCCAGGGCGCGCTGACCGGACAGTACGGACACTACGGGCGGGGCGAAGGCGCTACTACGGCACTGCCGGAGTTCGCGGGCGGCTAACTAGTCGACCATCCGTTCGGAGGACTTGCGACGGTACCGCTCAAGGGAAACCAAACCCTTAAGCGGCGCAAATCCCCACGAGGTGCGACGGCGGATGTCGGTTTCCATCTCGCTGATCGGCTTGTAGGGGTCGGATGAGGGGCGGTTCGGCGCCAGGGGTGGCTCCCACGGGTCCACCGGGTCGCCGGGCCCGCGGGGCTTGTCCAGACGGATGCCTCGAACCCCGCCCTCGTGCTGGAGTTCGGGGGCCCAGACTCCAATGACCTGATCGTGTTCGGCCCAGACGCCGGCGGGGACATCGACAAACGGTCCTCCGGTGTCGTACTCGGCACAGAATTCCAGCAGGTAGTTCTCCAGGAGCAGCCCCCGGGGGACCCGCACGACCGGACCGTTGTCGGTCTCGGCCTGCTCAAAGTTGAAGAAGTTGGTGAGTGTCATGTCGCGGCCCCCGCGCACCGGCATGCCGTCCGGCCCGTAGAGCCAGATGCCGTCGTCGCCGCGGAAGAAGCGTCCGTTGTCGCAGGTGAGTTTGATGGTTCTACCTCCGGAAGTTTTAACAAAACTACCCGAAACTCCGAAATAAGTAGGTTGCCTGCTCAGCCGGAGTTGCCGAACCTCAACGACAGGGGGCGCCGGCGGATGGGAGCACGCGGGTTCCGGTGTGCCTCGGCGTACCTGAGATGAAGAGCGATCCCCGCACTGGCCAACGCCGCCCAGGCGCACCAGAGGGAGGTGAATCCGGTCCTGAGGGTCCAGGCCAGAAACACTGCAGCGCCCAGGTTGGCGATGCCGAAATACACGACGTGCCGGTATCGCGAGAGGAGCAGCGGCACGCATACCGCCGCCATATAGAGGGCGACGATCGGCCCCCCGAGAGTGAGGTTGGCCTCGTAGTAGAGATGAAACCGCCGTTCCTCAACCGTGACCGGACCGCCGATCATCTGAACCAGCAGCACCGTCGCGACAATGGCCCCGATCGCCAGCATCGCCGACATCAAGCCGCGCCGTTTACTTGACGGTTCGATGCCGATCACCCCGGCGGGGATCAGCACCGGCAGGACACAAAAGGCGATCAGCAGGTAGGCCCACATCGCCAGGGTGCCCAGCGCCGGGGCAACCGTACCCCGCTCGCCCCACCAGACGAAGGTCTCGATCAGCTGGTGGGTGCCCAGGAGCATGGGGATGGCGGCCAGCGGGAGTTCCCGGCGGTGCCGTACGTGGGACAACGTGTTCATCCCGATACCGGTGATGACCACTCCGGCCACCAGGTCCGCTTCAGGGGAGAAACACATGGAAACCCTTTTCGGACCATGTTGGCACGCGGCCATCGTACGCCGTTTGGGGGAGGCCGGCCGGTTACCTGATGTGGAACTCCGCCCAAAGGGGGTAGTGGTCGGACATTCGCCAGGACAGCGACTGCTTGGCCATGCCGGTCATGACGTATTGGGTGAAGTCAAAGTAGCCGGCGTTCTTGCGGTAGCTCAGCGAGAGTGCCGGAGACCCCGACTCACCGGTAAACCAGGCGATCTGGTCGTAGAAGTTGTCCTTGCTGTTGCCAAAGATCGTCCGGGGAACCAGGTTGAGCTCCGAAGGAGTCCTTAGGCCGGTGGAGGTGAAGGCCCGGTAGAGAGGGTCGCCGTGGCGGTCGATGTTGAAATCCCCCAAAACGATCAGGTTCTGGTGCCACGAGTGAATGTCCTTGGCCCACCTGGCCATATATTCGGCGATCGCTTTGAGCTCGGGAACCCGGTCTTTGGGATCCTTGCCGAAGATGACGTGGAGGGTGACCAGGATGAAAGTCTGCTTTCCCGACAGGAAGCTCACCGCGTAGGGGGTACGGGCGAACTGCTCCTCCAGTGCGTCCTTGGAACCCCGCTCCAGCCACTCCCTGGGAACCACCAGCTCGGCGGCCAGGCCGGAGGGCCTGGCGCGGCGCAGGTCGAAGACGAAGGCCAGGCGTTCGTCGTTTCCCCTGGCCCCCTCGGTGACATCGGTGAGGATCAGGCCCCAGTCCGGGCCGAGGATGTCCAGCATGTGCCGGAGCGATCTGAGGTTTCCCTTGGTCTCCTGGATGGCCACGACATCAAAGCGGCGCACGATGTTGGCGATGCAATGCAGGGAGAGCAGGTCCCTTTTGGGGCTGTCGTCTTCGCTCGAGCGCCACTTGTCCACCAGCCCCCCGAAGGCCCGGATGTTCCAGGTGCAGATGAGCAGGTTCTCGTCCAGGCGCTTGGCGGGGACATCTCGGTCCAGGGCCTGAACCAGGACGTCGATCTCCGCCTGGATGTCCGCTGGAAGGGGATCGGTTGCCTCGGGCATGGCAGGGAGGATTCTAAACCTCGGCAAGTCTTTGGTTAAGCCGCAACCGTTCCCTGCCGATGGTGTAAGGAACTGACAACCTACGCCAAGGAATGGGGACCAAAATGAACGGAAATCTGAAGGGCGCCTTGAAGGCTGCCGGAGTGGTCGCGATCTTTCTAGCGCTGACCATACCGTTGACCAGGTTCCTGGCCGATCCGCGTCTCGAAGACCGGGAGCCGGAGCCCATACCCGCCGCCTGGGTGCCCGTCGTCGATGAGCTGAAAGTCTTCGTTGAAGCCGAGCGGGGTCTCAAGTTCAAAGAGGAGGTTTCCATGGTCTTTCAGTCCGAGGAGGAGTTCCTGGAGGAGATAGAGGGAACCTCCGAGGACTACTACCAGCCGGACGCCGCCGATTCATACATCGCGCTCAAGGCCCTCAACCTGGTCGACCGCGGCCTGGACCTGGGGACCATGGAGGACCCGCTTCAGGGCGGGGGACTGGTTGGATACTACGACTCGATCTACGACGAGCTGGTTGTCCAGGGAACCGAGCCGACCCCGTTTGTCCGCATGATCCTGGTGCATGAGTTGACCCACGCCCTGCAGGACCAGCACTTCGACCTGGACAGTGTCCCGGCCGACACCGAGGAGGCGTACACCGCGTTCGCATCCCTGGTCGAGGGAGACGCTACCCGCATCGAGAATGCGTACTTCGCGTCGATGAGTCCGGAGGATCAGGCTTCGATCGTGGGCGACGGCGAGACCGAAGGTGAGGGCGTGAGCCCGTTTGCCGGCACCGAGGACCGTTCTCTTCAGACCCTGTCCATGCTCTCCGGCTTCCCGTACGAGGTGGGCTCGCTGTTCGTGGAGGACATCCTCAGTCAGGGCGGCCAGACCCAGGTGGACCGGGCGTTCAAATCGCCCCCGACCACTACCGAGCAGGTGCTGCACACCGAGCGTTTCCTCGATCGGGAAGACGCGGTGAAGGTGACCTCACCCCAGGCCGAGGCCGAGATCATCGAGGAGGGGATCTGGGGCGAAAGGGGCCTTTTGACCATGCTGCTTCAGACCATCGACCGGGAGCAGGCCCTGGCGGCCGGCGAAGGCTGGGCCGGCGACTACTACGTGGCCTGGAAGAGGGGCGGAACGGACTGCGTGAGAATGAGCTTCGCCACCGACACCAGCCGGGACAAGGCAGAGCTGTTCGAGGCTTTGAAGGCCTGGTCGTTCACCCACCCCACCGCGGCGGTGACCAACGGCAAAACCGTGCTGGTCCGGGCCTGCGCCTAGAGGCCGCCAAGCCACAGGCCCAGTCCGGCGGCCGTCAGGCCCGCCAGGACTGATCCGACGGCGTTGAGCCATGCGGCCGTGCGGTCGCCCTCCTT
>JAJCYF010000091.1 GCA_029263035.1 Actinomycetes bacterium
CGCCACCGGCGAGGCTGCCGCCTTGGGCGGAGCAGCCGGCGTCGGTGAAGCCGCGGCAGGCGGTGCCGGGGCGGCTGCGGGCGCTGCCGCAGGTGCCGGGGCGGTAGCCACCGCGGCGGCCGGAGCGGCTGCGGCAACGGCCGGGATCGTCGGCGGCGGGCCCACAGGTGCGGGGGCATCGCCGGCGGACTTGAGGGCCGGCATCAGGTAGGTCTTGGCGGCCGGGACCATTCCCAGCAGCACCAGGAGCGCAATAAGCGCGGACAGGATCATGAACGCCGGTCCAACCGGGGGCTCCTCGGGGGCTTCGATGGCCAGGGGGCCTTCAGCTTCTTCGGTTTCGCCGCCCTCGTCGCCGCCTTCGGCTTCGCCGGCATCGTCACCGTTGCCCGCCGCCGCCTGATCGGTGGGGGCGTCGGCCTCACCCTCCTCGGACTCGGGGGCGGGAGCGCCGGCGGCTCCCTCTACGGTGATGGTTCCCTCCATGCCGAGCGCGACGTGGAAGGTGCACACGATTTCGAGCGTTCCCGGCTCTTCGACGACGACCGACTCGGTCTCACCGGGGTTGATCATCGGGATGTTGATCGATTCGTCCTCAGACACCGCGTTGTGCGGAGCGACGCCGGTGTTGACGAACTCGATGGTGTCGCCCACCTGCGCGGTCGCGTCAACCGGGTCGAACTCGTTGTCCTTGGTCTCGATGGTGACTGTGGCGGCCTGCGCCGTGCCCGTCCCCAGAACGAGCAATAAAAAGACGGCTAGGGGGAGCAGCATTCGGCGCATCGAGCCTCCTTTAGGGGCAGGTCAAATAGCTAAAGTCTTTTGGATTCTAAGGCCGCCCCACTACCCGGGGCGAATCGCGGGGCGTCAGGCCTGAATCGAAACCGGCGTCCCTGTGGGAGCCAGATCCTTCAGGCGCAGGATCGATTCGTTGTACAGCCTTACGCAACCGTTGCTGGAGTTTACGCCAACAGAGGACCGGTTGTTGGTCCCGTGGATGGCCAACTGCCCAATACCACCGCCAAAATTGAGATGAACCTCGGAGAATCCGGCGATGCTCAGCATGTGTGCCCCGTAGGCGCCGGTGGTGTTGGCAAACGGAATTGAGATGTCCACGTAGTACTCGCCGACCGGCGTGGGGGTGGCGCCGGTGCCTATACCCGCCGGCATCTCCATCAGCAACTGGTCCCCCTTGAAGGCGCGCAGCATATGCTCCGACTTGTCCACGACGATGCGGTTGGGGACCTTTCGGATCCGGACATCGGACGCCCGGACCCAGCCGGTGCTGCCGTTGGGCCGGACCGGAAGCCGGACCTGGAACCAGTTGCCTTCCTCCTTGAGCACCGCCAGTACCAGCTGGACTCCCTCGTGAGTGGGGTTGGTAAGCGTCTTGAAAGGCGCCGGCGAGGCCGGGCTTTCGAAAACCGACAGCCGGGACCGGGCGGCATCGGCTACCAGATGGTCGGTAGGGGAAGCGCTGAGCGAGGCGGATGCCGGGAGCTCGGCGTGCCCGATGGTCCGGCCGGCGCCGGCAGCAATACCCTTCGCCTGCTGGGCCGCCGCCGGGACGCTGCCCACAAGCATCAGCGCAACTACCATCCACGCCGAAAGCGTGCGCCTCCGGTTGTTCAATGCCTACCGCTCCCGAAAATTCATCACCCGGTAGGCCTCGGCGTATTTGTAGTCCGACCCCTCCGCAGTGAAGGTGGCTATCTGGTGCATACGCTCGCTGAACTGGTCCCCGAACTCGGGGGTCTGGGTGTGGTGGACCGACACCGATTTGATCTTGGCCTCCATGACCGCCTCGATGTCCACCCAGTAGTTGGGGCTGCCGGTCAAACCGAACAGGGCGGCAGTCAGGTGGTGGGGCTCGAAGCCCTTGTCGTACAACTCCTCCCGGTAGATCGGGAGGGTGGCGGCACCCGGGCTCACCGCAGCACAAAGCGCCTCCCCCACCTTGCGGTGGTCCGGATGGTTGATGTACTGGCCTGCGAAAAAATACATCGTGGGGTCGGGGCCGATCACGATGTCCGGCTTGTGCCGGCGGATCTCCCGGATCATGTCACGCCGCAGGTCGTGGGAGTCCTCCACCATGCAGTCCTCATAACCGAGGAAGATCACATCGGAGACACCGGTCACCTTGGCGGCCTCTCGCTGCTCCTCCATCCGGGAGGCGATCAGCTTCTCCCTGGACATCGCGGGATCGTTGCTGCCGGCGGCACCGTTGGTGACCACGCACAGAATGATCTCTTTGCCTTCATTGACCCACTGAATGATGGACCCGCCGGCCATGAACTCGGCATCGTCGGGGTGGGCGAAAAACACCAGTGCTTTGTCGAACTGCAGGTCAATCAAGGGGCAATCCTCCCAAACTCAACGAACGCCTCATGGGTGGAGGGCATCAGGGTGGCGAAAAACGACTCCACCGCCTCGCCGTAGCGCCGGATCTCCCACATGGCAGCCTCCGCGTTGCGTAGGGCGACGAAGTTCATGAGCGCTCTGGCGTTCACAGTCCAGTAGAACTCCGTGTACAACCCGACGGGCAACACCAGGCGGGCAACCTCCCGTGCCACTCCAAGCTCCAGCATACTTTGGTACGTATCCCAAGCCTGCCGGTATTGGGTATCCATTACGCCCCGAACCTTCTCCGCAGTCTCAGGCTCCATCGGCTCGAAGGTGTAGGCGCCGGGCCTGCCGGTCTGGGTTCGTATCTGCTCCGGGGCGGGCACGTAAAAGGCGTCTATTGCCTCGGAATATCGAAGGCTGTGCTCGTTGAAGCTGCTCCACCGGTGGCGCATCCACTCTCTGCCCACCGCAATGGGGCACTTGACGTGAAAACGGAACAGGTTGTGTTCAAACGGGGAGGCGTGCTTCTCCCGCATCAGGAACCGGATCAGCTTGTGATCGCGGTCCCCCATTTCATCCTTGATCTGCAAAAAGGAAACCCGTGCGCCGTTAACCACCGACAAATCGGTGGCCTCGGCCGCATCCAGGCGCACGAACCCATGATCCAAAACGTCAATTTTGTCGCCTACACCTGGCATTTGTGAGCTCCTCAGATAATTCTTGTTGCTTGTGTTAAACAAACGTCCCAAACTAAGGACACGTTGACAGTAAAACGATTCTCCATCCTAGTAGCGGTTCTGGCGGTTTTGGCCGTCGGCGCCAACGCGCTCGTTTTTCTCTCGCCCGACGACGCGCCGGTCGTGTCCGGGTCACCCACCCTGATCGCACCGCCCGCCGCCCAGGCGGCAGCACCCCTTGAGGTTCTGGACGATGAGCCGCCCCGCCGGGAGCCGCCGGCCCCTTCGCCCACACCCAGCCCCGCAGCGGTACAAGACGGCATCCTGAGGGTCGGATCGAAGGGAGCGGAGGTTTCAGCGCTGGAGCAGCGGCTCGCCGACCTCAAGTACATGGTGGGCAAGGTGGACGGATCCTTCGACGCCAACACCCGGCACGGCCTGATTGCCTTTCAGAAGGTTGAGGGGCTGAGCCGAAGCGGCATCGCAGATGCGGCATCGATGGCCCGTCTGGCCACCGCATCCACCCCTGCGCCCAAGTACTCGTCGCCGGCGAATCACCTTGAGGTCGACATCCCGCGCCAGACCGTATACGTGGTCCGGGGCGGAGCAGTGAGTGCAATCCTGCCCACCTCCACCGGGTCCAACAAGAACTTCACCAACGGAGGCTGGACCCGCCGGGCCGTCACCCCGAACGGCCGCTTCACCATTACCCGCAAGATCAACGGGATGAGAATTGCGCCGCTCGGGGAGCTGTACAAGCCCTCCTACTTCAACGGCGGAATAGCCTTCCACGGAAGCGGGTCGATCCCAACCTCACCCGCCTCCCACGGATGCGTGAGACTGCCGATGGGCTTCTCCGACTGGTTCTTCAGCGAGGCATCGCCCGTCGGTCAGGTGGTTTTTGTCCATGGCGGCCCCGCAGGGGACAACCCGCAGCCGACCATCGAGGACTCGCCCGCTCCCCCAAGCGCGATTCCCACCGAGGATCCGGTGGAACCGCCGCCTCCCCCGGTCGCTCCGGCGCCGGCCCCGATCGTGTCGCTTCCGCCCATCCTGCCGCAGCCCGAGCCGGAGCAGACCCCGGAAGAGGAAGATGACGATGATGATGACCCTTCGGACGTCTTCGACGGTAACAGCGCCGTAAACCTCCTCAACCCGTAGGGCCTACTCCTCCAGGAAGATATACATGTTGCCGATGTGCGGCAGCAGCCGGGACCTCAGGGCGGTCATCATCTGGCTCAGGTGGGTCAGGTCGTGCGCCGCCCAGTAGTGCAGAAGTTCCCCGACCCGGATCGTGCCTGCGGCCTCATGCTCACCCTCGCGGTCGAATTCGCCCTCGTCGATCGAGCGCAGCCACGTGATGCTCTCGGTCCGCCGGATCTCGAAGATCTCCAGCAGGTCCTCCAGCGTCCGCTCGGCATAGCCGCCCTCCTGCAGGCGGGCCGGCGGGTCGATCGACCGTATGTACGGCCGGTCCTCCTGCAGAATCCGCCCGATACGGTCCCGGAAGGCGATGCTTTCGGTGTCGATCAGGTGCTCCAGGACCTGGCGGGCGCCCCAGACGTCCGGTTCGTCCCCTGCCAGCATCTCCTGGGACATTCCCGAGACACTGCTTCGAATCAACGCCGGGGTAGCCCCGAGGAGCGCTATCGCCTCATCGACGGTCCGGGCCACGGAGGGCTCAGTCTTCTTCTGGCGATTCCGCCGAGGACTGCACCGGCGGAAGCTGCGGCTTTCCGTTCTGCGCGGTGAGGTCGGCGTTCCGGGCGGCCACCGTGGACAGCTCCTTCATGAGCTCCTCCAGCTGGTCCCCGACCAGCTCCTCACGCTCGATCAGCTCGTCACGGATCCGCTCCACCGCGTCGCGCCGGCGCTCCAGGATCTCGCGGACCTCCGTCTTGCACGCCTTGAGCAGGTCGTTGACCTCTTTGCGGACGTCGGGGTCGGACAGCATCTCGGCCGAACGTTCGACCGCCGGGCTGCCGTGGATGACCGCGTAGGAGAACAGGCGCTTACCCATCCCCCACCGGCCGACGTAGTTCAGGGCCAGCAGCGTGGCCTGGTACAGGTCGCTGGTGGTGCCGTCGGTGGAGGTGTCGAACCAGATCTCCTCGGCCACCATGCCCGCCAGGAAAAGCTTGATGGTGTTGGTGACGTCGTCCTTGGTCTGGGTGAACCGCTCCTCGAGGTCCACCGAGTACACCATTCCCAGGGCCCCCGAGTCCCGCTTGACGATGGTGATGATCTGAATCTGCTGATCGGCCGAGAGCAGCTCGTGGCTCACCACGGCGTGGCCCGCCTCGTGCACCGCGGTCATCAGCTTTTCGCGAGGGGTGTAGGTGACGCTCTGCTTCAGTCCGATGTCGTCGATCATCTTGGCCGCCCAGATGTCCTTCCAGGTCAGCGAGTCCCGTCCGTCCTGCAGGGCGATGATCAGGCCCTCGTTGATGATGTTTTTGATACGGGCCGGGGAGTAGTGGATGGAGGCCTGAGCAAATTTGTCGAGGTCTATCTCCTCGTGCTTGACCTTGTCCAGGTAGTACTTGATGACATCCTTGCGGCCGTCCTTGTCCGGCAGGCCGATGTGGATCTTGCGGTCGAACCGGCCCGGGCGCAGCAGCGCGGGGTCGAGGTCGGTGGAGCGGTTGGTGGCCCCGATGACCAGGATGTTGTACTGGGGAATCTTCGGCTTGAGCCCGAACATCCGGCGGATGTGGCGCTTGAGACCTCGGGGCATGATCATGCCGTCCATCTGGATGAGCAGCTCGTTGATGGCGCCGCCTCCTCCTCCGCCGCCCATTCCCATCATCATCATCCGGCTGATGGTGGGCTCACGCTCGGCGCCGGTGGATCTTCGGGCCGGCGCCATGTTGCCGCGGGAGCCGATGGCGTCGATCTCGTCGATGAAGATCACGCACCCGTCGTACAGGCGGGAGAACTTTTTGGCCTTGCGGAACAGCATGGCGATCTGCATGATGCCGGCGCCCATGATGGCGTTGGTGAAGCCGCTGGCCGGGGCGTAGATGAAGGGCACCCCGACCTGGCCGGCCACCGCCTTGGCCATCAGCGTCTTACCCGTTCCCGGAGGACCCTCGAACAATAGGCCGTGCGGGGGGTAGCCGCCGATCTTCTTGAACTCGCGGAACCCGCGGAACAGCTTCACAACCTCCTGGACGGACTCGACGACCGGCTTTTGGCCCCGGACGTCCTCGAAGGTGGTCTCGTACTCCTTGGGATAGATGACGTACTTGCGGCCCCGGCCCAAAAACCACATCATGCCGGCCAGCTGGATGACTATGAAGAACAGCAGCTGGAAGAAGAACATTGCACCGGTGGTGAGCCGGGAGAGAACGTCCAGGGGGCCGCAGTCGCGCACCCCGGTCAGTGGGTCTCCACAGGTGCCCAACAGCTGGATCGCCCACGAGATGCTCGTGTAGATGAACACCACAACTGCGATCTTGGGTATCCAGTACTTGAGCTTGTTGCGAAAAACCATCGGCAGCATTCCCCTAGAGAATCGGCCAACCAGTATAGGCGCCGAGTTGGTTCAAGTAGTCACCGCCGGAGCCCCTTTTTAACCGGCCCCTTTTTTCGGATCCGGCGACGACGAGTCGCCGGCGTTGAATGTCGGAAAGACAAACCCGCACTCGTCGAAGATCTCAGCAATCCTTTGCTCGTCCCAGCCCTTCCGGCGCAGGTGCAGCAGCAGGTTGATGGGAGCGAAGTCACGGCCGCAGTAGGGGCAGTAGGCCCAGTCGCCCGGCTGCTCACCGAGGTGGCTCCCGCAGTACAGGCAGAGAGAGGGACCGGGGTGGCGGTCCTCGGGGTAGGACTCGTAGCCATCCAGAAACCCCCGAGCGTAGTCCCAGGTTACGTACTCGTCGGGGTTGGGCTCCCAGGCCGGCTCGTGGACCGGGGTGGTGCCGCTTTCCAGGATCTGCTGGAGATTACCGGCCAGCAGGTCCCAGCCCAGGTAGTGGTCGTCGTCACAGTCGGGACAAAACACGACCACCCCGCGAATGCCACGGGAGGCGAGCACGGCCTTCAACGTGCGGACGTCCACCAGGTCCTGGCTGAGGGCATCCCGCTCGGCAGCATCGATGGGCCCGAACTCTTCCGGTCCGAAGTCCGGGTCGTCGATATGCTCTTCAGAAGGCATAGCTTCATTATTGTACTTTCGTGTCGGGCGTTTTAAAGGAGGCCATTACTTGGAGATACGTATCGGTGTCGTGGACTCCCCCAAGGAGATCAATCTGGAGATCTCCGAGGGTGTCGAAGACCTGGTCAAGCGGATTGACGAAGCACTGAACACGGGCACCTCGGTGCTCTGGCTCCAGGACGAGAAGGACCGGCGGATAGGAATTCCGTCGAACAAAGTGGCCTATGTTGAGATCGATCCCGAAAGTGCCCCAAGATCGGTGGGCTTTAAGCGATAATCGCCCCATGCTCGGGCCCCCGGAAAACTACGCGTCACTGCTGAGGGCCCGCCGCGGCTATCTGGGAATCAACGGAGCCGAGGGAGCCACCGAGGTCCTGCCGGTGTGCTTCACCTGGGCGGGCGAAACCATCTGGATTGTCGTCGACCGCAGACCGGGGAGCCCGTTTCTGGGGCGCCGCCGCGGGATAGAGGGCGGCCCGAAGGTGACCTTTATGGTCGACCGCTGGGACGAGGACTGGGACCGCCTGCAGTGGCTGGTGGCCAAGGGTCAGGTCACGGTCCTGGATCCCGGCACGGAAGAGGACCGGGCGCTCACCGCTTTGGAAAGCAAGTACCCGCAGTACCTGACCTACCCCATTGAGGAGGGTTCGATCGTCCGGCTGGACGTCGAGGAGTGGACCGGCTGGGACGCCCTGGACTACGACGAAGGGTAGGGGCCGGGAGTGGTTTTGGCCGGAAGCGCGTGTCCGGGAGCGGGTGGACACCTCCGCCGGCTAAAACCATTGACTACGCCGGCGGAGGGCCGCACCCGCTCCCTACCCCATCGGCCTACCGCTCCCTAAGGGATAGGCGAAGGGCCCACCCGCCCCCTCGTCAACTCGTATCCGACGCCCGCTCCCTAGTGACGGCGCCCCGGTGCTCCCTATTAGGGCGGTCAGGTTACAAACTCAGTTTCGGCTTCGGTTTTTCTTCTTTCGGCCACTCGACCTTTTTTTCCGGGATCTTGAAGGCGTCCTCCAGCGAACCTGCCGTCTTCGGCGCCTCCAGGTCTTCCAGCGACCGGCGGCCCTTGATGTCCCCCGCTGCCTTCAGCACCTCGTCCAGGGTCTTTTTGGGAGCCCCGTAGATCCGGATCCTCAGGGCGGCCAGAACCTCGGCGTGCTCCTCGATCAGTCCCGACGTCCGGTCCAGCTCACTCAGGACCTGTTCGGCTTTGCGGAGAAGATCCTCGTCGCTCATAGCCGCCTCCTGTTCTCTACTTCAGGTGCTGGTTGATCTGCTCCATCCGCTCCTCGATCGAGCCCTTGATGGTGACGTAGTCGATGTCGTGTGACCGCAGCAGACGCAGCAGCCGGTCGTCGATCTCCGCCTGGAACTCCGGGTCGTCCGGGCGCAGGCCGTCCAGCACGATCGGGAACTCGATCGGAAGGTAGAACACGTGGCTGTAGTTGCCCCGCAGCCTTCGTTCCGCCAGCTTCACACACTCGTCCCACAGGGCGGTCTCTTTACAGCGGGGCTGATTGTCCAGGACCCAGCCGGCGTAGGCCATAACGTCGATGAGGGAGCGGTCGCCCACGAACTCCTCGGTGGACAGCTCGTTGTTGTACTGCTTGAGAAAGATGAGGGTCTCGGTTTCAGGGGTTGCGTCCTTGTCCAGCTTGAAACCGAGCTCGATGACCTGGCGTGCCGTCTCCGGCAAAAGGGGTAGTTCGAGGTGCCGGGCCAGGATCTCCGCCAGAGTGGTCTTGCCCGTTGAGAAGCTTCCGATAAGTGCTATTCGTCTATCCATGCCGACGATGTTATCTCCTGGGAACCCGGCGAGTTTGCGCCGGGTCGCGCAGGGTAACCTCGCCGTCGACCCAAGATCCTTCGTAGAGAGGACCGCATCGATGGCCGAAGGCCACACCATCCACCGGCTCGCCCGCGACCTTCAGGAGCTGATCGGACCGCCCCTGTCGGTCTCTTCGCCGCAGGGCAAGTTCACCGAAGCCCGGAGATTCAACCGCAAGCGCCTCCGCGGCACCGCTGCGCTGGGCAAACACCTGCTTTTGTACTTCGACCCGGGCATCGTCCACGTGCACCTGGGACTGCTCGGCAAGTTCGTGCGGATCGAGCCCCTCTCCCCGCCCAGGCTCCAGGTGCGCATGAGGCTGTCCACCGCCGAGGTCGCCTGGGACCTGCTGGCGCCCAACAACTGCGAGGTCTGGAGCGAGGACGACGTTGAGAACCTGAGGAGCCGTCTGGGGCCGGATCCCCTGGACCCGGAAGCCGACCCGGAAGTTGTCTGGCAGGTCCTCGAGCGCTTCTCCGGTCCCATCGGCGCCGCACTCCTGGACCAGTCGGTGGTTGCAGGGGTGGGAAACGTCTACCGGGCCGAGGTGCTGCTGGACGCAGGGGTCCACCCGGCGCGTTCGGCCTTCGAGGTCTCCCGGGAGCAGTTCGACGTGATCTGGGACTCTCTTCGACGGCGAATGGCCGAAGGCGTGGAGGAGGGGCGCATCATCACCGTCGACACCCCCGAAGGCTTCGACCGCAGCTCTCTCTCCGAGGCGGAGGCCCGGAACGTCTACAAGCAGCCGGAATGCCGCCGGTGCGGCTCGCCGGTGGAGGTGCTGACGGTCGGGGGGCGCACCGCCTACGCCTGCCCGAAAGAGCAGACCTGAACCCTCAGCCCGGCTCCGGCTGGCAGTGGGGACACCAGTAGGTGAAGCGCTCGACCTCCGGCTCTCCCTGCATGCCCGTGGCGATCCGGGTGCCGCACCGCCGGCAGGGCTGGCCGCCCCGTGAGATCACCCAGCGGCGCTGCCCGGGGGCGGTGTTGCCGGTGGTCGACTGCGCCCAATGCTCGCAATTCAACCTCAGCAGCTTCTGCGCCAGAGTCACCACCCCCGCCAGGTCCTGGACCCGGTTGACCGGGGTCCACGGGTGAAGGCCCTTCAGGAAGAGGGTTTCGTTTTTGTAGATGTTGCCGATCCCGGCCAGGTTCCTCTGATCCAGCAGGGCCTCGCCGATGGCCAGCTCCGGCCGGGCGTTGATCCGGGCCAGCGCCTCATCGAGATCCCAGTCCGGGCCGAGCAGGTCGGGGCCGAGGTGCCCCACCGCCAGATGCTCCTCGGAGGTCGGCAGCAACTCGACGATCGCCAGGCGATAGCCCACCGCCGTCCATGCGGAGTTCTTGAGGACCGCCCGGATCTCGTGGGCGGGTCCCCCGCGCCACTTCGTGTCGGGCTTGTACAGGTGCCAGGTCCCCTCCATCTTGAAGTGGGTGTGCAGGGTGAGGCCGGCATCGGTCCGGGTCAGCATGTGTTTGCCACGGGGAACCACCTCGGTCACGGTCTGTCCCGTCAGGTCCGCCGTTGCGTGCTGGGGCACCCTGAAGTCGGTGGAGGTAAGGACCCTGTTGGCGAGGGCCTTGTTCATGCTGCGCGAGGCCCGGAAAACCGTGTCGCCCTCAGGCACCAGGCACCTTTCTCGTCGGAATCAATCTCAATTGTCTCCGAAGGGGGCGGCCGCGAAAAGCGGCGGCCGGTGGACCCGCCGCCGCCCCGAGAACGTCCAACTTTACAACCCCCATCAGGACCATGTCGACCCCCCCACCCT
>JAJCYF010000092.1 GCA_029263035.1 Actinomycetes bacterium
AACGTGTCGCCCTGGACCGAGACCTCGCCGTCGCGGGAGGTGACCACCAGGAACGGGTCGACGCCGACGAACGAGTACCGGCCCCACCGCTGGCCGTGCTCCACCGACTCCAGGAGGAACGAGACGCTGTCGTCCGCCGCCCCCTGGACCAGCTTCATGTACACCGAGACCGGGGTCTCCAGGTCGGCGACAACCTCGGTCCAGACCGGGACGACGTTGTGTTTGGTCGTCAGCTCGTCGAAGCGCTGCCGGGTGGGGTGGTACTGCGTGGTCAAGACAGGGCGCGGTAAAAGCAGGTGCGTTCGCCGGTGTGGCAGGCGGGCCCGTCGGGCTTCACCTTCACCAGCAGAACGTCGGCGTCGCAGTCGACCAGCACCTCGCTGACGTGCTGCATGTTGCCCGAGGTCGCACCTTTGTTCCAGAACTCCTGGCGGCTGCGGCTCCAGAACCAGGTGGTCCTGGTCTCGATGGTCTTGCCGATGGACTCGGCGTTCATCCACGCCATCATGAGGATCTCGCCGGTGTCTTCGTGCTGCACGATGGCCGGGATGAGCCCTGCGGAGTCGTATTTGAGCTCGGTGGAGTTGAGTGTGGCAAGCATCAGAGGCTGATCATCCTTTCGAGGGCCAGGCGGGCCTTGTCTGCGATATCGGGGGGCACCGTCACTTCAAACTGCATGTTCTCCAGGCTGCTGAGAAGGTTCGCCGGGGTGATCATCTTCATGTACTTGCACACGGCGTCCTCGTTGGCGGCGTAGAAATCCTTGTCCGGGTTGTTCTTGCGGAGGGAGTGCAGCAGGCCGGTCTCGGTCGCGACAATTATCTCTTTCGCCTTCGACTCCGCGGCGGAGGACTGCATTCCCGAGGTGCTGAGCAGGTGGGTCCGCTCCGCCGGCAGGGCGCCGCTGGACGCCAGGTACAGGGCGTGGGAGGCGCAACCGCACTCCGGGTGGATGTAGAAGTCGGCCTCGGGGTGTTCGGCGAGGCGCCTGTCGATGTCCCCCGGGCTGATGCCCGCGTGGACGTGGCACTCCCCCATCCACAGGTTCATCTTGCGCCCCGTGACCCGCTCGACGTGGGCGCCGAGGAACATGTCGGGCAGGAAGAGGATCTCCTTATCCGGGTCGATCGAAGAGACCACCCGGGCCGCGTTGGAGGAGGTGCAGCAGTAGTCGGACTCCGCCTTCACTGCCGCCGACGTGTTCACGTAGGAGACGACCACCGCGCCCGGGTGCTCCGCCTTCCACTCCCGAAGCTGGTCGGCGGTTATCGACGCTGCAAGCGAGCAGCCCGCCCCCAGGTCCGGGAGCAGGACCGTCTTGTCCGGCGCCAGGATCTTGGCCGTTTCCGCCATGAAGTGCACCCCGCAGAAGACGATCACCTCGGCGTCGGTCTCCGCCGCCTTGCGGGACAGCTCCAGGGAGTCGCCTACTATGTCGGCAGCCTCCAGAATCCAGGGCGCCTGGTAGTTATGGGCGAGAATGACCGCACTGCGCCTGGCAGCCAGGGTGCGGAGCTTCGAAGCCCACTCTGCGTAGGCTCCGGCCGCCAGATCCTTTTCGATAATTCCCATAACTCAAGGGTACTTGTTAGGAGTAATCACCGCCTATGAACGACGACCTGCAGATCGACCCCGGCAAATTGAAGCTTCTGGTCCAGCGAGCGCTGCTGGAGGACCTGGCCGACGCGGGCGACGTGACCAGCAACCACATCCTCGGCGCCGGGCAGACGACCACCGCACAGATCGTCGCCAAGTCGGCCGGGACACTGGCCGGCAGGCCGGTCGCCGACGCGGTCTTCCGCAAGATGGACGAGGCACTTGAGATCGACTGGCTGCTGGACGATGGGGCGAAGCTCCAGCCCGGAACCGTGGTCGCAGAGATTTCGGGCCTTGCCCACTCGATCATGGCCGCCGAACGGGTGGCGCTGAACTTCCTGCAGCATTTGTCGGGGGTGGCGACGCTGACTGCATCCTTCGTCGAGGCCTGCAAACCCCACGGCGTCCAGCTGTTGTGCACCCGCAAGACCATCCCCAACCTGCGGGCGGTCCAGCGCTACGCAGTGGCCGTGGGCGGGGGAAACCTGCACCGGGAGGGGCTGTATGACGCAATCCTCATCAAGACCAACCACTGCAAGCTCGTGGGAGGCATTGGTGAAGCGGTAAAGCGGTCAAAGGCCCGCAGCCCCATGGAGGTCGAGGTGGAAGTCCGGACATTGGACGAGATGAAGGAGGCCGCCGAAGCCGGGGCGGAGCGGGTCCTGCTGGACAATGCGGACCTGGACGCGGTCGGGGAAGCGGTTCGGACGAAGCCTCAGGGCGTGTTCCTGGAGGTCTCAGGCGGGGTTTCGCTGGACACGGTCGGGGATATTGCGGCGCTGAAGCCGGATGCCATCTCGGTCGGCCGGCTCACCCACTCGGTTACCGCGGTTGACCTGGCGCTTCACGTCAAAGTGCAGTAACCGCGGTTCAGGCCGCCTCGTCCGCCAGTTCCTCGGACGCATCGTGGAAAACCTTTGCCAGCTCTTCGATGGTCTCCTCCTCAATGGGAGTCTCGGACATTATCTGTCCGTGGACCAGCGTGTCCCCCTCAAGGACCAGGATCGTGCCGAGATAGGTCCGCTGCTCGTCGACGGTGAGGGTGGCTTGCGTGGCTACCCGGTCGTCCCCCACCCGTCCGATGTCCACCACCCTGCCCGGGGTATATGTCTGCACCTCGCCGTCGCTTCCGATGGCCTCCACCGGCCGGCAATCCTCCGGCTTTTCCCGTACATTGCCCACCAGCTCCCGGGCCTGTTCGCCGTCCATCGCCACCACCACCTCCGACACCGCCGCCACGTCGCCCACAAAGGCCGCGGCCAGGCGATTCTGGTTGCCGGCCGGTTGCGCCACCACCGTGCCGCAGACCCCGCGCAGCTCCGGCCCCTGGTAGTCCGGCAGCTCGGAGGGTGTAAGCCGGCGCATGACACCCAGGCCGGGGACCTTCAAAAGGTCGACCGCCCGGACGATGCCCATCTCGAGTTTCTCGGGCTCGACCGGCTCGGGCGTTCGCCGGCCGGGAGGACTGCAGGCCACAGCAACCGATAGCAGGAGCCAGGTCCCAACCGCAATCCGGGCCCACCGGCTCAAAGCTGCTTTCATGCGCACATCCTGCCACCGAACGCGGCCGGCGAACAGCCTGCTCATAGCGGAAGTTTCCTGGAACCGGCCGCTTCCAGGTTGGTCAATTCCAGAAGCTGGTCCTGCCCGATTGGCGTGGTCGCCCGTGTTACGGCCGGGAGTGACAAAATACCCTTATGAGAACCCGGCGACTCCTGATCCCGCTGATGCTGATCACCCTGCTATTGAGCGCCTGCGGGGAGGATGAGCCGGCGGGCGGCCTGCCGGATGCTACTCAGCTTCTGACCGAAAGCGCCGACGCAATGGACGGCGCCTCCACGGTGAACTTCGTCCTCCAGGTTGAAGGCGACCGGCCCTCCAACTTCCAGATTACCGACGCCGAGGGGACCATCACCCGGGAGGGGGCCGTCTCGGCTACCGCCAAGGTGCTGCAGGCCGGGACGCTGGTGGAGTACGAGTACATCGTCGCCGCCGACGTCCCCTACCTCAAGGGGCCCACCGGCGGGTTTCGTCAGGTTCCCGAGGCCATTTACAGCCGCATTTTCGACCCGACCGGCCTGCTGAGCGGCGAACGCAGCCTTCCCAACGCCCTGCGGGCGGTGGAGGGGGCAACCACCGAGGACACCGAAGACATCGACGGGGTCGCCACCTACCGGATCATTGGGGAGCTCGATCCGAGCGAGGTTGAGGGCCTGTCGCTGCTGGCCTCGGGCGCGGCCGGCGAATCTACCATCTGGGTAAACGCCGACACCAAGGAGCTGGTCCGGGCACGGGTGCCGTTCACCATCTCCGGCGAGGAGGGTGAAACCGTGGTGACGGTGTCGCTGTCCAACTACAACGCACCGGCGGACATCGTAGCTCCGGTCTAAAGTGGCCTCCGCCCTCCCCCGCCGCCGCCTGGCCGCCGGGGTGTCGTCGGTAGCCGTTCTTCTCGCCGCACTCGACGCCTACGTGGTGGTCACCGTGATGGTCGACATCATGCGGGACATGG
>JAJCYF010000093.1 GCA_029263035.1 Actinomycetes bacterium
AGATCTGGGCGTTCCACCTCTCCACCGGATACTCGCTCCGGTAGGCAACCTCGAAGCCGTCGTCGGTCCGTTCGATTTCCTGGTCGGGTATCCGTAGGTCCACCCCGCCGCGCTCCTGCTCGATCCTCTGCCTGAGCGGTCCGACCTGCTTAAGCACCTGTAGTGCCTCCGGCGGGTCGGGCGAGTCAATCTCCTGCTGCGCCTCGGCGTAGGTTAGCCGCCGCCGGCTTCGTACCAGCGCCCGCTCAACCCGGGCGTCAGGCACGTTCCCCTCCCGGTCCAGATCGAAGGTCCACAGCACAGCCGGACGATCCTCGCCGGGCAGAAGGCTGGCGGCACCTTCGCTCAGGATCGGCGGGTAGAGAGGGATCCGCTCATCGGGGCTGTACAGCGTCGATCCCCGAAGCAACGACTCCGCCTCCAGCGCGCTGCCCGGGTGCACGAAGTGACCGACGTCGGCGATGGCATACCAGACCCGGTATCCATCTCCATCTCTGATGGCGGCAAATGCCTGATCCAGGTCCATGCTGCCGGTCGGGTCGATGGTGAGAAGGTCGATCTCCCGCCGGTCGGTGCGGTCGGGGCCCGCCAACACCGGGCTAAGGGCGGCAGCTGCCGCCTCCCGCAAAACGCCGTCCGGAAACTCCCGGGCTACGCCCATGCCCCGGCGAATTCGCTCGAATCCCTGTGCCAGCTGGGCTGCGGCCGGGGTGACGCTGAGCTTGACGGCTTTCACGGTGGCTACCGTAGCGCCAAAAGGTCCGCTAATGAAAGCGCCCCGGGAGCCTTGAAGGCTCCCGGGGCGCAACCCGTAACGTTTCCCGGGGTTAAGCCTGCTGGATGGAGATGGTGCGGCGGCCGTAGGCCCTCGCTGCCCCACAGTTGCCGGGGTAGGCGATGTCGAAGCCGCTGCTGTGACCAATCCGATCCTCGATAACAAACGTCGACCCGGCACGGGGCCCATCGAGCACCCGGTAGCGGGAGCCAAGGGGCACACCGTTCATGGCGGCTGCACCGGGGTAGACGAACCTGCCCGAAGCCATCCGCCCGGTCAGGCAGTAGGCGGTGCTCGAGACCCGTCGAACGGGGGCCGACGAGCGGGCCGGCGCAGGTGCCGGCGCAGGTGCCGGTCGTGCCGCCGGCGCAGGTGCCGGAGCCGGCCGCGGAGCCGGCGCAGGGGCCGGTTGGGAAACGGCTTGGGCAACCCTCGGCCGCGGTGCGGCAATTGAGCTCTGCTCACTTGCTGGCGGGGCGGGTGCGAGGACCGGAGGCTGCGCCGGGATCATGGGCGCAGCCGGTGCCGGAGCATCATCCCGGTTTCCGGGAAGGTTCTCCGCGAAGATTTTGTCAACCTGATCGCCGGCGGCCGATGCCTGTGCAGCTGAAGCCAGTCCGACGGGCACAATCATTCCTAGGATACAAGCGGTAAATACACGTCTCAAAATGAACCTCCAATTAGAAGAAACTTCACAAAACTCCTTTCTCTCGTCGTTTGGGTGCAGCAAAAACAGCCCTCCGCAAAACGGCTACGGAGAGACGCAATCAACAGGGGATCTTTTTTCCCTGGCTCCGCCGGTGCGCCGGGCGGAGTTGCCGGATGGCCTTCCGGCTTGTGGTTTCGGGGCTGAAACCTTTTGTGAGTAAGCCCGAGTTCCGTTTACTCGCTATTTCCGTCGGCCATGGTGACGGAGGCTGGCCTGTCCTATCTGGTCAACCGGGCAACTCGTTAGCCAGACTACCCCGGATTTGGGGTTGTCATGCATTGTTGTGAACGTTGAGTTGCTGCAAAGGGATACGGGGGGAGTTGTCTAACTTCCCTTCATGTCATTTAGACGGGTGCCTGATCCCCGGCTCCAGAGGCTCCGGCGAGACCGCCCTGACCCAGTCTTTCGTCCAGCAGAAACAGGCCCTGCGGCGAGTCCACCATGCGCCGCACCCAGTCGATTATGTCGCTCATTGTCTTCTCTTCTTCGACCTGCTCGGTGACGAACCAGTTGAGGAAGGCCTGGCTGGCGAAGTCCTTCTCCTCTTCCGCCAGGGCGTAGACGTTGGCGATTGACTCGCTCACGACCTGCTCGTTTTGCAGTGCCTGCTCAAATACCTCAAGGGCAGACGAGTACTCGGAAGCCGGCCGGCTGATGTCGGACAGTTGGACCCTGCCGCCACGGTCCTGAATGAAGGAGCGAAACTTCATGGCGTGGGTCCACTCTTCCTGGGACTGGTTGAACATCCACTGGGAGAACCCCGGAAGTCCTGCGGCGTCGAAGTAGTCGGACATTCCCAGGTACGTGTAGAACGCCTGGATCTCAAGCTTGAGCTGCTGGTTCATCGCTTCCTGCGTTCGCTCTGAAAATGGCACCTATGCCCTCCTTCTGGGAATCGACCTCACTCTAAAGGTACAGGGCGCGCACAATCGGGGCACGGCAGCGTTAAGCGGGTCGGTGCTCCGGTAGCATCGAACTGCAATTCGGCCCTATCGGACGGAGTCACCATCTGAAACGGATTCCAGATCCTTTGCGGGGCGGCTGACCGGCGCTGATAACATACCGGCGGCGATGCGACGGTTCCGCTCAAGGCGGGACTTCAGCAAGCAAGAAGGGCTGTTGTGGCAGGCCCAGAAAACAAGCGCTCCCGCCGAAAGGTAGATGGCCAGCCAGAACACGGGTGCAGGCATCGTAAACCTTCCAAATCTTTGACGTTAGGAGTTGCTAACTTAATCACTAGCCTACACCTCTACCTCGGCTGCGCAAGACCCGATTTATCCCTGGGGAGCGAGGCCATCGAGGTTGCGGAATGCGATCTCCCCGAGCTGCAGGTTTCGGAGTTGCTCCTCGGTCGCCGCCCGGTCACCGACCGCAATCACCTTCACCGCATCGGGATTCAGGTAGCGGTTTGCAACCTGCGCTACGTCCGCGACGGTAACCGTGGACAGGCGCTCGTCCAGCTGCCGGTAGTAGTCCTGGGAGAGACCCAGTGCGTAGAGATGGGCCACCGTGCCGGCGGTGGAGCCGTTGGTGCGAAACAGCGCCGGAAGCGAGCGCAGCACCGCCTGCCTGGCCTCATCCAGCTCCTCCTGGGTGATGCCCGCATCACGAAGTCTTGCCAGCTCGGCGAGGGCGTCCTCAATCGCCGCCTGGGCCCGGGGCGTGTCCACCGACATCGATACGTAGAGCAGGCCCGGCTGCCGGCCCTGGGTCATCTCGGAGTGCACGCCATAGGTTGAGCCTGAGGTCTCTCGAAGAGCCTGGTTGAGCCGGCTGGAAAACAGGCCACCCAGCACCTGGTTGACCAGCTGAAGCCGGCTCCAGTCGAGGTCGTCCCGGGCCAGGCCCGGCTGAGCAAGGACCAGGGTGGTTTGGGTTGACCCGGGACGGTCGACAAGCAGCACCCTCTCCGGGGAGGTAACCGGGCCGGGCAGCGGCGGGGTCCGCTCCGCATCGCCCTGCCACTCCCCGAAGGTGTCTTCGGCCAGGCTCCTGGCCTCGTCGAGATCAAGGTCTCCGGTGAGGATGAGAACGGAGTTCCCGGGAGAAAATGCCTTCCGGTAGGCGCTGATCAGATCCTCCCGGCCGGCATCCCGAATACCCTGCTCCGTGCCGAGGCTCAACCGGCCGTAGGGGTGGGCATTGCCGTAGTGTTCGCGCCACATGACCTTGTGGGCTGCGGTCAGGGGCTGGTTGCGCTGCTGCTGAAGAGCTGCCAGGCGCTCGGTGCGGACCCGCTCTATCTCGGCGTCGGGGAAGGTGGGGCGAAGAACGACATCACCCATAATCTCGATGGTTTCATCCAGGTTCGGCTTGAGAACCTGCGTGGTGACCCAGCTCGCCTCCCGGGAGGAGCCGGTCTCCAGGGTGGAGCCCAGAGCGGTCACACCGTTCGCTATGTCCAGGGTCGAACGGTCGCCTGCACCCTCGTTGAGCATCTCGGCAGTGAACGATGCCAGGCCGGGCAATTCGACCGGCTCGCTTGAGCTTCCCGAACGCGCCGTGACCTGAGCCGTGACCAGGGGCAGGTCCGGCCTGCGGATCAGGTATACGCCCAGGCCGTTCTCCAGCTCAAAGAAATCGGGAACCGGCAGCCGGGCCTCGGGGGCGTCGGAAGGACCGGGGGGCCGGCTTCGCCACGATTCCGCCGGCTCGGGGCGAGGATCCGGATCGGCCACCGGGGCCGTCGGTAGCGCCGGCGGATCGGGGGGAAGCTGCTTGGGGCCCGGATTGACGTGGACCACCACCCGGCGGTCGCGGGCCAGCTTGGCGGCTACGAAGCGGCGGATATCCCGCCCTCCGGCATCGTCGAACCGGTCGAGATCCCTTTGAAGCTGATCGGGGTCGCCGAAGTAGTGGTTGTAGGCGTTCAACCGGTCGGCTACGGCATCTGATGGCTCCAGGCTCTTCACCGTCACCGCCAGAGTCGAGACCTTGGCCGCCTGAAGCTCCTCATCGCCCGGTCCGTCTTCGGCCATCCGGTCGAGCACCATACCGATGGCGGTCTCCAGCTCCTCAGCCGTGTGCCCCGGCTTGGCCGTCGCGGCGATCTGAAAAACCGATCCGTGAGTCAACGTCCGCTGCTCGGCGGTGACCGACTGGGCGATCTGCAGATCGTGAACCAGGTCCCGGTACAGCCGGCTGGCCTTTCCCCCTCCGAGCATCCGGGCGGCCAGCGAACCGTGAGCATCCTCGTCGAAGTTGTTGTCGACCACCCAGGCCATATAAACCGCCGGAAGCTCGACCGTGTCGGTGACGACCGACCGCTTCTCCCGGGTGATCCGGGGGACCTCAACCTCGGGACCCGGCACATCGGGTCCGCGCTCGATGGAGCCGAAGTACTTGTCGACCCACTTCCTGGTCCGCTCAATGTCGATATTGCCGGCCACGGACAGGCTGGCGTTGTTGGGGCCGTAGTAGCGGTTAAAGAAATCCCGGACGTCCTCCAGCTGTGCGGACTGGATGTCCTCATGCGAACCATAGATGTAGTGGTGGTAGGGGTGGTCGGGCGGGAACAGTTGCTTGTAGACCTCCTCCCTGGCCAGACCGTACGGTGCGTTGTCCACGTTCTGGCGGCGTTCGTTCCGGATTACGTCCTGCTGATTACGCAGCGTCGTGAGGTCCACTGCCTCGAGCAAAAAACCCATCCGGTCACTCTCGGCCCACAGAGCCAGCTCAAGCTGGTCGGACGGCACGTCCTGGAGAAACGCCGTGCGGTCCAGGTCGGTGTTCCCGTTGACCCCGGTCGCTCCTACCGCCTGCAGGGTGGAGAAGTAGTCACCCGGCCGGTGCCCCGACTCCTGCAGCATCATGTGCTCGAAAAGGTGGGCGAAGCCCCGCCGGCCTTCGACCTCGTTCGCCGGTCCCACTGCGTACCAGACATTCACCGAGGCGATCGGGATCCGGTCATCCTTCCGCAAGATGACGTCGAGCCCGTTGTCGAGGGTGTAGTGCTCGAACTCGAGATCCGGCTCGATGCCCGCAACCCCCCGGTCCGGCCGGATGCAGGAGGCCGTGAGCAACGCCACCAATGCAAGGAGGACCCAAAGCCGACCCGAGCGCCTCCTCATGGACCCCAAGATACATCGGACCCCTCACGAAGACCCCAATAATCTGCCTATACTGGTCGACAACCTCGTCCACCCCGGCGCCCTTCGGCTTTCAACGAGGTAGACCCGAAATGACAGACCCCACCTTTTCCTTGCGTTCCCTGGGATGGAACGACTACTGGACCGCCGCCCTGCGAGAAGTTTCCGAACCCGGCGCCGAGCCCGCGCGGGTGATCCGCCGGGACAGGGGCTGGATTCGTGTGGCTACCGACGGCGACGTTCGTTCGATAGAGATCGCCGGACAGACCGGCGAGCTGGTCACGGGCGACTGGGTGGCCGTCGCCGGTGACCGTCTTCTGGCCACCCTCCCCCGCCGGGGCGTCCTGCGGCGAAGCGGGCGGGGCGGCGTCGAACAGCTGCTGGCGGCCAACGTCGAGATAGTCGTGCTGGTGTGCGGCCTGGACCGGCCCGTAACCCCGGGCCGCGTCCACCGGGGTGCGGTTCAGGCGTGGGACGCCGGAGCATCCGCCGTGGTGGTGTTGAACAAGTCGGACCTGTTCGAGAACGCAGCCGTGGTTGCCCAGGCGATTGCCGGCGAAACCCCGGGCCTGGACGTGCTCACCGTTTCGTCGAGGACCGGCGAGGGAGTGGACGCCGTGAGGGAGGCGATCCGAGGCAGGACCGCCGTCCTGCTGGGGGAGTCGGGGGCCGGCAAGTCCAGCCTGCTTAACAGCCTCGCCGGCCGGGAGCTCTCCGAGGAGGGGGCGGTTCGCGAGAGTGACTCAAAGGGGAAGCACACCACCGTCCGGCGGGAACTTTTCGTTTTGCCCGACGACGCCGTGGTGATCGACACCCCCGGAATCCGGGCATTCGGACTGGCCGCGTCTACCGAGTCGGTGGAGGCGGCGTTCGAGGACATCGAGGCCTTTGCGCAGAACTGCCGCTTCGGCGATTGCGGACACATCACGGAGCCGGGCTGTGCCGTAAAGGAGGCGATTGAATCTGGGTCGCTGAGGGCGGAACGGCTGGAAACCTATCTGGGACTCCGGCGTGAACTCCAAAGTCAGGTGATTCGGTCCAGCCCCCACGTACGAAGGCGCCGCGAGCGAAAGATGGCTCGAATGACCCGGGAGGGTCAACAGGCCAAGCGCGGCCTACCGGACGAATGAGGGTACGGCCGTCGGTTCAGTCCTAGGTCCGGGCCGGGTTGGCAGCTGAAACTCTTGCGGCGAGGCTGTTCAGGTTGCCGGCGGACTGACAAACCGACTTGCGGATCCTCTGGCTCTTGGTCATTCCCTTTCCCTTCCGGTGTGCATCCGACAAATCCATAAGAAGCACTTTAAGCCTGGTGAACGGAACGTACATGTGCCGAATGGCCCCCGATCGGTGTGCTGAATGGCCCGCTCGCGGGGGGTCTACCGGGCCCGTTCCGAGTAGGTTCCGGTGGCGACGAATATCACCAGCAGGATGACCGCCGCCAGGCCCAGGGTTAGCCCCGCCAAAGCCAGCTTGCGATTGGGTCCGCCGTCTTTGGTGCGGGACACGCCGACTGCGCCGAGGGCGATGCTCGCGGGCCCCAGGATTGCCGATGTGTACACGCCCAGGAATGGGATCACGAGGGTCACCATGGCGAAGACGGCGCACAACATAGATCCGAGGGCGAAGCCGCGAGGTTTCATGAGGGGCCACACGATAACCGTCCTCGCAGCCATTTCCCAAATCGCCCGATAACCGTCCGGGCTCTCCAAACGGTGTACTTTGGAATTCGGGGAGCGCTTGCCCAACCACTCTATGCATACAAGCCCAGGACTTCATAGCAGACGACGACGTCCCGGCCGGACGGCCTTCTTGGTGATCGCCGTCCCGCTGCTGGCCATCGTGGCGGTGGTGATCGCGTGGTCCCTGGACGGAGTTCAAAACGACAGGGTCGCCCACAACGTCGCTCTCGCCGGCAAGCCGGTCGGAGGGATGGACCGCCAGCAGTTGACCGCGGTCGCAGCGCAGGTTGCAGCGGAGTACGCGGCAGCGCCGGTGAGAGTCGAAGCGCCCGGCGGAGGCTTCGTAACCAACAGCGAGGCAATCGGCCTCGCAGTGCAGGTGGAGCCCACCGTGACCGATACCCTTGCCCTGGAAACGGCAGGCTCGATCGTCGATCGCATCTGGGGATGGGCAAAGTCCTTCTTCACCGCTCGGGCGGCTCCCGTCCGGATCTCAGTCGATCGCAACTTGGTTTACCGGGTCGTCGCCGAGGGGGATCCCGGCCCCCGGACTCCGCCGATCGAGCCGTCTCTCAAGTCGGCGAAGGGCGGGCTGGAGGCGGTCCCGGGCAAGGTGGGATCCGGCATAGACCCGGCCCAGGTGCTAGAAAGGCTGCCCGAAGCAGCCGAGAGGGGTCTCCCCATCACCGTCGAGGCGGATCGGGGAGAGGTGGCCCCGAGGTTCTCCGTACACGACGGCCGGAACCTGGCCCGGCAGGGCGAGGAGATCACCGCGCTGCCCCTGGAGGTAAAGGCCGGTGACCAGGTCTCAACCGTGCCGGCGGAGACTTTGCGCACCTGGATGCGGAGCGAGGCCACCGAAGACGGGTTGGTGCTGAAGGTCGATCACGACGCGGCGACGGCAGCGGTCCGTAAATTGCTTGACCAGCCCAATCCGCCGCCCAAAGACGCGGCCTATAACGTGGTGGACGGTGCGGTGACGATTACTCCGGGCGAGCCCGGCCTGGGCTGTTGCGGGGAGGAGGCCGGCGGCATTCTGGAGGCCGGGCTCCTGACCTCCCCGGTCCGGCCGGTAGAGTTGCCGGTCGTCCCCATCCCGCCGAAGGTCACCGCCGAGCAACTGTCGACCTCGGGGATCAAAGAACAGGTGGCCACCTTCACCACCAACCACGCGGCCGGGCAGCCCAGAGTTACCAACATCCACCTGATCGCGGATCTGATCCGGGGACAGGTGCTGAAGCCCGGTGACACCTTCTCGGTGAACCAGTTCGTGGGGGAGCGAACCAGGGAGAAGGGATTTGTCGTCGACGGGGTCATCCAGGACGGCAAGTTCGATGAGTCCGTCGGCGGTGGAATCTCGCAGTTCGCCACCACGCTGTTCAACGCTGCCTTTTTTGCCGGCCTGGAGTTTCCCGAGTACCAGTCGCACAGCCTCTACATCTCCCGGTATCCATACGGCCGAGAGGCGACCCTCTCCTACCCCAAGCCGGACCTGCAGATCCGAAACCAGAGCCCGCACCCCATCCTGATCTGGCCGACCTACACTCGTTCGAGCATCACGGTGAGCCTGTACTCCACCAAGTGGGTGGAGGTGGCCCAGACCGGCCAGAGCGAGACCCAGCGGGGACCCTGCAAGCTGGTCAGGACCGAGCGGACCGTGACCTACCTGGAGGACTCCACGACCAAGGTGGACCGGGTGAACGCGCTATACCGGCCTGAGGAGGGCGTGAACTGCATTTAGGGTTTCAGGCGGAGCGGGAGGCGTCGACCCCTCTTAGCCGGATCCGGCGTTCGGCCGCCGAGTGGCTTGCCACCTCCAGCAGCCTTCTGACCCGGTCTCCGCTTATTGAGTACACCACCGTGTCTTCGGACCTGCGGCTGGCCACCACCCGTGCGGTGCGGAGCACACGCAGGGCGTCTGAAACCCGCGCCGGGGAGACGCCGGTCCAGGTATAGAGATCTTCGACGGAGAGATCGCCGGCCTCCAGCAGTGCATAGAGGATGCCGGCGCGAGCGGAGTCGCTCAACAGCCCGAAGAGCTCGGCGAGCCTGCCGCTTTCTGCTCCGCCTGCGGGGCGCCCCAGAACCTCAGCGCCGCTTCCATCGCCAACCATGCCTCATCTTAGCGTCGGGCCGCCTTTGCGACAGCCCCGCGTCCGAATTTAATGGGTGGACTAGCGGAAATTTGTGGGTCCCTACTCTCGCCGCCACCTGCGCACCATACGGGCGTCTCTCAGAATGTCGTCCGCCGCAGCCTTCACCCCCGGCGTCCCGCTGGAGGCGATCAACTGCTCAAAGCGTGGGGTATCGAAGGCAGGCGACATTATGGCCACCTCCCCACCCGGCTCCGGCTCTTCGATCCTTCGCCACACCAGGCTCACCGCCCCCAGGTCCACCCGAACCATGCGGGGTTGGGCCCCGGCGGACTTTGCCAGCCAGGCGTGGGTTTCCCTCCAGGTCAGGTCGCCGCGTATGTCCGAGCCGGTCTCCGGCAGGATCAGGCCCAGCGCGTTGCCACTGACGCCGGCAAATTCGTGGAGGGTCTCCAGCCAGGCGGCGGCGTCGAGGGGGCTGGTCCATGCCAGCAGGATGCGGTCGTCGTGGACCTCAACCCGCAGGTGCTCCGACTTGCCCACCACGTAGCGCCGGGCGGTTCTGCCCGCTACCTCGTAGGCCTCGAAGTCCGGCCCCCTTCTGGGAGTCGGAAGGTCCCACCGGGGCCGGCTGCCCGTCAAAGTTGCGACGGAGGGCCTCTCCCAGCCCGGCGTCCTGGAACCCTTCTTCATGGACTGCCTCCGCAATGTCCTCAGCAGCGGTCCGTAGGTGAAACGGGCGACGCTGGCCGAAAACCTGACCGGGTAGGCGGCATCCATGAAGGGCATGAACTTGTCCGGAAAGCCCGGCATGGTGCAGCCGATGCAGATGCCGCCGACGTTGGGGCAGCCTCCCCTGCCCCTCAGCCATCCCCTGACACCCACGTTGCATTTCACCACCGGCCCTTTGCATCCCAGCTTGACCATGCACCGGGAGGATCCGTATTCGGTCGCAAATTCGCCCTGCTCGTAGAATCCGGCGCGGTCGCAGTTCTCGTGGACCGTCCGGTTGAACAGCCATTTCGGCCGGAGGGATTCGTCCAGCTCGATGGGGGGCGCCTTGCCGGAGAGCATGAGAGTGAGGTAGAGCAGCGTCTCGGTGATGTTGTCCGGCTGAGCCGGGCATCCGGGGATACAGACGATGGGAACACCCTCAGACGAACGCCACTCCCAGCCCAGAAAGTCGGGCAGCCCCATGGCTCCCGTGGGGTTGTTCTTCATGGCGGGGACCCCGCCGTAGGTGGCACAGGTCCCGACTGCGACTACCACCGCCGCCCTGGCGGCCAGCCTGGTGATCCAGTCGGTGGTCGGTATCGGTTGTCCGGTTTCTCGATCGGCGCCGAATCCGGCCCAGTAGCCGTCACCGCTCAACTTCTCATTGGGAATCGATCCCTCGACCACCAGGATGAACGGCTCGATCTTTCCCTCTGCGGCGTCAAACCAGGCGGAGAGAAACTCCTGGCCGTTTTCGTACGCCAGCACCGGGTGATGGAGCAGCAGGCGAGGCATCCCGGGCACGATGCCCAACACCAGATCTTCCATGCTGGGGCTGGTGGCGGAAGTCATCGACAAGGAGTCCCCGTCGCAGCTGAGAGCGGCCGTCATCCACAGCGCATGGATGACCATGCGCTCGGTCTGGTGCTGAGCCGGAGCGAACTCTACTGGCAGCGCTGAACCCCCGGCAATCCACAAGGCGAGGGTGCCGCCGCCTTGGCGCAGGGGGTACGGGACAGCTTCTTGCCCGTGGTGTGCGCCCTGACAATGCAGCGAGGGGTGGGCAGTCCCGGCTTCATTGTTTAGGGCTCGGTGGGGGGGAGGCCGGGGAAGCCTCAGCCATATCGGTATGTTCCAGAGCATCGAGGATGTCCCGTGCCTCACTGAGTGACGCTGCTATCACGTCCTTGGCGACCTCCAGCAGGTCGAAGACGCGGGGGTCCGAGACCTTGTAGAGGACCGATGAGCCCTTCTTACGGCTCTGGACGATGTTGGCCCGGCGCAATGTGCCTAGGTGCTGTGAGAGGTGGGACGGCTCGAGGCCCACACCCGGAATCAGCTCACCGACCGTATGTTCGCCATCGCGCAGCAACTCGAGGACCTGAATTCGGGCGGGGTGCGCCAGAGTGCGAAACAACTCTGCTCTTACCTGGTAAATGGGACGGGGAATTGGCTTACCCTCCAGGAATTCTCCACGCACCGGCGTGATTACGCGGATTATATCCGAGTGCTTGTTGGGAGTCGACCTGAAATTTACAACCTGGTGACTTGACGAATCTGTAAAGTCTTCCTAAGATTCAGCATCCTCTCCGACCCCTAAGGAGCCGACTTCCGACGGGAACGACGAGAAAGCAGCGTCACACGCCATGGTGACCTGCAGATAAGGGTCGCTTGCCTGTGCAAGCGGCCCTTGTTGGTTCACGGGAACCCGCCCCCTCAATCCGCGTGTGCGCACCGAAACAGGGCTCTTTTCCTTTCGATTCCCGCTGGGTTTTCGATAGCCCAGCATCCTCGCTTTGAGAGATTTGGGAAAGTGCTTGACCTCAAGCCGCCTCGAACTCTTAAGCTGCCGTTGTTTGAACTGCGAACTCGAAAGGTAGGGCGGATGGACGTCGACATGTCGGGTTGGATGGCCCTCGACAGCGCCATGAAGGGCAACGAACGTAAGACCGTCAGCCGGGCGACCCTCAAGAGGGTGGTCGGGTTTGCCCGCCCCCACCGCCGCAAACTGATCCTCTTCGTAATCCTGAGCACCCTGGGCGCGGTTATCACCGTAGCCACCCCGGTGCTCGCCGGGCGGGTGGTGGACGCCATCGTCGACGGGGGGAGCGTCGGAACCGTCGTGACCCTGGCCCTGGTCATCGCCCTACTGGCTGTGTTCGATGCAGTCAACGGTGTGGTCGAGCGCAAGCAGTCGGCCGAGATCGGTGAAGGCCTCATCCTCGACCTGCGCCAATCGGTCTTCGACCACGTTCAGCAGATGCCCCTCGCCTTTTTCACCCGAACCCGGACCGGCGCCCTGGTCAGCCGGCTGAACAGCGATGTCATAGGCGCCCAGCAGGCCTTCACCTGGACGCTGTCCTCAGTGGTGAGCAACGCCATCGCCCTGGTGCTGACGCTGGTTGTGATGTTCAGCTACTCCTGGCAGATCACCGCTCTGGCCCTGGTGCTGCTGCCGGTTTTCGTCATACCCGCCCGCAGGTTCGGTCGCAAGATCGCCGGATTGGAAAGGGAGGCAGCCGAGCACAACTCGGCGATGACCACCCAGATGACCGAGCGGTTCTCGGCCCCGGGCGCCACCCTGGTGAAACTCTTCGGCCGGCCGCAGCTGGAGGCCAGGGAGTTCGGAGAGCGGGCAAGCCGGGTACGGGATATCGGAGTGAAGACCGCAATGGCCCAGTGGCTCTTTCTGACCGCGCTGGCACTGGCTTCCGCTCTGGCCCTGGCGCTGGTCTACGGGCTGGGCGGTTTCCTTGCCCTGCAGGGAGGTCTGGAGGCGGGAACGGTCGTGACGATGGCCCTGCTCCTGACCCGGCTGTACGGCCCGCTGACCGGGCTGGCGAGCGCTCGCGTGGACGTTATGTCGGCGATGGTGAGCTTCGAGCGGGTCTTCGAGGTGCTCGATGTCAAGCCGCTGATCACCGAGAAGCCGGATGCGGTTGAGGTTCCCGACGGACCGGTCTCGCTGGAGTTCGACGACGTTCATTTCGCCTACCCTTCGGCCGACAAGGTGTCGCTGGCCTCCCTCGAGGAGGTGGCGGTGCTGGACACCCGCGGCGGCGAGCAGGTGCTGAAGGGCGTGTCGTTCCGGGTCGAGCCCGGACAGATCGTGGCCCTGGTGGGCTCCTCAGGCGCCGGCAAGTCTACGATCGCCAGCCTTGCCCCCCGCCTCTACGATGTCGACGAGGGCGCCATCCGCCTGGCGGGAATTGACGTGAGAGACCTGACCTTCAAGTCGCTGAGAGAGACGCTCGGGATGGTGACCCAGGATGGGCACCTGTTCCACGACACCATCCGGGGCAACCTGCTGTTCGCCCGACCGGACGCCACCGACGACGAGCTGTGGGAGTGCCTGAGGCAGGCCCGCCTTGCCGACCTCATCGAGTCCCTGCCGGACCGGCTGGAGACCATGATCGGCGAGCGGGGGTACCGGCTCTCCGGCGGCGAGAGGCAGCGGTTGACCATCGCCCGACTGCTGGTGGCCCGCCCCCGCGTGGTCATCCTGGACGAGGCGACGGCACACCTGGACTCCACCTCCGAGGCGGCGGTACAGGCGGCGCTCGCCACCGCACTGGCGGGAAGAACCGCCCTGGTGATCGCCCACCGCCTGTCGACCATCCGCAACGCCGATCTGATCCTGGTGATCGAGGACGGCAGGGTGGTAGAGCGCGGAACCCACGAGATCCTGCTGGCCCGCAAGGGGCGCTACGCCGAGCTCTATGACACCCAGTTCGCCCCGAAGCCCGATGGGGGCGAAGCGATCGAGGTCGCTTAGTCTGAGGCTGAAAAGTACGTCACTCTAGCTCAGCGAACGCTTGAAATGTCACACCTGCTTTGTAGAGTAGACGTGTGACCAGCGGGGATTACCATTGGCAACCAATTCAACCTCTGACCGAGTTGGACCGCGCGATCGACCTAGCGTCTATGCGCCCTATCTACAACTCATGGCGAGCCGCAAAAGCCAGACTTGAGGAAGCGGGTGACAAGGCGCTGGCCGGTTTTACCGAACGATTGATTCGGAGCTTGAGCGTCGAAACCGGAATCCTTGAGCGCCTCTACGAACTTGATCGCGGTACGACCGAAGCGCTAGTGACCAAGGGATTCGCTGAGGATCTAATTTCACATGCCAGTACCGATGTCGAACCTTCCCACCTGATCGATGTTTTGAGAGATCAGGAGGCGGGAGTGCAACTGGTGATGGATTGCGTTTCTGGCAGTCGTCCGCTTACGAAGGGTTTGATTCATGAACTTCACGCAGTACTAACCCGGCATGAAGAAAGCACGGTTGCTGTCGATCAATTTGGCCAAAGAGTCGAAATACCTCTGCTCAAGGGCCGGTTTAAGGAACATCCCAATAACCCAAGAAGACCCGACGGTGGCATTCACGAGTATTGCCCTCCGCTTCAGGTGGACTCGGAGATGGATAACCTGCTGTCGTGGTTTACGGAATACGAAATTGAAGATCCGATAATCGTCTCAGCTTGGCTCCACCACCGATTTACACAGATTCACCCGTACCAGGACGGCAACGGTCGAGTCGCAAGGTGCCTAATCACCTACGTCCTCCTGAAGTCGGATTTGCTACCGCTCGTTGTCGACCGGGATTTGAGAACGGAATACATCGAAGCGCTCGAAATGTCAGACAAAGGCGACCTTTCAAATCTGGCGTTGCTTTTCGCTCGCTTGGAGCGTGCAGCTCTACTTCAAGCACTCAGCGTTGATGCCGACGCCGACATCTCCAACGAAAGGGCGCTGACTTCAGCTGTAATCAATAGCCTGGCGCTTCGATTGGGAAAACGTCAACATGCCAAGCTTGAGGAGCTGCGTCGGGTAAACGATGTGGCAAAGGAGCTTCGGTCGCTTGCGCGGGAACAAATCAGGGCTCACTTGAATCAGCTTTCAGGCCCTCTTTCCTCCATCGGCGAGCCGGACATCCGGATTCAAGATGGTGGACCAGAGCGAGGGAACGCCCACTGGTATAAGTACGAAGTTATCGATTCAGCCAGTCGAGCGGGCAAATTTGCGAATTTCGACGAGAACCACTATTTCCTGAAGGCCACTGTCCGCGTAGGCCGGGAGCGCTTGGTTTTTGTCGTGTCGTTCCACCATGTGGGTCGAGAACTCTCAGGCATCATGGAGACGACCTCGTTCGCGAGGCTCGAATCGTTCGAAGATTCGGAAGATCGCACATTGGCGAACTACGATTTCTTTCCGTGCTCGCTAGATCCATTCGTTATCTCGTATCAAACGCGTAGTGCCGACATTCACGATTCCTTTAGCCGTTGGGTCGATGCAGCCCTAGCTGTTGCAATCAAGGAGTACGGGGACCGGTTGTAGTTCCTAAATACGGCCCGGCCACCCGACCGGTACGACGACTGGGCCGTCGCCTGCATGTAGTGCTCGTCCCCAACCCTTTCGAGCGTAGGATTTCCGGCTGCCGCATCGTTGTTTGGTATCACCGGGGAATCGCACTCGCAGCACGGCGACGGACGATGATGTGGCGGTCGCCCATTTTTTTGGGCGACCGGACACATCCCCGGGAAGGCCCGCCGGCCTTCAATCTCTTCGACTTTCAACCTGCACCGGAGCTTTCCCTTGTGATCCGGCGCCGGTTCGGAGAGTCTTCAGGCACGTAATCGAGATTGGGTTGAAAATCGAAAGCTCTGCAGGCTTTCGGTTCCGCCCTGCACCTCGATATCAAACAGAGGGAAACTAATTTGCACGACGGCCCCAGCCTGCCCGAAGGGGTGGACCGGACGGAGTACGAGAGACTGAGGCGCCTCATGTGGGCCTCGGTTCAGCGTGTCTGGAGGGGGGATCGTGAGGTTGTTGCCGGTACAGATCCCTGGAGCGTGGTCGATGAAGCGTGGACCTCAATGGCAGCCCAGCAATTCCGCTCCGCCGGGCCGTTCCCGGTGTTCGCCTGCCGGGTGGCCCGCAACAAGGCCATCGATGCACTCAAGCGGGCAGAGGTCCGACGGCTGGGACCCTCTTTGGATGCCACCCGCTCCGACGATGAAGGGCACCAGATTCAGGTCATCCCAATGCAGGCCAGCACCGCCAGCGCCGAGGCCGAGTTCTTCGACGCCGAACGCCTGGCGGGAATCACCCAGGCGATCGAGTACTCGCTCACCAAGGTGGAGAAGATGGTGTTCCTAGCGGTGAGGGTCGACCGCAAGAGCGGTGCCGCCGTAGGGCGCGAGCTCGACCCACCCCTGTCCGGCCAGCGGGTCGGTCAGATTCTGGCCGGTGCAGTGGTGAAGATCCACAACTCCCTGCAGGGGCTTGGGGACGAGCAGCTTGCGAAGATGGTGGCCGAACGATCCGAAGGAAAGAGCACGCGATGAGCGAAACCGACGACATGGTCCAGGACGCCGTCTCCCGGTATCTGGAGTACACCGAGCTGGGCGGCAGGCCTCCCGACTTCAGCGACCTCGCCGCCGATGTGCGGGAAAAGGTCCAACAGATCATCGGGATGCTGGAGCAGACAGAGGGCATCGCGCTGCGCACCGCCTTCCCCGAGGAAGCCGGCGGGCCCAGCCGGTCGGCCGGGCAGCTTCTGCAGGCCTCCGGCTCGGTGGAAGACCGCGCGCTGCTCGCCGAGCTCGACGCCTGGCTCCCGCCGGGGACGCCGGTGGACGTCGATGGCGCGCCTTCCGGCTTCGCCCTCCCCAACCTGCCGGTGGCCGCCAGCTGGACGGTGGGCACCACGGGGGGAAGGGTCCGGGTATGGCGGATCGACGTTCCCGCGGCGGCCGATCTGGAAAACGACACCACCCACCTGGTAAGCCTGGACCGGGTGTTCCGGGCCTTCAGCGAAACCGCTGCCATATGCCTGGTGTGCGCCGACCTGAACTGCCTGCTCCTGGAGCCGCAGGATTGCGCCCCCGTGATCGAGGTCCCCGCCGGGGGCGTCACGTCGCGCAGGTACCGCCGGCCCATCGCCCCGGTGGGAGAGGCCCTGTCGGCGTACCTGAGGGAGCTGATTCCCGCCTGGGAGGCACTTCCGAGGTTTGTCACGGGCAGCGCCCAGGCCCTGGACGTCACCGCTCTGGCCACGGAGGCCGCCGCCGGCGCGGTCGGCATTCAGAAGGCGCTGGGAGCCCGCGCCCGCTACCCGAAAAAGGAGGTCCTGAGCGCCCTGGGTGAACCGGAAGCCGGCGCCCTGGCACAGATGGCGATATCGCTCTACGAGGGAAGGCACACCGCGGAGGAGATTGCGGTGCAGCTCACGAAGCTGGCGGGCTCCCCATGATCCTTGAGATGCGGCTTCGCAACTGGCGTGCGTACAGCAGCCTGGACCTGGAGCTCGGGCCGGGGACCACGTTCATTGTCGCGGCGAACGGCGTCGGCAAGACCTCGCTGATCCTGGCCGCCGCCTGGGGGGTGTTCGGAGAGGCCTCCGGCGTTAACGCGGCTGAGGAGATCCGGGGAGACGCCCAGAGCGCCTCGGTGGAGATCGTCCTCCGCCTTCCCGACTCCGGGAACATCACCGTCGGCCGGACGATCGACCGCAAGGGCAAGTCGAAGCTTGAGGCCCGGCTGGGTGACCGGGTGATTACCGACCAGGCCGAGCTGCGTTCCCTGATGGCGGCCGAGCTGGGAGGCGACCCCCTGGTCCTGGCCCGGCTCACCTTCCTGGCGCACGGCGGGTCGCTGGAAAGTGCCAACGGGGAGTTCCAGCTTCGCGAACACCTGGCGAGCGTCTTCGGCGTCACCCCCCTGCTGGACGCCGCCGCCGCCGCCGGCAGGATGGTCAGCGAAGCTGCGTCCGCCGCCCGCAAGCTGAAGGCCGGCCAGAAGACCGACAAGACGGAGACCGAGAAGCTGATGGCCGCGGTTACCTGGGTCGACGAGCAACTGCTCTCGACCGCCCTAGACCGCACCGATGCCCTGGAGACCATGGCGGCCGCCGAGGAGCGCCTGCGCCTGGCGGAAGAGTGGGACCGATACCGCACCGCCCAGCACGACCGGCAGGCCGCCCTTCAGACGCTGGCCGCCCGCGCGGGGGACCATCTGCCCGGGGGTACCGATCCGTCCGCCGCCCCCGCCGAGCTGGAGAGGGCGGAGCAGGCCCTGCAGGAGGATCTGTCCGCCGCATCCGCCGAGCTGGCCGCAGCGCAGGCCCAGCTGGCCATGATCGAGGAGGCCCAGAACCGTCTCCGCGGGGCGGGAGCAACCTGCCCCACGTGCCTAAGACCCCTGAGCGAGCACGACTCGTCCACCGCCCAGCAGCAGCACACCGATCACCTCGCCGGGCTGAGGCAAAGGTCCGAAGAGGCCGCCGAGGTGGTGGCGAGCCGCCGGACCGCCCTCGAGTCACTTCGTGCGGTCCTTACGGAGGTGCGCATGCTGCCTGCGCCCAACCAACCACCCGGCGATCAGATTGGTCCCGGGGAGCTGGAGCCGGCCCGCACCGCCTATGAGGAGGCCCGTGCCCGGGTGCAGGAGCTGGACCGGCTCATGGCCGAGCTTGCCGCCGGGCGGCGGGTCACCGAGGCCCGGATCGGAGACCTGGCCCAGGCCGAGCGCGAAACTGCCGAAATTCTGGCTCTGATCCGCCAGGAGGCGGTGGGCCGGGCGGCCGCCGATGCCTTCCGGGCCACCGCGGACGCCATCACCAGCGAACAGATCGAGCCGCTGGTGGCCGAGGTCGGCCGGCGATGGAAGATGATCTTCGGCTCCGAGGGGCTTCGACTCAGCCCCCAGGGCGAGGTCACCCGCCAGATTGGGTCCCGCATTCTGCCCTTCCGGTCGCTGAGCGGCGGTGAGAAGGTGTGGGCTCTGTTGCTGACCCGGCTTTTGATCACCGGAGCATCCACCAACGCCCCGTTTGTCTGGCTCGACGAGCCGCTGGAACACCTCGACCCTCGCCTGAGGAGGGTGGTAGCCGGGACCCTCGCGCGCGCCTCCGACACCGGGGGCCTGCGCCAGGTAGTGGTCACGACCTACGAAAGCGAGCTGGCCCGCCAGCTGATGGAGGATGTGCCCTCGGCCTCGCTGATCTACGTTAGAGGTGCGGGCTAACTTTCGATTCCGCGCTCCACATCGATTTTCAAGTCACCGACAACCGCTTCAGGAGGACTCACATGGACGACCAGATCACCTATATCCACGGCGAGCCCACGTGGCAGGACCACGGATCGGACGATGACACCGCAGCCACCGCGTTCTACTCCGCGCTGTTCGGTTGGGAGTGCCCGGATGGTGACCCGAACATGGGCGGCTATCGCAACTGCACCCTGAACGGTAAGGTCGTTGCGGGTATCAGCCCCCAGACGTCCGAGGGCGTTCCTCCGGTGTGGGCGTTCTACGTCTGCGTCGACGATGCCGATGCCATTGTGGCCAAGGTCACCGAAAACGGCGGACAGTCCCTGTTCGAGCCGATGCAGATCGCCGAGTACGGCAAGATGGGCTTCTTCATGGACCCCTCCGGCGCAGCCTTCGGCGTGTGGCAGCCCGGTGCCCACAAGGGGGCCCAGATCCGCAACGCACCCGGGTCGGTCTGCTGGTACGAGCTGATCACCACCGACGTGGCCGCAGCCTCCAAGTTCTACTCCGCGGTCTTCGGATGGACCGCCCAGAGCCATGGTCCCTCCGAAGGGCCCGGCGGTTACAACGAGTTCAAGCTGGGAGACAAGGCGGTCGCCGGGATGATGGCCAAGCCCCCGATGATGCCGGCCGAGGTTCCCCCTTACTGGGGCGTCTACTTTGCGGTCGAGGACGCCGACGCAACCGCCGCCAGGGCCGGCGAGCTGGGCGGGCGAATCCTTGCAGGTCCCATGGACATAGCTCCCGGCCGGTTCGCCACGGTGCAGGACTCGACCGGAGCGGTGTTCAACATCTTGAAGTCCGGCCGGGGATAGCCGAGCAGGCCAACACAAAGGGGGCGCCGGCAGGCGCCCTCTGTGTTGACTAGGCTTCTACCTGGACGCCCCTCCAGAAGGCGATCCGGTTGCCAACCTGCTCGGCACCGGCCATCGGATCCGGGTAGTACCAGGCGGCGTCCGGGTTGACCCGATCTCCAACGACCACGTCGTAGTAGCTGGCGGTGCCCTTCCAGCCACACTGGGTGTGCTTTTCGCTCGGTCGGAGCAGATCCATGTTCACTGCGTCGCGCGGGAAGTACTGGTTGCCTTCGACCACCTCGCAGTTGTCGCTCTCCGCCAGCGTTTGGCCGTTCCAGATTGCTTTGGGCATTTGATCTCCTTCGATCGAGGTCCATCTTCGATCGTAGGAGCAATCCGGGCTTTACTCCGCGGGTCGGCCGGTCTGTCCTAGCGGCAGGACGCCCAGGGCCATCAGGAGCGACAGCCAGCCCGACTCGGCGTTGTGCTGCACCACCTTGCCGTCCACCACCTGGTCGATGGAGACGTTCTGGAACCGGACCCTTCTACCGGTCGGGGCGATGCCCAGCCACTCGCCGGTATGGGTGCCCTCGAACCAGGCGTGGGTGCAGACCAGGTCGCCCTCCGCCATCTGCCTTTCGATGGTCACCTTGAGGTCCGGAAAGCCGGCCCGCAGACCCGGGATCCTCTGCCGGGTTTCGTAGTAGCCGGGATGCTCCGCCAGATCGTCCAGGTCCCCCTCAACGATGATCCTGGTGGTACGGCGCAAAAGATCCTTGTTCTCGGTGCTCATCGTTTCCTCTCAATCGAAG
>JAJCYF010000094.1 GCA_029263035.1 Actinomycetes bacterium
GAGAGGTCGTCGACGCTGGCCTGGATGCCGGCCAGGCTTTCGTTGAGCGATACCACCTGACCCTCGATCCCCTGGTCCTTGCCCTCCAGGGTCTGCACCTGGGTGGTCAGACCGTTGACCTGGGCGACGGACGTCTCCAGCTTCTTGGTCAGGTCCTGCTGCAGGGAGTTGTCGCCCTTCTGGCAGGACGCGGCGAAGACCACCAGGACGGCGCAGGAGACGGCCAGAAGCACGGCGCGTTGAATCGTCGAGCCCTTCTTCTGCAACTTCATGCAAAGACGTTAGCAACGAGTTGGCGAAAAACGGTGGCAATCGGACGCCGAAAGTGGGCTCGGCAGGCAGGAAAAGCGCCCGAGCGGGACAATTCGACCATGTACGCGTGGAAGGTCGTCCGTCCGGGTGCCCTGTCGACGGGCCCGCTGGAGCGGGTGGAGATGGCTGTACCGGAGCCCGGGCCGGGCGAGATCCGGGTGAAGGTCACCGTCTGCGGGGTATGCCGCACCGACCTGCACATCGCCGAGGGCGACCTCGCTCCCCACCGGCCCGGCGTAGTCCCCGGACACGAGGTGGTCGGTGTGGTCGAAGCCCGGGGCCCGGGCTCAACCAGGTTCGCTCAGGGCGAGCGGGTGGGGATCGCCTGGCTGCGCTCCACCTGCGGGGTCTGCCGTTTCTGCCGGCGGGACCGCGAAAACCTTTGCCTCAACCCCGGGTTCACCGGGTGGGACGCCGACGGCGGTTACGCCGAGTTCGCCTTGGTTCATCAGGACTACGCCTACCGCCTTCCCGGCGCCTTCGACGACGAAGACGCCGCCCCCCTGCTGTGTGCCGGAATAATCGGGTACCGGGCGCTGCGGCGGTCCAACCTGCCGCCCGGCGGCCGCCTGGGCATCTACGGCTTCGGCGGGTCGGCGCACCTTGCGGCCCAGGTGGCGCTGGCCGAGGGGGCCGAGGTCCATGTGGGCACCCGCTCTCCGGCGGCGCAACGGCTTGCTCTCGATCTCGGAGCATCGTCGGCAGCCCACCCGGCCGAGCGACCGGTGAAACCGCTCGACGCCGCGCTCCTGTTCGCCCCGTCGGGAGATCTGATCCCGGTGATCATGTCCGCCCTGGACCGGGGCGGGACGCTGGCGGTGGCGGGAATTCACGTCACGCAGCCCGGCTCGCTCGACTACCGGCGAGACCTGTTCCACGAAAAGACACTCACCAGTGTCACCGCCAACACCCGCAGGGACGGCGAGGAGTTCCTGGACCTCGCTGCCCGAATCGGGTTGAGCATCATCACCCAGCCGTACGCGCTCAGGGATGCGGACGTTGCGTTGAAGGATCTGGCGGAGGGACGGGTCAGCGGGGCTGCGGTGCTAAAAGCCTAGGCCGGTGTCCTCCACCAGGCGCCGCTTGTCCTCGGAGGAGACCTCCATCTCGGCCGGCGTGATCAGGTAGATCCGGCGGGAGAGCTTCTGCAGGTTTCCGTCCAGGCCGTATACCAGACCGCTCGCGAATGCGACGATCCGGCGGGCCAACTCGCTTTCCGCCTCTTCCAGGTTGACGATGACCGGCAGCCCTCGGCGCATACGGTCGCCTATCTGCTGGGCGTCGCCGTAGGACTCGGGGCGGACGATATGAACCTGCCCCATCGACCTGGGGGCCAGCTGATGAACCGATGCCAGCTGCTCGGAGCGGCGGGGCTCGCGCTCGATAGGCTCACCGCGGCCCTCGTAATCGTAGGTGCGGGTGTCCTCGTAGGCCCTGGGGTCTTCGTAGGAACGGGAGGCCGCCTGGTAGCGCTCGTCGAAAGCCCGAGCCTGGGGCTCGTAGCGGTCCTCGGTCTCGACCCGCGGGCGGCGCGGTTGAGGATCGCCGTAGGAAGCGATCTCCCCCTGAAGGTCGTCCTCGACGAAGCCGAGGTAGATGAGCGCATTTCTCAGAAAACTCACGCTAAGAAGCCCGTTTCTTTTGGTTGGACGGACTCACTATAACTCCCGGTAACAGAAAAACCAGGGTGAATTGTGTTATCCCGAGTGAACTACGTCAACACGGCCGCCCTTGAGCACCGCAGACCCCCTGGAGTTAACCGTCTCGAACCCGTAGGCATCCAGGTCCCCGGGTGCATCATCCCCGTTCAACGGCCAGGCTCTGGTCACCAGGGTCTGTCCCGGGAAAACCGGACGGGCGAACTCCACCCTGATCCGACGGATCGGGGCCGGGTCGCCGCCCGCCAGGTTCTCCACCAGCGCTTTGGCGGCAAATGCCATCGTGCACATGCCGTGCAGCACGACGCCGGGAAATCCGGCGCTTTTGGCCGCGGCCGGGTCGAGGTGGATCGGGTTGTGGTCCCCCGACGCTTCGGCATACCGGGCGGGCTGGTCCTCCGCAACCTCCTCGTGCGCTTCGAAAAGGGGCTCCCCGGACTCAACAGGCGCCGGCGGCGCCTTCACGGTAACGGTGCGGCGAATGAACATCTTGCTGCGCGCCTCGGCGGCTACGCGGGCATCCTGATTGGTCAGCGCAATGGCGACGGTAAACGTATGCCCGGTGTCCGCAAGGTCCACAGCCTCCAGAACGGTCGTCACCTGCATCACGTCTCCCGCTTTGATGGGCAGATGGAGAATGTGCTCCTGGCGGGCGTGGACCAGCATGGACATGTCGACGTTCAGGTCGGGGTCGTACATCACTTGATTCAGCTGTTTGATGCCCAGTACGCAGGGAAAGGCCGGGGGCGCCACCGGGTCCGGTGAGGTCACGGCCGGGCCGGAGTCATTGGTCGCCGCAGCGTATCTGTGGATGGCTTCGGCGGTGACCCGATAGGTCGCGCCGGGGTAGGTCTTTCCCGCCAGCCCAGCATTCAACATCCCAGTACCTCCGGCTCTCGTCCCGCCCACTCGAACCTAATATATGAGACAACCATCCAACCAGGACCTTGCATGAATCCCCGGACCTATATCAGCGTGATCGGCCCATCGGATGCGTCCCCCGAAGTTCTGCGGATCGCAGAGGAGGCCGGCGCCTGCGTGGCAAGGGCCGGGGCGGTCCTGGTGACCGGCGGCGGGGGCGGCGCCATGGAGGCGGCCTGCCGGGGAGCCCGGTCGGCAGGCGGCCTGACTCTGGGGCTGCTCTACGGATCCTCGCGCTCGGAAGGCAATGACTACCTTGACCTTGCGGTACCCACCGGCATGGGCGAGATGCGCAACGTGCTGGTGGTGCGCACCGGGGATGGAGTCCTTGCAGTCGGCGGGGCGTTCGGTACGCTTTCTGAGATCGCCTTCGCTCTTAAGCTGGGCAAGCCGATTGTCGGTATCGGGACCTGGACCGCCTCGGTCGGCGGCAAGCCTGCTCCGATCCCCAGCGCAGGGTCCGCCCGGCAGGCCGTCGACCTTCTTCTACGGATGCTGGATTAGCCATCTGATTACCCAAATACCTAGTTGGGGTAGATTTAGCCTAGGTCTATAGATTCTTTTCGGCGGCGAGTAATCGATTCGAGCCCGCCCGATCAAAGGGAGCACAAGCAATGGGAAAGTACACTCTGCCCGAACTACCGTACGCGTACGACGCACTCGAGCCGCACATCGACGCGGAGACGATGAAGGTCCACCACACCAAACACCACCAGACCTACATCGACAAGCTGAACGCCGCCATGGAGGGCGAAAGCCTGGCCGACAAGACGGTTGAGGAGCTGCTTGAGGACTACGCCAACCTGCCCGAGCGGATCCAAAAAGCCGTACGCAACCACGGCGGCGGCCACACCAACCACAGCCTGTTCTGGAAGACCCTCACCCCCAACCAGGAGGACAGCGAGCCTCGCGGGCCTCTGGGCTCCGCCATCGAGGACCAGTTCGGCTCGTTCGCCCAGCTCAAGGAGATCTTCAAGCAGACCGCGGTCAACCATTTCGGAAGCGGCTGGGCATGGATCGTCATCGCCGCCGGCGAACGCAAGACCAAGGATCAGAAAAAGCTGCTGGTACTCAGCCTTCCGAACCAGGACTCACCGCTGATGGGCGGCCACACGCCGGTCCTCGGCCTGGACCTGTGGGAGCACGCCTACTACCTGCAGTATCAGAACAAGCGTCCGGACTACGTCGAAGCCTTCTGGAACGTCGTGAACTGGAAGCAGGTGGAGTCCAACTACGGCAACGTGGAGAACGTCGCCATCAAGACCGGCATGTTCAAGGGCCGGGTCCTGGAGCGCTAAAAACCCACTTCCTCGAAACCCCCGCCTCCGGGCGGGGGTTTTTTGTTGAAAAGGCCGCCGAAATTTTACGAAGCATTGACGTGTATCCATCCCAAATTCAGGGTACTTAGGTAAACACCTAAGAATCAGGTAATCGGATGTCCCGGTGGTTTAAGCGGTCCCACATCCGATTGAAAACCTCGCCGGCCCAGGCCCGCTTTCTCCAGGCCGTCCCAGCCGTGAAAGCCCGGCCGCCGGCACGCCCTACGAGGAGTTTTAGATGAACGTTGACCAGGAGTTTTTCCGTATTGTTGAGGAGTTGGGGCCCCTCGGGTCCTTCGAATTTCACCCGTCGACCTCCAGGCGGCTGCCCCAGGAGGGCGGTTGTGGATGCAAGTCCCAGGAGACCGAGGGGACGGACGGGTGCTGCTCAAACCCTGCCGAGAGCGCATGGAGCAAGGTGACCGTCGCATCATCTCAGAACGGTCCGGCCGACCAGCGGGTCACGCCCTTTCCCAAGTGGGACCCGCAGACCCGGGCGTGG